>PEAG01000005.1:23108-103808 GCA_002753505.1 Magnetococcales bacterium HCHbin5 | reverse complement strand
GTGGGGTGCAGGGGCAAAGCCCCTGCATGTAACGGGCGCGCTTTCACAAAAGCCCATTTGCGCAGCAAATGGGCGCAGCGCGCCCAAAACGCCCCGCAGGGGCACTGCTGGAGGGCGGCAGCCCGACCGAGAGCGGGCAAAAGGTCACTTGGCTTGGAAAAAAAACCGATCCTGGCCTTGTGTCGAACAAAAAGCGGAACGTCCGAACATTCTTTGTATCAAACAAAAAGCGTAATACCCGAACCTTCTGCTTTCTTATCCAAACATTTTCCATAACATAACCGTGCGAGTCGGGCTGCCGCCCTCCCAAGGTCGCCCCTGCGGGGCGGTTTTGGGCGCGTTGCGCAAATTTTCTGCGAAAATTTGCTTTGGGAAAACGCGCCCGTTACATGCAGGGGCTCTGCCCCTGCACCCCGCTGGGGACCGTGACGGTCCCCAGACCCCTGCAATCGTTTAACAGGATTAACAGGAGATGGCAACCATTATGGAGAACCCTGCCCATGCCCCATCATGATCATGATCATGCACACTCAACCATGCCCCACACCGTTTTTCAGCCGCAAACCGCTCTTTTTCAGTATCCGGCTGCTGTACAATACCATATGCCCCCGGTTCTCTGCACCCAACAGGTCAGCAATGATCGCCACCCTCTGATCGACAACAGCCCGATCGGCACCATGCACCATGGCAAACAGATTGAAAGGCCACTCCGGCAACCGGCGAGGACGCCGGTAACAGTGGCTGACAAACCCCAAAGAGGCGATCCGCTCGCCCAGCAAAGAGACCTTTTCATCCGGCAGATCCCAGACCGACATGCCGTTTCCCTTCAGTCCCAACCGGTAATGGTTGGGCACAACCCCGATACGCCGAATCCATCGCCGCTCCAGCATGGTTGCCAAATGAGCGATCACCTGGTCAGCCGTCATTCCAACCAGCTCTGCCACCGCATGATAGGGACGCGGACAGAGAGGAAGCCCCTCCTGAGTGGCCGCAATCACCGCCCTCTCCTCCGCGCTGGGCTCAAGCGACCAAGCCGCGCAGCGGGTCGCGTCGTTCTCCGCGCCGTGCGTCTCAATCGGAACCGTGTCCACCTCCCCGGCTGGCCCCAGTTGCAGCTTGAATCCCAGATGATACTCCGCCAACTTGGGCAGATTAAAAACAGGATAGCCGGTATTTTTTTCTATCCTGGCGATGACAGCTTCCATCTCGTCGGCCCGCTCGGTGGCCAACACAAACCACATATTGAGCAGATGCTCCCGGGCATAGTTGTGTGCCACCTCCGGGAAAGCGTTGACCGTCGCCGCAACCGTCTCAAAAACCGGTTCCGGCAAAGCCATGGCTGCCAGGGTCAGCCCACCTCCCAACTGCTCGGCATTGAACAAAGGGCCAAAACGACTGAGAAATCCGGCAGCCAAAAGAGATTCCACCTGCTGGATCACCGTGGCCTCATCCAACCCCAACCACCCTGCCACTTCAGCAAAAGGCTGCTCGCTTAATGGAAAACCGATCTGCAAATCGTTGATGATGCGTCTGGCAACGGCATCAATGGCACTCATTGGAGCGAAACGGGGGGAACAGAAAGGAGATGGGGAGCGGAAACATGCTGGGTAAAATAGTGCGCCCCATGCTGTTTGAAACGGCGATGACTGAAAAGTACCTGCTTGGGAAACTCCTCCAACCCACAACAGGCCTCCAGAGCGGCCAGATGATCCAACACCTGACTCCGCTCTCGACCGTGAATCATGCAATACAGATTGTAGGACCAACGGGGCAACGATCGGCGGCGACGATAACAAAGGGTGACAAACTCCAACTCCCCGACCCGTTTACCCATCACCGACACCAGATCATCAGGCAGATCCCAAACCACCATGGCGTTGGCTTTGAAACCCAACTCCCGGTGACGAACGATCAGCCCCATCCGTTTGATCACCCCGCGTTGGCTCAAATCCGCCAGGGTAGCGATCACCTGGGCCTCGGAGAGCCCGATCTGGTTGCCAATCTCCAAAAACGGACGCGGCGTCAACGGAAAACCGCCTTGAATCACCGCAAGCAGACTCAACTCACGCGCATCTACCGCCTGCATATCCATGGTTAAATCCAATCCTGTTGCTGATCGATGGGAAAGCCCAAATCAATATGGAAGTTTTCCTCCATCGGCATCATGTAGACGGGGGAACCGGATTGCCGCTCTATCTCAGCCAGAATGCTCATCAACCTCTCTTCAGAACAGGCCGTCACCACAAACCAGAGATTGAGGGCATGCTCCCGCTCATAGTTGTGGTTTACCTCGGCAAAACTGTTGACGACCGCCGCCACCCGTTCCAACTCTGCCGGCGCAACCTCTACCGCCGCCAGGGTACTGACCCCGATTTGGCCAGTGCGCAACACCGCACCCACCCGACTGACCACCCCGCTCTCCTGCAGCGATGACAGACGTTGCAACACCTCCTGTTCACTGATGCCCAACTGTCGCCCCATTTCGGCGTAAGGCTCGGCAACCAGGGGAAAATTTTTTTGAAAGGTATTCAGCAACCGCCAATCCATTGCAGTCAGAGAGAGGGGAGCCTTCCCGGCATGGGTCGTCAACAAGGCATGGTGATCTTGAACGCTCATCTTATTTACAGCCCAGTTTGTCGTTCTACAGCCCAATTTTGTGTGCCCGGGAACCGAAAAATATACCGCTGGGCTTTTCCACTTCCAAAGAACCCAGTTTTTCGAAAGTGCCTGTATGATAGACATCCACCCGATCAGCATCCCGCACCGAGACCCAGACATGCTCCCCTCTCGGGGTAAACTCCATGTGCATCACCCCACTGCCTGGTTGCAACGTTTTCACGACTGCCAGGGAAGGCACATCTATCACCTGCACCGTATCATTATCCGGATGGGCAAAGTTGACCCACAGTTGCCGATCATCCGGTCGGCTCATGACAAAGACAGGCTGACCGTGAACCGGAATACGCCCCTTCAACTTCCATGTGTTGGTGTCGGCCACCAACACCTCATGGCGGCCAACGGCCGGGAAAAAGGCCAGATCGCCTGCCACCGCCCACCCTTCCAGGTGTGGCATCTTGTAGACCGGCAATTTTGCCTCCCCCTTGCCATAATCCTGCAATATTTTTCTGACCCCCTTCTCCGGGTGCCACAGATCCAGCAGCGAGAGACCATCTTCGCCAAACAGTCCGGCGATATAGAAGCGTCCATTCGGCGTAATCAGTGCGTCGTAAGGCTTATCCCCGACCTGGGTAAAGCGGGTGATTTTGGGGCGGTCCACCTCGGTCAAATCGGCCAACCAGATTTCACCAGCATCGAAAAGACTGAAGACAAATTGCTGGCCCGGCGCATCTACCAACCCAACCACCTTCGAGGTTTTTCCATCGGAACCAATGGCCGGTATGTCGGCCACCAACGCCAAGCTGCTTGTATCAAAAATCCGAACCCCACCCGGGGTATAGTTGGAGACCGCCACCAGACGGCCATCCTGGGAGATGGCCCCACCGATGCTGTTGCCTGCCTGCACCACCCGCTGCACCCGTTTGCCCGTCAGCAGATCCACCTTGCTCAACCCGCCATCGCGACCAAACAGGAAAGCATAACGACCATCCCTGGAGTAGACGGCCGAGGCGTGGGAGAGATCCCCCAACCCTTCCGTGCGGCTGAGAATGGTGTTGGTCGTGGTCTCTATGACCCGAATACTGCCAGAGGCCCGTTCAACCACCAGCCCCATATCCCCCACCCCCCGCAAAGGCGTACATCCCATGGACAAGGAGAGGAGAGAGAGAGAGAGAGACAAAGCAAGCTTTTTCATCATGGTGCAACCCCTTCCCGCAACCGTTCTGCCAGCCAGAAAATCTCTTCCCTGCTCAACAAACCCTGCCAAGGCGGCATGGCCGTTGCCGGCAAACCATAGGCAATGGTATCTGCCAACATTTCGGCAGACTTACCACTCAGGGCCTCCGGCGTCAACGGCGGCCCCAACCCACCCTTGAGGGTCAGACCATGACAGGAACCACAGTCATGTTTCAAAAGATGGATCAACGCCTGCTGCCGAAGTGGCTGCGGCTGACCACCCCAGGCGGCGGAGGTCACCGCCAGGAACGAAAGCACCGAAAACGCAAAAAAAATTCGCATTGCCCGCATATATGTTCCGAGAAAAACATGGAGGTACGATTATGCAATAAATTACGGGGAGCAGCAACGGGATCTGTTTGTGTTTTCCACCTTTCGCCACGGCCTCAAAATCAACCGTGACGAAAGATGGAAAAATTTTAATAGTCCAGCAAGGACTTAATAGACGTCATGCTGGGTATTCAGGACGTTAAACTTACCGGTGGGGGTCACAAGACGATCATCCTTGATGACAGCCTTGAGCTTGCGGGTTTTGTCGTCCACCACGACGATGGCCGATTTCTGCTTCGCGCCATTCCAGACCGAGAACCACACCTCGGTACCGTCCTTGTTGTATTCCGGCTGCACAACCCGCTGCACCCCTTCGGCACCCAGATCCGCCCACTTGGCGATCGGCAGGGTCTCGAAACCCGCTTTCAGGTTGTCCAGGTTGAACACCGCGATCGACTGGGAAGCGGTGGCATCCGGGTTCAAGGGGGTGTCTACCCACAGATTGCGCGACTTGGGATGGGTCTTGATGAAGAGCGAACCACCACCGGCCCCGGACAAGGTCCCAACCTCTTTCCAGGCACTCTTGGGATGACCCACCGGATCGGTACCAATCATGGAGATTCTGTCATCCCCCAAGTGGCTGGTCGCCCAGACGGGACCAAACTCGGGATGGACAAAGTTGGCACCACGACCAGGATGGGGCGTCGCACCCACCGTGACCAGCTTCTCCAGTTTGCGCGTCTTGGAGTCAATCACCGCGATGGTATTGGACTTGTTGGCCGCCGACATGAAATAACGGTGGGTGGAATCCCAACCGCCATCGTGCAGGTAACGAGCCGAATCAATGCTGGTCACGCTCAGGTTGGCGAGGTCAGAGTAATCCACCATCAACACCATACCGGTCTCTTTGACGTTGATGATAAAGTCGGGATGCTCATGCGAAGCGATGATGGCAGCCACCCGAGGCTCGGGATGATACTCCTGGGTATCCACCGTATTGCCACGGGTAGAGACAACCTTGAGGGGCTCCAGGGTCTCACCCTTCATGATAACATACTGGGGTGGCCAGTAGGAACCCGCAACAGCATACTTGTCTTCCCAACCCTTGTACTTGGAGGTCTCCACTGAACGGGCCTCCATACCAACCTTGATCTCAGCAACGGCCTCGGGGGTCTCCATCCACAGGTCAATCAGGACAACCTTGGCGTCCCGACCAACGACATAAAGATAGCGACCGGAACTGGACAGGCGAGAAATGTGTACGGCATAACCGGTTTTGATGACGGTGACAATCTTCTTGGTACCCCCGTCAATCAAGGCCACCTGGCCCGCATCACGCAAGGTAACCGAGAACAGGTTGTCCAGATCCAGCTTGTTCATCTTCTTGGTTGGACGCTTCTCAGTCGGCACGAGAACTTTCCAGGTCTCCTTGATATCTTTCATGTCAAATTCGGGCGGGAGCGGCGGCGTATGCTGCAGATAGTTGGTCAGCAGCTTGATCTCATCCTTGCTCAGGGTGCCTTCCCAGTTGGGCATACCCGCAGGGGATCCATAGGTGATGAACCCTTCCAAATACTCGCTGCCCTTCTCCTGGGTAATATCCGGGGTCAACGGCTTCCCGGTGGCTCCCTTCCGCAGCACACCATGGCAACCAGCGCAGCGCTCAAAATAAATTTTCTTGGCTACCGCAAATTCCTGCTCCGTCATCTCTGGTGGAGCCTTGCCAGCGGCAAACCCCGTCCCAGCCGCGATCGTCAGAGCCAGCAGTGCAGAGGCCATAGCCAGGGTTTTTCTGTAATTATGCTTCATAATCTTATCCAACTCCTTTTGTAAACAATGTAGAACACTTATTAAAGGAAACCCATGTAGCAAACAGATCAGAACGGACGACACCGCCGGGCTCCCTGACGCAGAAACCCCAGGAGAACACGCACACCGCCCCAACCCCCTGCCCAACCTGCCGCTGCCGGCACCGCCGACCACCGCTGGCCCACCAAGGAGGCAGGGTAATGCTAGCGCATGAAGAGGGTAACAAACATTGATATGGATCAATTTTTTGCTGAAATTTTATTCTCCATCAAAAAAGTATGGAACTTTTGTTCGGTTGCACAAAAAATTTAAACACAGCCTTGGAAGTGCCGATCAACACTTGAGGCCGGACTGTTGCGCTCCCTGTCTCCCTTGATCCAGATCAATTATTTATGACCGCAATGCCGCTATCCTGCCGTGCGTGGCAGAGTGATCATTCTTTATTGGCAAGGATAACCGTTTCAACCATGGAATTTATCTATTTTACCCTGGCAGGGATTGTGCTGTATCTGGCAGCGGATTGGCTGCTGCTGCGCATTGAAATGGTGCGGGGTTCCCTGTTGCCCCACCGCTCTTTCTTTTTTTTCGGGATCATTCTGACCCTGACGCTGCTGCTCTTTCAGGCCATTCAACTCCTGGTCGCCCCCGTCTCCACTCCAGCTCCAGCAGAGCCCGGGCAAACGGTCGAACAAGCGGTCAAACCCGGTGAACCGGTCAAACCTAGTGAAAAGTGAGCTCCATCTTGATATCGTCAAAGCCCACTACCAAAAGTTGACCGGGCTGGATGGTGACCCGGGCACTTTTGCTGAAATCATGCCCCTGTTCCCGGGCACTGTTCCGCATGCCGACAGTCAGTTGATGCTCCCCGGCGGGCAAGGGAAATTTACTGTAGACAAAGACGGTCCCATCTCGATGCAAACCGGGCGGTCCAAAGGTTTGCTGCGCCATATGCTGATCATCCAGTATAATGTCCACCACGACATTCGCCCTTTCCCGCGAGCACTCACTCTTGCGGCGCATGTTGGGCGGCAACGCCATCAACTGCTGTGGCGTTCGTTCGGTGCAGGCCTCTTTGCGCTGCGACGCATGTTTAAAAGCCAACTTGATCTCCCCCTGACCAGGTGGCAGATAGGTATAGGCCGGCTTGGTGGAATAGACCATGATAATCGAACAAAACAGAGCGTAGCAAACCCCTTGGAGCATCCAGCGCAGATAATCAGGCATGGGGGAGACCCTCCTTTTTTATACCGTCACGAAACGAACGAACCAATGCCTGCATCTCCTGGGACTCACTCCGCCCCCCCCAGAATCGGACAATTTTTCGCTGATCCGTGCGGGCAAACAGATGGGGCTCCCGGGTACCATCCAGACGGGCAATGGTCCAACGATTACCAAAACGGTGGAAACAGTCCCCCTCCCGACACCCTGTCACCACAACACCATCGGCACCCCTTTTAAGCGCGAAATCCAGTAAAGAGGGTGGCAACATACCGGAACAGGGCACCACCTGCACCGCACACCCCAGCCCGTCCAGCACACTGAAATCCAGACTGTTCTCACAACCATAAACGATAACCCGCGGCTGAGTGGTCAGGGCGGACAGCTTTTCCTGGGTGATTCTTCTCAGATCCTCCGCCCCATACCAGGGCATTTCGATGCCGGCTTTCAACACCTCTTTGGCCATTCTGAATGGATTGGCAGAGGCGCAGGAACCGGTGCAGATGCCGCAAGAGGTGCAAAGAGAGTCCTCCATGCTGGATTCAAACTCAAACTTGCGGCCATCGGTGCGGCGTTGCATGGTGATGGCACCATAGGGGCAATCCTGGGCACACTGGCCACAACCCGAGCAGTGCTCCAGGTTGACTTCAGCACGGGGCTTTTCCCCACGAGGTGGCAACCAGGGCATGGCCAGCAAAAACAGGGTGACGCCACTGGCAATGCCCCAGGCCCAACCGGCCCCCAGGATATCCACCAGGGGATAGATGTTCAAATAAAACCAGTCCAGGTGCAACACGGTGGGCGAATGATCCAACTGAGCCGGGCCATGGCTGACAGCCGGCTTGATCAAGGAGAGCAGGATCAGAGCGATCAAAGAGCCCCAGGCCAGCAGGCGGGGGGGATAAAAATCAATCTGACTGATACGACTGACATGGGTCCAAAGCAAAAACACCAGGGCTACCGGCAAGCCCAACAGATGCAGAAAGGCCATCAAGGTAAAAAAACGGTCGGAAACATTCCCTTCCAGAAAATTAAAGACCATGGAGCCGGGAACCATAGGAATCCAGTCGATCAGTTCTGCCGTGGTGATGGCAATATACTGGGCCAACATGTCCCACACAAGCCAGTAGCCCGAAATGCCCAGCATGACCACCATCCAAAGGGTTGGCACCCCGGTAAACCAGGAAAACCAACGCACACCCCGGTAGTGATCACGACAAAATTCCCGCACCATATGGAGAAAAATGGTGATGATGGCGGCGTCCGAAGCATAGCGGTGCAGACTGCGCATAATGCCTGCCAGCCACCACTGCTCGTTGGTCATGTACTCGACAGAGTTATAGGCCCCGGCCAGGTTGGTCTCAAACGCGATAAAAACATAGATGCCGGAAACCAACACAATCCAGAAAAAATAGAAGGTCAGAGAGCCCAGGTGATAGAAAGGATTCAGTTGATTGCCGAAGATTTTATTGAATAACTGTTCAACAGCTAAAACAATCTTATTGCCACTGTTTCGTATAATATTCAAAGAAAAGACACTCCATTCGGTTGAAACAAGAAAGCTCCTGCCTTCTCCATTGAGACTAAAAAATCAGTACCTGCCCAGCTTTTTGGCATATCTGATCTCTTTGAACAGATGGTAGGACGCAAAGAGAATGATCATGCCACCAATAAACATGCCCACAAAAATGGAATAATCAAAGCGATAGCCATCCCGGGTGGGGTCATAGGTGGTGCAAAAGAGCCGCACCCGCCGAACCACATTGTCCACCACACTCTCGGCCTGCTGGGTGGGCGGTCTGCCCAGAACCAAATCCTTCAGCGGCTCAACCAACAAAGGGGTTTGAATGGTCTCACCATAGACCTGTCGATAGATGACGCCATTGCCGTCGACCACCGTCGCCTGCACCGTGTGGTCAAACCCCTTGGGAGAGGGAATGGCAGTAAAACCGACATTTTGCATCAGGCTTTGCACGGTATCCCGATCACCACTGAGAAAAAACCAGTTTTCATCCTTGTCCAAGCCCTGCTGGCGGGCAAAGTGGGCCATGGTCGCCGGATGATCATTCTGGGTATCAAAACCGATGGTCACCACATGGAAACTATCCTTACCCAACGCCGCCCGCGCCTTCTCCACCACCCCCGCCAACGAGCGGGTCGCAACGGAACAGGTGTGGTAGCAACTGGTATAGACCAGGCTCAGCAACAGAGGCTTGCCATTAAAGTCGCTCAGACTGACCACATTGCCGGTCCGATTGCGCAGTTTGTATGCACCCAGGGGACGGCCCAGGGAGTCCTGGCTCTGGCGCAACGCCACATCGGTATCAAACGCCAAGGGCGCGGCAGGGGAAGTTTCCGCCCTGACGACTCTGGTTGTCGACAACAGCGATAGTAGCAAAAACAGCGTGTAGAATGTGTACCTGGAAAAAATAGTCATTCAGCTCAACTGACGAACAGACCGTCCAACGAGGCGCAAAGCACCAGAAGTCCCAACTGCACCAGGGAGGCCCGGAAACTACCCATGGCCGCCATGACAACAGGCGTGCGAACCAACTGGATGCCGCGATACAAGAAAAAACCACCACCGACCATGGCTCCCAGCAGATAGAGCCAACCCAGGCCAAAAAAGAGCGGCAGAATCGAGGCCAATACCAGCAGGGTGATGTTGGCCAGCACCACGCGCGCCGCACGTGCCTGCCCGGCTACCACCGGCAGCATGGGAACACCCGCAACCTGATACTCATCCTTGAGAGCAATGGCCAGACTCCAGAAGTGGGGAGGAGTCCAGAGGAAAAGAATAAAAGCCAGCGAGAGTGCCAGCGGGTTGAGGGTCGGGTCCACCGCCGCCGTGCCAGCCAGAACGGCAAAGCTGCCGGCCAGCCCACCGATCACAATGTTCAGCCACGTACGCCGTTTGAGCCAGACCGTGTAAACCACGCCATAGAAAAAGGCCCCAAGAAAAACAAAGGCGGCCGCCATGGGATTGATCGTCCGCCAGACAGCCAGCACGGGAACAACCAACAAAAACGCAAACAAAACAAGCCAGAGGGGGGAATGGACCAACTTTCCGGTGACAAAGGGACGATTTTTTGTCCTCTCCATCCGGGCATCTATATCAAAATCATGGTAGTGGTTGAGACCACCGGCCGCTCCAGCCGCCAACAATACGGCAGACAACAACAGAACCATTGCCCAAAACGACGGAGCCGGACCAGGGGTTGCAGCCACACCCATCCCCGTAGTCACCATCATGGCAACCCCGATGCGCAGCTTGAAGAGGATGAGAATCTGTTTTGCCAAGTTGACCATATCGTTGTGCAATCCTCAGATAATGTCAAAAATCAATAATGCTCGCCAACAAAACCGGCAGACGCGGGGAGGGCGGACCCCATGATCCGCCCTCCTTGACACGTATTAAGACATGGGCCAAAGCGAAGAGAGATACTTGGCGTTGATGAAGAAGTAGACGACAAACGTGGCCAGGAAAACCAAAGCCAGCACAAAGGTGCCTTTGGCTCCATGGGCATCACTGTGACCAGAGGTCTCAATGGGGGTCAGTCCCAACTTGTCTGGTCTCTCCACATTATAGCTGCTGGAGGCCAAGGGAAAGCCAAAGCTGGACAACAGGGAGGCTCCCGCATCCAATTTTTTACCGAACACCAGCGTACCCACAGCGATCAGGCAGAACAAGACGCCACCGACCGAGGCCAGAACCGCCCCAACCACCGCCATACCCAGCATGCTGATGGCCGTACCGGCGAACTGGTAGTGGAGGGCGGCATCGGTGAAGTTGACATCCCAGTGACGACGGGGCACACCCAACGTTCCTGCACCCAACAACAACAGAATCATGATGGTCATGCCACCGGCAAACAGATAGGGCTGCCATTTGGCCAAACCGGGCCAGATCAGTTGCCGACGGAAGATAACCGGCAACAGGAAGTAGGTGATCGCCATAAAGGTCAGGGTCGTACCCACAGCGACCGTGGCATGGAAGTGGGCCGGGACAAAGATTGTGTTGTGGATGATCAGGTTGATCTGTTCGGTACCCATGACCACGCCGGTGATACCACCGATGAAGCCAAAGATAATCATGGCCATGAACATGCCGGAAAAGACCGGGTTATCCCAGGGAGCCTTCCGCAACCACTCGAAGAGGCCGTTGGTATAACCCTTTTTGCGCTGTGCCACCTCGATACAACCCGGTACCGTCAAGCCATGCACCATGCTGGCCAGAACCGCCAGATACATGGCATAGCTGGTGTTGAACACCTTCCAGGTGGAGCTGACGCCTGGATCGACGAGGATGTGATGGGCGGAAGCCAACTGCAAGAAGAGGATGTAGAGCAAGAAAGCGGTACGGCTGACCTTCTCGGACATCGGCTTGGCACCGAAAACAATGGCAGCCACGGCATACCAGATGGAGACGTGGGCCGCCACGTTGATCTGCTGCGAAGAGTGACCCAAGGCCCACCAGATCACCCGGTACATGGCCGGATCCACGTTGGAGATGAAGCCCATCGACCACAACAAGGTCGGGATCAGGATGACCGCGCCGGAAGCGATGGTGAAGATGGCGATGATGGCCGCCGTCAAGGCACCAAAGGTAACCAGGGGAATGGAGCCGTCATAGGTCTTTTCCGCTTTGGCCACCACCAGGGTGCCCAAGAAGATGAAGCAACCGATCAGCGCACCCACTGCGAACAGGATCAACCCCAGGTAAAAAATGGGCTCCGCCTGCATGGGGACATAGGAGGTGAACATCACGGTGGAGCCACCCTTGAGCATGGCGACCGAGGTCAAAACGGAGCCAAGCAACATGAGGATAAAGCCCAACCAACCGATCCCAGGCGTTGCCGGTCGACAGCGCAGCAGGGTGGAGGAGGCAAAATAGAGGACTGCCACCTCAAAAAAGATGATCCAGAAGATGAGGATGGCCGTGCCGTGAAAGGTCAATGCGGTGTAGAAGGTCTCCGCGTCCAGCAGATGGATGCCGGGTGCGCGAGTGGCCGCCACCAACAGACCAAACAGCCCACCAACCAAAAGGAACACCACGCCCAACACGGCGTGGGCTTTCATCAAAGATTCAGCAGATTTGTGAAAATACAGGCCAGAATCTGGACACTGCCTGAACATTTTAACAGCCATGAGTCTGTTCTCCTTTTCCTAGGCCTATTTAACGATGATTTTACCCAACATATTGTGATGCCCGATTCCGCAATACTCGTTACAGACGATGCCAAAATCACCCTTCTGGTTGGGTGTCAGCGTGATGACCGTCTCGTAACCGGGCAGGATCTGCAAATTCATGTTGGTAGGCTGGAGAGAAAAGCCATGTTGATAGTCGAGGGAGGAGATATGAATGCGATAGCTCTTGTCCTTTTCCAACTCCAGAATGGGCCACCAACTCCACAAACGGCCAACGAGGTAGACATCACTGCCAACCGGCGGAGCCACAACGGGAATATCCTCTTTTGTCTCCTTGCGAACCGTATACTTGTCCACCATGGCCTTGGCCTTGGCTTCGAAAGCGGCCGGTGTCGTCTTGTAGGACTCGTTGGAGAGGTTTTGTTTGCCATAAACATGCCAGTAGGGCATCCAGAGGAAAAGAACCAAGCACCAAGCCAGGGCAATGATAATCCAGGTGGCCTCGATTTTATGGATGGGCTCTTTCCACCAAATCCTCTGGGAGGGAGGCGTAATACTCATCTGTACATTCTCCTTTTCGTCGGCCTATTGGGCCATGGGGATGGCAATGATTTCCATAATGCCCCAGACGGTATAGAAAAGCGTCGGGAACGCCACACCGAGAAAAAGCAACATGAATGGATTATCCAAAAGCCTCTGCATGGGGGGAACTTCTTCGTTTCTGTCAGACATACGCCTCTCCTTTTCAATCAACCATGAGTAACAGTAAAAAGCTAAGAAAACAATCAGGTGAAACCATTGATCTCGACATTCTAGAATCTTTTGCTGCTGTTTGAATTGATTTTGATCAAGCCTCTTCAACTTTTTTCAGATTTCGTTTCCACGGTGCGTTCCCCCACGTAGGGCGTTGCGTTGCACCCGTTTTCTGCGAAAATTGGCCCGGACCAGGAAACGCCCTGGTTTCAAGAACCGGATAATGCACAAGGAGCCCAAACCATGCAACCGAGCCTCACCTTCTGGATCGTCGGCATCATCATCAATGTCGGTTTGACCGGACTGGCCATTTGGTGGTTACTGAAACAGACAAAAAAGGAGTAGGCCGGATGACTCCTCCCGGGAAAGGCAGAAGCAGGCACTCTGCCAACCGACTGGCACAATTCCATGCGATGGAAAGCCTCAGTGGTAAATCATCCAGTAGACCACCAGGCCCGTGAAGGAGGCATACAGCCAAATGGGCATGGCCCAGGCCGCAAGCCGACGATGGGTCGGCAGGCGGACGCGCAACCCCAGGGCGAATGTGATGGGAACCAGCAAAAGAGCTGTCAGGGCAGCCAGTACATGGGTTATCAGGATGGTATAGTAAACCGTGCGACTCCAACCTGCACCCTCATAAGGATGGATCCCCACCTGCATATGGTAGAGTACATAGGAGGTCACGAACAGGACCGAAACGGCCATCGCCGATCCCATGCTCCGTTTGTGCGATGCCGGGTTGCCGGACCGAATGGCCCGCCAACCCAACAGCAACAGAATAATGGTAACAACGTTCAGCAGCGCGAGAAAATGTGGCACAATCGATCAACCCTGTTCCGCCCAGTTGTTAAAAAAACGTTGAAAGCACGCAAAAACCCACACAAGCATCGCCAGGAACCCCATCAGAGGAGCGCACGCCACCAGACTACTCGGCATGAACCCCGATGTCACGCCTGGCACTGGCAATCGTCACCGTAAAACCAGCCACTACATCCAGCAGAGCCATCAGCATCAAGGTAAAAAACACGGCTGTAGCCGCTTCGGCCACCAGTAAATATTCCACCAAAAATCCCACAAAGGTCAGCATGGAAAACAGGTGGTCAAAAATGGAGACGGTTGAACCACGGGTTGCCTTGAATATTTCCACATACAGCGCAATCACCCCGATCATCAGCAGTGCCTCACCCATTTTCACACTGAACACCGCACCAGACATCATGGCCAAAGACCACAGCTCCATGTTCAAGGTCAGTTCAGGAACCAACTTGACCGCAAAAACGACCAGGTTGTATACAAGCAATAAATAGGCAAACAAAGGTATGGTTTGTACCCATCTCATGAAAAAAGCTCCTCTAGCAGGGTCGTCTGGTTATACAAAAAAACATCCGCCTATGCATGCAAACCCACCTGTTCACCCCAATGCAATTTTTCCCTCAGGACAGCATAATAGTTACGATTGGGGGCGTGCAATATCTGCAATCGGTGGGGGGAACGACGCACCAGAATCCGGTCGCCATCCATCAGGTTGAACCCTGTCTGGCCATCCAGGGTAAGCAGGCGATCATTGCCTTCATCCTTGCGACCGGTCGTGGAATGGGGTTCGTGTTTGGTGGTAAAGGTGATACTGACACTTCCCAAACCGGGCACCGCAATCGGGCGATTGGTCAGGGTATGGGGACAAATGGGGGCCAGCAAAAGTGCGTCGATGGCGGGATGCAAAATGGGCCCCCCCGCTGAAAGGGAGTAAGCGGTGGAGCCCGTGGGAGTGGCAATGATCAAACCGTCCGCCCGGGCGGAAAAAACAAACTGTTCATCAATGGCCACCTCAAATTCAATCATCCGGGCCAGGGTGCCTTTGTGCAATACCACATCATTCATGACGCAATAGCTGGCCACCTCCTCCCCATGACGAAAGACACTGACCGTCAGCAACATACGAAGTTCGGCCCGATAGTGGCCCTGCAATACTTCGGTCATGGTCGGGATCATGGCATCGAGGGGCACCTCGGTCAGAAAACCCAGGCGTCCCATGTTAATGCCCAGCAGAGGAATTTCCCGGGTACCAACAGCCCGGAAAGCGGCCAGAAAAGTTCCATCCCCCCCAATCACGGCAATCATATCCTGCCCTTCTGGCAACTCATCCTGTCGCCGACGCTGGGCAATCTCGACCGGGATGCCCGCAGCCACCGCCGTCTCCAGGCTGACGGTAACACGCCGCTCTCTGCCATGCAGCCATTCCGCCAACTCTCTGGTGGCCTCCAGAGCGTGTGGATCCGATTTTTTTGTAATGATACCAATATTTTGCATATGGCCCTACAGTTTGAACATGAAAAAGGCAACCGTCAAATAGTTGATGGAACCAACCATGTCGATAAATGCCAGGGCCAACGGACCAGCGGCCACCGCCGGATCTGCCCCAAGCCGTTTGAAGAAAAAGGGCAGTGACATGGCAATCCCCCCCGAGAAGGTGATGCTTAACGTCATGGAAACACCCAAAGTCAATGAAAGCAGATGGTTTTGAAACAGGACATAGGAGGCCACGGCCAGACACAATCCATAAAAACCGCCCTGAATAAAATTGATGGCCGACTCCCTGAACAGCAGCTTGAAAAAATGGGCATCGTGAATGGTACCCAGGGCCAGGCCACGCACCACCACCGCTCCGGTCTGACTGCCCGCATTGCCCGACATGCCGATGACGATGGGAAAGAAAAAGGCCAGCTGCACCACAGTGGCCAGGGTATGCTCAAAACCGTCCAGGATGGCAGAGACGATCAAATAGGCGACAAAGGCCGTGATCAACCAGGGAACACGGGTGCCAAAAATCTGGAAGACGGACTGATCCAGAACATTGGCCTTTTTCGAGCCAATACCCGCCATTTTCATAATGGAACCGGTATGCTCCTCCTGGATGATGTCGATCAGGTTATCGATCGTGATCTGCCCGACCAGCATGCCAAACTCATCCACCACCGGCATCGCCAGCAGGCGATAACGGGAGATCATTCCAGCCACTTTACCCTGCGGGGTGTCCACATGCACCTTGATCAGCCGGGACTGGGTAAACTCTTTCAACGTTTTGTTCGGCTCGGAGAGAATCAACCGCCGCAACGAACAGACCCCCGTCAGACGATGCGACTCATCGGTTACATACAGATAAAATATGGAGTCGTGGGAAGACATCTCCTGAACGACACGGATGGCCGCCGCCGCCGTCATGGATTCCGGCAGGGCCAGAATATTGGTCTCCATCAGGCTGCCGGCCGTTCCCTCTTTGTAGGCAACCTCTTGTGCCACCTCTTTCGGTTGATTGGCCTGTATCCAGGCATCCTGCAGAATCTGGGCTTTCGACGCCTCCAAACACTGGAGTACCTGTTTCCGCTCCTCTTCGGACAGGGCGTTCAGCAAGGCGACAGCCTGGTCAATCGCGATGCAGGTCAGTACATAGCGTTTGTGGCTCTCCGACAGTGCCGTAAGCACGGAAGCCGCGTGAGAAACAGGAGAGATACTGGCGAACAACTCCTGCGCCTTGTGTTCGGCAAAGCCGTTCAAAACCTGGGCAATATCTTCCGGCTTCAGTTTGCTCAGCAGTTGGGTCAGGTGGAGAGTGGCCCCCCGTCTGTGCAGGCGGACAATGGCCTCCGCAATGTTGCTCTTGACCGGTGCAGCCGTATTGTTTGTATTGTCATCCAAAACCATCATGGCCATGGCGGAACCCTTTTGGTGTAAGTTAATAGTGGTGAAATCCAGTGATCAAGCCAACGTACCAACCGCGCATGGTTACAAGCCATACACCACGGTGGCGATCACCAGATAGTTGATCACCCCGAGTACATCGACGGTTGTCAACACATAGGGTCCACCACCGACGGCAGGATCATGACCCAGTTTTTGCAACAGCAGGGGCAAACTGGAGGCGATCACCCCTGCATAGGTAATGTTGCTGAGAATGCTGATCCCCACCACAAAGGCCAGGGTGGAGCTTTTGAAAACCACCAGAGCATAGAGCGACAGGCAAAAACCGTAAAAACAGCCGATCAACAGCCCGGTTTTGGTCTCCTTGAACAGCAGTGCCACATAGTCGCTGACGGTGATCGCTCCGGTGGCCAAGCCACGTACCGCCACCACCGCGGTCTGGCTGCCCACATTGCCCGCCATACCAAAAATCATGGGCATGAAAAAGCTCAATTGAATCACCTGGGACATGGTGTCCTCAAAAAGGCCCAATATCCAGGCGGCAAACAGCCCGCCCATGAAGGGCGCAGCCAACCAGGGCAACCGGTTTCTGGCAACGCTGCTGATGGCCTGGGACATGATGCTCAGCTTGTGTTCGGAATCCACCCCAACCGCTTTCATCATGGATTCAGTGTCCGCGTCCTGGATGACATGGATCAGGTCATCGACGGTGATGATACCCCGCAACACCCCCTGATCGTTCACCACCGGAATGGCCATCAGATCGTGTTCAGTCACCAGTTTGGCCGCATCCTTCTCCGGCGTGTCCACATTCACCGTGTGAACCCGTCGCTCCATGATATCCTTGACCAGGGTGCCGCTCGGCGACAGCAACAGCTTGCGCAGCGAACTGACACCGGTCAAATGCTGTTCCGCGTCCAGCACGTACACATAAAAAACAAACTCATGGTACGGCAAACCGTGCAATGCCTCCATGGCCTCCCCGGCCGTGGCAGTCTCCCGAATGGCAAAAAACTGGGATGTCATGAGGTTCCCGGCAGTATCAGGGAGATATTGCAGGAGATTTTGCACCTCTTTCTGGGTCTCCTGACCCAGGGCATTCATCAACAGTGCCCCCACCTCGGGGTTCAACAGGCTGATGATCTGGCTGCGGGTGTCCGGGGGAAGGCTTTCCAGGATAGGCACCGCCCGATCCAGGGTACAGACAGAGATGATATGAATCTGGAAATCCTCATTCAGATCCTTGAGTGTCTCCCCGGCCTGCTTGGGATCGGGGATCAGGTTAAAAAGATCCGTCGCCTCATCCACATCATCAGCGGCATTGATCACCATGACAATGTCGCCAGGCAACAATTTGCCAATAATTCGGGAAAGCTGTTCGTTGGCACCCTTAAAATACAAACGTCGAATGGTCTCCACGTACATGGGAGAGTGGCCCGATTCAATAGGGCTTTGAGGTTCATCCACCACAATCATACTCATTTGACGTCCTTCCTTTCCGTAATGGCGGCGATGGCGGCGATGAACAGCGGGAAAGAAAAAACCGCCCGATTTGTCGGAAAACCCACAGCACACAGCAGCGGAACCGGTGGGGGTCCACTGCATCGGGATGCAGATCAACGCCATCCAACACGCCCGGTCTCGAACAGGAAAAGGGTGTTGAACGGGTCATGTCCAGCAGCAAGCAATACCCATAAAAGAGCGGGTAAACAACACAACATCTACAACCGCGCGTTGTGGATTTCTTGCTCGAACTCTGCAATCGTCGCGAACTGCCATCCATCCTCACCGTACCGGTCAAGCCGCTCGGCTCTGTACGAAGAACAGACAGTTCATTACCTGGTGGCAACGACAAAAAAGGGGGTTATCTGGTGCGGGCAGTGCGAGGGAGGCCGAAGGGGGTAGTGTTTCGGTCAAACGGCCTCACCGACTGGCGGCAAACCAGATCTGTAACCATCCGTATGTCCACACATCCTCCGACAATAGTTAATCCTGTCGCCATTCTATTCAGCTGACCCGCTGGCGTCAAGACCAATAGGCAATCTACACAAAAAAAAATGCTGTCCAAGGCTGGCCATTCTGTTTTAAGATGGCCTCCGGCCTTGAAACGTTTGAGAGGATTCTGATACTCTGGCGTCCAACGAGCTGGTATCCAACTGTGGATTGCCAAAACCAACCAACTGATACGAGGGGTTTGACAAGTAATGGACGATAGTGACGGTGCGGGTAGTGACCCGTTTCAGGTCATCCTGTTGGCAACAGACGGTTCTGAATATTCAGCAGGGGTCGAGCGGGTTGGCATGGAGATGGCCTCCAGGCATCACGCCCGGCTTTTTATCCTGCGTCTTTTGTTGGCGGAGGCCGGCACCGATGCGGCGATTGTAGAGGAGCAGGACGCAGCCCTGCATCTGGAACGGGTCACGCTGCAATGTACGGAGCGGGGGATCTCCTGCACCCCAATGGTTCGCTCCTGCGAGGAACCCAGCCAGGGAATACTGGCCGCCGCCAGAGAGGTGGAGGCGCAGTTGGTCATTCTGGGCCGCCGTGGGCGGCGTGGATTGGCCAAGCTGATGGTGGGGGAGGCCACGGCCAAGGTGGTTGACAAATCGGAGTGTTCGGTGCTGGTGGTGCCCCGCCTCTTCTCCTACTGGAATGGCGGTGTATTGTTGGTGGCGGAGAACGATCAGGATGAGCGCAGCCGTGCGCCCCAGACCGCCTTCAGTCTGGCCCGGGCCACCCAACTGCCCTTGACTGTCCTGATGGTCACGGAGGGGGACGAGTCGGAGCGGCGGGAACTCAATCAGACGGTCAATCGTCTGGTCGCCCTGGCAGAGTTGCAGCAGGTACCTGTCACCGGTTTGGTTCAATCGGGGGAGACCGATGATGTCATCCTGGAGGTGGCGCGCCAACGGTCGGCAGACATTATTGTTTGCGAACCTCGTGATCGTTCGGTGATCGATCGCCTGTTTCAAACCAACAAGCTGGTGCATCTGATCGGTCGGGCAAACTGTCCGGTGTTGGTGGTGCAGGAGGCTGCTGCAGCCTCGTAGTGTTATTGATCCTTACCCCGAGGGCCTTCTTAATTCTCTGGCGTCGACTGCCCTGACAGGGGGAGACCATGGCCAAATGGCAGCGCATGTTGCACTATTTTCGCACCTGTTCCGTTGTTGAATGGGAGGTATGGGATCGTCCGACCCGTTTTTTTCATTGGTCTGTAACCGGTCTGCTGGTTGCTGACCTGATCACGGGTTGGCTTGATCCGGCTTGGCAACTGGATCGGCACCTGTTGCTGGGGGGTGTGACCGCCGGTTTGCTGATGTTTCGGCTGCTCTGGGGCGTGGTTGGATCGGAATATAACCGCTTTTCCCATTATTTCCAGTCACCGGCTCAAGTATATGATGATGCCCGGGCTTTGTGGCGTGGCCAAACCAAGAGCAGTTCTCTGGCTTTGAATCCGGTCAATGCCTGGGTCAGTTTGTTGTTGCTGCTGATTGTTTTCGCGCTGTTGGTGACCGGTTTGGTGGCCTATGGGGGGGAGGAGCACATGGGGCCGTTGGCCTCCCTGGTCAGTTACAGCGCGGGAACGTATGGCCAGTCACTCCATGAAAAGCTTGCTGTTCTGCTGTTGGTGGTTGTCGCCATCCATATTGGGATCGTTCGGCGTGAGTCTCAATTGACGCGAGTCTCTCTGTTGCGAAGCATGGTGACCGGTTGCAAGCCGATGGATGTGGATCAACCGACCGAACAGATGAGAAATGCCAACGTGGCCTGGGCCATGGTCCTCGGCATGGTGCTCATGTTTTCCATTGATCACACCTCCAAGGCCCTGGGGCAGCTCCCCATGGACGGTTGGCGTCCCCTGCATTATCCTGTGGCCTATCAGGAAAAGTGCGGCCACTGTCACTGGACCATCCATCCCAGCCTGTTGCCGGAAGAGGCGTGGCAGAATCTGCTGAGTCACATGCATGACCATTTTGGCCATTCTGTCACGCTGAATGGCAAGGAAGCGGTAACGATCACCTCCTTTTTGCTGGTGCATGCGGCCGAGGACTGGAACACGGATGCGGCGCATCGTTTTCGCAAGCTCATGCCGGATCCCGACCAGCGCATCACCAACCATCCTGCCTGGCAAAAAATTCACCTCAACATCGAGGCAGCCGTTTTTGACAGGCCGCCCGTCTCCTCGCCGATCAATTGTCCGGTCTGCCATCATGATGCCCTCAGTGGGCGATTTGATGAGCATGCCATTCATATACCGAAGGCCACTGCAGCCTCCCACAGCCCATTGCAAGACGAAATCCCTTCTGCACCCCGACAGTAGATTCGTGCAACCCATTCAACAGGAAATATTCCATGCGCACATTTAGCTATCACAATCCGGTTCATATCCTGTTTGGTGCCCATACCATCGCCCAACTGCCGGATCTGCTGCCGGCGGGGAGCCGCCTGCTGATGACCTATGGTCAAGGTTCCATTCGGCGCAACGGGGTCTATCAACAGGTCAAGGAGGCATTGCAAGGGTGGTCCCTGCTGGAATTTGGCGGTCTGGAGCCCAACCCGCAGTATGAAACCTGCATGAAAGCGGTTGAGCTATGTCGCCGGGAGGGGATCACCTTTTTGCTGGCGGTAGGGGGCGGTTCGGTGTTGGATGGCAGCAAATTTATTGCGGCGGCTACACTGTTCCAGGGGGATCCCTGGCGCATCGTGGCTGAAAATGCCCCCATCGAGGCAGCCCTGCCCCTGGGCAGTGTGTTGACGCTACCGGCCACCGGCTCGGAAATGAATGGGTTTGCCGTCATTTCCCGCCTTTCCAACCAGGAAAAGCGGGGCTTTGGCAGCCCGCACTGCTACCCCCGTTTTGCCATTCTGGATCCCCATACCACCTTTTCGCTGGATGATCGTCAAGTCGCCAATGGCATTGTCGACACCTTTGTCCATGTGACAGAGCAATATCTCACCTATCCCGTCCAGGCTTCGTTACAGGATCGACAGGCGGAAGCCATCCTGTTGACCCTGATTGAGGAGGCCCCAAAGGTTCGGCTCACACCCCAGGCGTATACGGTACGGGCCAATCTGATGTGGTGTGCCACCCAGGGGTTGAATGGTCTGATCGGCTGTGGTGTCCCGCAGGATTGGTCCACCCATCTGATCGGCCATGAATTGACCGCCCTCTATGGCCTGGATCATGGTCAATCTCTGGCTGTGGTTTTGCCCGGTGTCTTGCGTTACAATCAGGCGGCAAAACAGGAAAAGTTGGTTCAATATGCCCGTCGGGTTTGGGGGATGGATAATGGTTCTGCCGAAGCGTTGGCGACTGCGGCCATTGAAAAAACGGTAGCCTTTTTTCAGGAGGTGGGTGTCAAGACCCGACTGTCCGACTATGGCCTGGGCATGGAGGCGGTTGAGGCAGTATCCAACCGGTTGGCGGCGCGGCAGGTTCGATTGGGAGAGCAGGGTAATATCGACGGCAGCGCAGTAGCGGCCATCTTGAAGATGCGCCTGTAAAGAAACAGCGTCATCGTTTCGACATTCTGGCTCCAGTGCCCCACAGTTGCTGCTCGAATGGACTGTTTTTGGTTGTGTTTTTCAACAAAATGACAGACGGCACAAAAGCTGCTTCTTCTCTCCTCAACGACCCGGCGCGGTCATCTTCCAGGAGAAAAGCATATGAACAGCAGAGCAACCGTAACCGTGGCGTTGTCCGGTGTTTCTGAAAAATTTAACAGAAGGCTGCGTACCCTCTGTTGGGAAAGCCTGGATGAAGGGATGCTGCTGTTTTTCCGGCTCAGGGCGGGGCTGGAAAAAGTTCAACAGGCAGCCCGTGCGATCTCTCTCCATCACCCTCATCTGTTGGCCAACCGGTAGTGTAGTGGCCCGCGGTAGCGATCGATCTCCTTCGCCTGGTGACGGCAGCAGTCGACGTCGGTGGGGTCTCTCTTGTCCCACAACCCGTCCCGATCCTGTCCCAGCGCAACCCGTTTCTATCTCCGAGGGGGCGTAACAGTCCGGTCACCCTGATTGGCAGGCAAACGATCATGGAGCCGGGGAGGTCATCTCCCCAGGCAGGTACGGGGGCAGGCCCCCTGTATATAAGAAATGCGCCTGCGGAACTTGGCATTACGAGTAAAGGACAATAAAAAATGGAAGCCCTGAGCAGAGAAGAGTCTCTTATTTTTGTCATATCCCAATTGAATGCCGGGGTCTCTGTCGATGATATTCAAGCGGTTTCGGCTCAACGCGGAATCGGCACGGATATTGTCAATACCTGCGTTTATCTGGTCAAGTACATGAGATCCGTCACGGATTCTGGCGTATCGCCCGATCACCTGAAACAGGCATTGATAGAGAGGGGCGTCAGTGTGAAGGTGGCTGAAGCGGCCTGCAATACCTATACAAAATCACGTTCGACGATTGAAACGAATACCAAATTGCAGGAACGATTGAAGCCTTTATTGGATTCCGCGATTGGTTTTTTTATAGCCGGTATACCGGCACCCGATGTTGTGAATGTACTTATCGAGCCGCTACAAAATGAGCGGAAGCAGATGACAAAGATGCTGTTGTTGTATCTCGCCGAATCCATGGAGTTGCTGTTGTCCCTGTTGCGCCTTGGTCGTGGTGTTGAAGAGATTCGTTCTGCTGTTGAAACCATCGGCAGGAACAAGTGGCAAGTGGACGGGCATGACTGGCTGTTAAATCACATGATGGATAGTACGCTGGCACAATACAAACTGGGCCCTGAGCGTGGATTTTTAAAATATATATACCTGCTGACCTTTCAGGATATGTATCGCGCCATACCAGAAAATCCAACAGAGATAGAACACAGGAAAGAAGTACTGGTACCCGGTTGGAGAAAAGCGAGTGCGGAGAATGCCTTGTCCCATGCCCATTGGTTGGAATGGGTCGTGGATAACCATGAAAATCTTTGCCACGCCTGGCAACAATACGCAAACCTGCAATCGAAAAGTCTGTTTATCGATCTGCTACGATACCGGATTGCCGGCCCCACTCATGTGCGTCTGCCAACGGACTCGCCCGGTTATTGGCAGCTCTGGGACAGAATGCAGAAAGAGGTTGCCAATGACGAGGAGCTGCAGCAAAGTTCTGCCGTCACGATCTACCCTGTCAAATATTACAAGTTCATGTTTCAGGAACGGCTGGTTCGTATCCATTGCCATTTTATTGATATATTCTTTGCATTTTACATGAGCCAGTATTTCTATAACCGGGGTGGTGTCAGCATCCAACCAGAAGCCGGGGATTACGCTGTGGATGCAGGTACCTATACGGGCGAAACCACCCTGCGCTTTGCCCTGGCTGTTGGGGCCCAGGGTTGTGTATACAGCTTTGATCCGGTTCAGGACCATATCAGGCTGGTCAAGCGCAATCTGGAAATCAACGCTCTGGACAACGCGGTTTTATTCAATTATGGCCTGTCTGATGTGGACTACGAGGCTCCCTCTGTCTCTATCGGGGCAATGGATAGTGGGTTCCGCATCAGTTCAGGCGATATTCCTTTGGCCTCCATTGATGGACTCGTGGCCAAGGGCACCATCAAACGGGTTGATTTTTTGAAGCTGGATGTGGAAGGGGTTGAGTTGAAAGCACTGCAAGGTGCAGAGTCGACCATTCGGCAATTCAGACCAAAGCTGGCCATCAGCATCTATCATAAACCGGAAGATTTATACGTGTTGGCCGAGTGGATCAAGGGGTTGGGACTGGGATACCACCTGTTCCTTGATCACTATACGACGCTGGAGTGGGAGACCATTTTGTACGCGACCGTCGACTATACACCGCAGCCATAGTGCCAATACAGGCCGCCGTTGCTGCAGATCCATGAAAAGGCGATTGGATTGTC
Source organism: Magnetococcales bacterium HCHbin5 (assembly GCA_002753505.1). Taxonomy (GTDB): domain Bacteria; phylum Pseudomonadota; class Magnetococcia; order Magnetococcales; family Magnetaquicoccaceae; genus Magnetaquicoccus. Next base: position 79,198 of record PEAG01000005.1, on the reverse strand, counting down.
ATCCGTGCGTCGGCGGCTACAACCGCTCCAACTCCGCCAGGATCATCTGCTCTGCCACCTCCGGCAACGCATACGCAACCTCCCGACTGGCAAGCTGCCGGGCCAACGCATAAATCTGCGGCCTGAACAGCGCGCACACCTGCTCGTCAAACCCCTCATACGGCTCCGCCGGCTCGACAACTGCCCGAGCCTCGACCTCTGACGCCCCTTTGATCCGCTCGATCTCGGCCCGCACCTGCTCAGCCAGCAACGCCGGTCCCCAACTCTGCACCGACTCCTGCACCAAATCCCGCAACTTTTCGGTGACCAAAGCGACAATCATCGCCTCAAGCTCGGCCTCATTCCCCATCGTTCAACTCCCCAGCAAAGCCATAACCGACGACAACGCTGTCGCCAGCGGCAACCGCTCCGACAGATCCCCGCGACGGGATTGCAACTCTACCATCCCCTCCTTGAAAGAACGCCCCCCCACCAGCAACCGCAAAGGAATACCCAACAGGTCCGCATCCTTGAACTTGACACCCGCACGCTCATCCCGGTCATCCAACAGCACCTCCACCCCGTCCGCCAACAGGGCCTGATACAACCCCTCCGCTGCTGCCACCTCCTGTGCCTCCCTGGGGTTGAGCACAATCAACTCCAGCTGAAAAGGAGCCAACGCCTTGGGCCATATGATACCGTTTTGATCATAGTTCTGCTCAATGGCCGCCGCCACGATGCGGGATACCCCAATCCCATAGCATCCCATCACCAAGGTCTGCTCCAACCCCTGGCGGTCCAACACCCGAACCCCCAATGCCTGGGAATATTTATCACCCAACTTGAAAACATGCCCCACCTCAATACCCTGGTGCCGCACCAAGCGACCACCGGCACAACGGGCACAGGGCTCCCCCGCCACCACATTCCGCAAATCCGCAAAGGCAGGCAGCGGCAGATCCCGCCCCCAGTTGACATGCTGCAAATGCCAGCCCGACTCGTTGGCACCACAGACAAAGTTGCGCAACCCTTGCACCGCTTGGTCAGCCAAAATCGGCAACCGGCTTCCCACCGGTCCCATGGACCCCATCTCCACCCCCGCCAACTGAGCCGCCCGCTCCGGTTCAGGAATGGTCAATTGAGAGACCGCCAACGCCGCCGCGGCCTTGACCAGATTCAAGGCATGATCCCCGCGCAACAGCAACAGAACCGGCCCGGCAGCCGTTTCAACCAACAAGGATTTGACCAGACGCGAGGTCGGAATCTTTAGAAACTGTGCCACCGCTTCGATGCTTTTCTGGCCCGGGGTGGCAACCCGCTGCATCTCCTCCAGCGACTCAACCGCCCCAGCCTCCACATGCGCCGCCACCGCCTTTTCCAAATTGGCCGCATAGCCACACTGATCACAGGAGACGATGACATCCTCACCGGAATCTGCCAACACGTGAAACTCATGGGAAGAGGCCCCCCCAATCGAACCGGTATCCGCCTCCACCGCCCGAAACGCCAACCCACAGCGATTAAAAATACGCTGATAGGTTTCAAACATGGTCTGATAACTGACATCCAGACCAGCCTGATCCAGATCGAAGGAGTAGGCATCCTTCATCAAAAATTCCCGCCCCCGCATGATGCCAAACCGGGGCCGGATTTCGTCCCGGAACTTGGTCTGAATCTGATAAAAATTGGCCGGCAACTGCCGATAGGAGCGAATCTCCCGCCGTACCAGATCGGCAATCACCTCCTCATGGGTGGGACCAAAACAGCACTGCCGGTCATGACGGTCGACAAAACGGAGCAACTCCTTGCCATACTGCTCCCAGCGACCAGACTCCTGCCAAAGCTCTCCCGGCTGGACGGCGGGCATCAACACCTCCTGCGCCCCAGCCTGGTCCATCTCCTGCCGGACAATGGCCTCCACTTTGCGCAGCACCCGCAACCCCAAAGGCAACCAAGTGTAGATGCCGGCCCCCAGGGGGCGAATCAAACCGGCCCGCAACATCAGGCGATGGGAGATCACCTGGGCATCCACCGGATCCTCTTTCAAGGTTGGAATCAACGTTTTGCTGAAGTGCATGACAACTCCTCTAGTCGCCCCCGGATATGAAGGCATAGGCGGAATGGTTATGGATGGATTCAAAATTTTCCGACTCGACCGTAAACAGGGTGATGCGGGGATCCTTTTCGAGATCGGCCGCCACCGAGCGGACAATATCCTCTACAAAGCGCGGATTTTCATAGGCCTTTTCTGTTACATATTTTTCGTCGGGCCGCTTCAGGATGGCATAGAGTTCACAGGAGGCATGCTTTTCAACCAGCTCAATAATCTCCTCCACCCAGATAAATTTTTTATAGCGCAAGGTGACGGTGACATGGGAACGCTGATTGTGGGCACCATACTGGGAAATCTCCTTGGAGCAGGGACACAAAGAGGTTACCGGCACCCTCACCCCCAGGGTGAGCTGATAGCTTTTCCCGACGCAAACCCCCGAAAAGCGCACCTGATAATCCATCAGGGCGGAAGCCTTGGAAACCGGAGCCTCCTTGCGGATAAAATAGGGAAATTCCAGCTCAATGTAGGCCTCTTCCGCATTCAGGCAAGCCTGAATCTTGCGCAAAATATCCGGCACATTTTCCACCGAAATGGTCTCATTCTGCTCAGCCAACACCTCCAGGAAACGGGACATGTGCGTCCCCTTGAACTGATGGGGCAGTTTGACGTACATGTTCACGGAGGCAATGGTGTGCTGCTGGCCCCGATCCCGGTCCCGCACCAGGATGGGATAACGGATATCCTTCACCCCCACCTTGTCGATGCTGAGACGCCTGGAATCCTTCTGTGCCTGCACATCCTGCAACGGCTTCGTATCATGTTGTGCCAAGTTTTTCACCCTCCAAAACCACCCCCATCGCCATAAACTTTTTGAACCGCTCCTCCACCAGTTGCTCCGGGGATTGGGTGGAGAGCTCTTGCACATGACGACTGATATGGCTTCGCAGGGTTGCGGCCGCCACCTCAAATTGTCGATGGGCCCCGCCGATGGGCTCGGGAATAATGCCATCGATCAGACCCAGCTCCATGATCTCTTCTGCGGTAATTTTAAGTGCCTCTGCCGCCAGTTCCGCCTTGCCCGAATCTTTCCACAGGATGGAGGCGCACCCCTCGGGAGAGATGACCGAATAGATGGCATACTGCATCATCAACACCCGATTGCCCACCCCCAGTGCCAACGCCCCCCCGGAGCCCCCCTCCCCGATCACCACCGAGACCACCGGCGTCCGCAAGGCCACCATCTCTTTCAGGTTGCGGGCGATGGCCTCGGATTGACCCCGCTCTTCCGCCTCTTTGCCCGGATAGGCCCCCGGGGTATCGATCAGGGTGACAACCGGCAGACGGAATTTTTCCGCCAGCTTCATCAGGCGCAACGCCTTGCGATACCCTTCCGGTCGGGGCATGCCAAAGTTGTAGAGCACCCGCTCCCGAGTGCCTCGCCCCTTCTCCTGGCAAATGACCATCACCTCCTTGCCGTCAAGCATGGCCAATCCCCCCAGGATGGCCTTGTCATCCCCAAAATGGCGATCCCCGTGCAACTCCCGAAAGCCGGTAAAAACCGAACCCAGATAGTCGGTGGAGTATGGGCGGTCGGGATGGCGGGAGAGCAAGGTTTTTTGCCAAGGGGTCAACTTGGAAAAAATGCGGGTGGTGAGGTTGCGGGCCTCATCCTCCATGCGATTGATTTCGGCCGAAATGTTGATGTCCGACTTGTTGGAAAGCATGCGCAACTCATCAATCTTGGCCATCAACTCGCCAATGGGCCGCTCAAAATCCAGGAATGTACGAGAAATATTTTGGCTCATCTTTTGGGTCCAATTCCTCTGGAATGGTCTGTTATACTTTGTGCCGTGGGGATGATCATAACCGGTTTCAGGCGGCTATACTGCAAAAAAGGCCGAGTGGGGCCCCAATATCGCCTTGACCCCCTCCAACAGAGCCTGAGAGGGTGTCACAGAAAAGGCATGGCCAAAACGGAGGGTCGCCACCGACTCCTGCTGCGCCACCTCCATCACCACCCGGCAGAGTTCACCTCGATGTTCAGCCAGCACCTCGCTCAACCGGGTCATGACGGCATCGGTCAACAGCAGCAGATCGCTCTTCAGGTGCAATACCCGGCACTGTTGTTGCCGCCAGCGATCCAGCTCCATGATCTCATCGGCCAACAGCTTGACCTCCTCCTCTCCCCGATCCATCTTGCCGGCTACGATCAAAACCCGTCCCCCCACCGCCAACGAGCCATCGCCCCCCATCCCGGCCGCCGCCTCTTCCAACAGGGTACTGCTGGCCTGATAGACATCGGCAAAAACGGTAATTTCAATCTGGGCATCCGCATCTTCCAGGGTCAGGAAAGCCATGCGGTCCCCTTTTTTGGTCCGGTGCAGCTTGCGGGCACTCAGCATGCCCGCGACCCGGGCAAACAGCTCATCGCCGCCTCCCCGTCGCCCCTCGCGGCCAAAAACGGCAAGGGGCTCCTCCACTGCCGAGTTATATGAACCAAAAAGCTTGACTTCGGCAATGGTTTTTAAACCGTACCGCTGCAACTCCTCGTGATACTGGTCCATGGGGTGACCGGTCACATAAAATCCCAGGGCCTCTTTCTCATACAGGAGTTTTTGCTGCGGATCAAATTCCGGCAGGCCGGGAGGCAACTCCTCTTCGGTATCGGCGAACAGATCCCGGAATCCCAAGGCAACCGACTCCTGTTTTTTACTCCCCCGACTCATGGCGGCTGGCAGGTGGTGCAGCAGGGTGGCCCGGTTTTGCCCCAGACAGTCACAGGCCCCGGACTTGATCAGTTGCTCCATCATGCGTCTGTTCAGCCCCCGAATACGGCGGCACAGCTCAAAAAGGCTGGCGAAGGGGCCGCCCTGCTCCCTGGCCTTCAGCAGCCCCTCCACCGCCCCCTCCCCGACATTTTTGATGGCGGCCAAGCCGTAGCGAATGGCCAGACGCTGAGCCTCACCCTGCCGTTCCACCGCAAAGCCGCTCACCGAAACGTTGACATCCGGCGGCAGGATGGCAATCTGCATGGCACGGCATTCATGCACAAAAATGGCCACCTTGTCACTGTTCAACAGGTCACAGGTGAGGGTGGCAGCCATGAATTCAACCGGATAGTGGGCTTTCAACCAGGCCGTCTGATAGGAGATCAGGGCATAGGCGGCCGAATGGGATTTGTTAAAGCCATAGCCGGCAAATTTTTCCATCAAATCAAAGACAAAACCGGCCCGTTCCGCGGGTATGTTGTTGGCCAGGGCACCGTTCATGAAAATGGCCCGCTGCGCCAGCATCTCCTGCATTTTTTTCTTGCCCATGGCCCGCCGCAACAGGTCGGCTCCCCCCAGGGTATAGCCTGCCAACACCTGGGCAATTTTCATCACCTGTTCCTGGTAGAGGATGACGCCAAAGGTCTCCTTCAGGATGGGTTCCAGCATGGGCAGAGGATAGCTGACCTCGATGCGACCATGCTTGCGATTGATAAAATCATCCACCATGCCAGAGCCCAACGGCCCCGGGCGATAGAGGGCCACCAGGGCAACCACCTCCTCGAAGGTATCCGGGGCCAGTTTTCGTAAAATGTCCCGCATGCCGGAGGATTCCAACTGGAAAACCCCGCGGGTCTGTCCCTCCTTGAGCAGGGCAAAGGTGTCGCTGTCGGCCAGATCGATCCGGTTGATATCGATGGGATGCTCGCCACGGGCCACCCGGCCCTGATTGACCAGTCGCAACACATCGGCAATCACGGTCAGGGTTTTCAGGCCAAGAAAGTCAAACTTGACCAAGCCCGCCTTTTCCACATCCCCCATGTTGAACTGGGTAACCGGCATCTCCGAGCGGGGATCCCGATACAGGGGCACCATGTCGGTCAATGGGCCATTGGCCATGACCACCCCGGCGGCATGGGTACCGGCCGAGCGGGGCAGCCCCTCCAACACCATGGCCAGATTGATCAGATCCTGAACATCCTCCTCCTCCTCCAGCAGGCGGCGCAGTGGCTCTTCCTGGGCGATGGCCTCTTTCAGGGTGATGCCCAGGGTCATGGGAATCAGTTTGGCGATCCGGTCCACCCGGCCATAGGGAAACTCCAGCACCCGCCCCACATCCCGAATCACCACCCGCGCCTGCAACGTCCCGAAGGTGATGATCTGCGCCACCCGGTCCGCCCCATACTTGTCCCGGACATAGTGGATCACCCGCTCCCGGTTATCCATGCAAAAGTCGACGTCAAAGTCGGGCATGGAGACCCGCTCCGGATTCAGAAAACGTTCAAACAGCAGCTGGTAACGGATGGGGTCCAGATCGGTAATATCCAGCGACCAGGCCACCAGCGAACCCGCCCCGGAGCCACGCCCCGGCCCGACCGGAATCCCTTCCCGCTTGGCCCAGCGGATAAAGTCGGAGACGATGAGAAAATAACCGGAAAAGCCCATCTGCAAAATGACTTCCAGTTCATAGGCCAACCGCTCCTGGTAGAGCATCCGGGTAGCCTCCTGCTCGCTGGCCAGACAGCCGGGCAACACAAACTCCCGCAGGCGACGCTGCAACCCCTCCTCCGACTCCCGCCGCAAACAGCTGTCCAGATCCTCCCCCTGGGGCGGTCGATAATCCGGCAGGACAGTTTTGCCCAGCTCCAGTTGCAGGTTGCAACGCTGGGCCACATAGAGGGTGTTGGCCAGGGCCTCCGGCAGGTCGGCAAAACGGCTGGCCATCTCTTCGGGGGTAGAGAAGCAGTGGCGTTCGGTAAAACGGGGTCGGTTGCTCTCAAACAGGGTGTGGCCCAGGCCGACACAGAGCAGGGCATCCTGAGCCCGATGCTCTTCGGCCCGCACCATGTGAATATCATTGCTGGCCAGCAGGGGAATGTTGCATTGGTGGGCCAGTCGGATGGCAGCGGCATTGACCTCCTCTTCAACGGGCAAACCGTGGCGTTGCAGCTCGATAAAAAAGCCGGGAACCGGCTCGCCCGACCCATCCTGTTCCCGGAACAGATCGGCAAGGGCAGTCGCTGCCGCCGTTGCGGCCTCCCAGTCACCCGCGTGCAACAGCCGACCCACCGCCCCTTTGTGGGCGGCCGAGAGGGCGATCAAACCCTGATGGTGCTGTTGCAGAAGCTCAAAATCAATCCGGGGTTTTTCATGACTCCCCTCCAGATGACCGGCTGACACCAAGCGCATCAAATTTTGCCAACCGGTCTGGTTGCGGCAAAGCAGAATCAGTTGGTCGCGAATCTCCTGATCGGGACGGCTGCAGCGGTCGTGCCGATCGGCCACCAGATAGAGTTGCGCACCCAGAATGGGCTTGATCCCGGCTTTGAGGCAGCCGGTAAAAAAGGGGATGGCGGCAAACAGGTTGCCATGGTCGGTGAGGGCCAGGGCCGGCATCCGCAACGCCTTGGCGCGCTGAATCAGTGCCTCAACGCGGGCACTGGAGGTCAGCAGGGAAAAGCCGGAATGGACATGTAAATGGACAAAATGTGCGTAGGACATGGCTGCCCTTTGGTAAGTGGAAAAAAAGCCCTGCCCTGCCCCTGGTCGACCAGGATGGGTGGCAGCAAACGGCAGGGACGGAACCCGCAGTCGGGACGCGATCTCCTGCTTGACGTCATGCCATTCCCAGGATTAGAATGTTGATTTTAATTAAAAATGTCAAGGCTAATTACGCCCATGGAAAATCCTCCCTCTGCGCTGCACATTCAGGCACTTTTTGGTTTGTCCAGCCGGTTGGCGACAGAGATTGGGGCTTACGAGCCCCGCGCCATTCAAAGTCGAATGGCCCAACTGGTCGTGGAAGCGGTTGTGGCAGAGCGGAGTCTGGTGGTGGAGGCTCCCACCGGCACCGGCAAAACCTTGGCCTATCTGCTGCCCCTGCTGGCCATTGGCCAAGCGGTGATCGTTTCCACGGCCACCAAGGCGTTGCAGGAACAGCTGTTTGACAAGGATATTCCCCTGTTGCGGCGGGTCGTTGCGCGCCCTTTTACCGCCAGCAGCCTGAAAGGGCGCAGCAATTATCTCTGCCGTTACCGGTTTGATACCTTTCGCCACCAGGGTATGAATGTTCCCCCCCAGGAGCGACAATGGTCGGCCATGGTCGCCGATTGGGCGGACCAAACCGAACTGGGAGACCGGGAGGAGTTGGACGCCTTGCCGGAAACGGTTAGCTTCTGGAAAGAGATCAGTGCCGGGGGAGACCACTGTCTGGGGCGTCGCTGCGGCCATTATGATCAATGTTTTCTCACCAAGGCCCGTGACCGGGCCAAAAAGTCGGATCTGGTCGTCGTCAATCATCATCTGTTTTTTGCGGATTTGGCGTTGCGGGATGGGGGGTTCGGGGAGTTGCTGCCCGATCATGGAGTGGTTGTGTTTGATGAAGCCCATAAAATCCCGGATGTGATCACGCAATTTTTTGGTTGGAACATCAGCAACCATCAACTGCGGGAGCTGGTTGCGGACTGCCGGCGGGAGTCGCAGGAGGTTGGGGCGGATGATCCGGCCTTGTTGCTGGCGTTTCCTGATCTGGAGTTGGCGGCTCAGGCTTTGCGGGAGGCCTTTCCCGAGGACAACCGGCGGGAGGGGATGATTCCGCAGGATTTGGAACGGGATGGCCCCATCGGCAAGGCGTTGATGCAGATGGAGAGCGCTCTGCATCATTTGCTGCGCATGCTGGAACCGCATCAGGTACGCAGTGCCGGCCTGGCAGCCTGTGGGCGGCGGGCCAGGGAGATGCTGGACACTTCGGGTTGGATTCGCAGCATGGATGATCCGGCCCGGGTTTATTGGTATGAGACGCGGGATCGGGGCATTTTTTTGACCGCTTCCCCGTTGGAGACCGGGCCAACCATGAAGGAGTTGTTCTATCCACGGGTCAAAACAGCCATTTTCACCTCGGCCACACTGGCCACGGGCGGACCGGCGGGCGGGTTTGCCTTCTTGTTGGATCAACTGGGGCTGACTGCGAGCGAGGTCATCACCGAGCAACTGCCGTTGGTATTTGATTATCGACAGCGGGCAATTCTCTATCTGCCGGAACAGATGCCGGAGCCGGATGATCCGCTCTATCCGGCGGCGGTGGTGGAGGAGACGGTTGCGCTGTTGGAGGCGGCCTCGGGGCGCACCTTATGCCTGTTCACCAGCCAACGCATGTTGGAGTTTGTGCGCCAAGGTTTGATGGGGCGAATCCGGTTTCCGTTGCTGGTGCAGGGTGAGCGGTCCAAGGGGGCCTTGCTGGAGACGTTTCGGGTGCAGAATGCTTCGGTGTTATTGGGGTTGTCCAGTTTTTGGGAAGGGGTGGATGTGCCGGGGGATGCGCTCTCCATGGTGATCATTGACCGCCTGCCTTTTGTATCGCCGGTGGATCCGCTGATTGCGGCGCGCGGGCGGTGGTTGGAGTTGAACGGTCGCAACCCGTTTCGGGAAATGTTTATTCCCAGAGCGATTCTTTCGTTAAAGCAAGGGGTCGGTCGTTTGTTGCGGCGCAGCACGGATCGGGGGGGGATGGCCATATTGGATATTCGGTTGACCCGGAAGCGGTATGGTCGGCAATTGTTGGAGGCGTTGCCACCGGCGCGCATTGTGCGGGACCATGCGTCGGTACAGCGTTTTTTCATGGAATAGCAGGCGGGCGGTGCCGATCATCCTGCGTGCGTGCCAGGGCAAAACAGCTCTGCAACCATGAAATCGATTGACATTCCTGCAGCACGGACAGAGACTGCTCCCACCGGATGCGCGTTTGGCGGCACCCGGCGAGCGGCCGTGACCGCCGTTACCGGCGCGAAAGGAGACGACTGATGTTTACCCATCTGACCTTGACCAACTTTACCGCCTTTGAGCACTTGGAGATGGAATTTTCCAAGGGGGTCAATGCGTTTGTCGGTGCCAACGGCACCGGGAAAACACACATTCTCAAGCTCTTGTATTGTCTTCAAATGTCTGGAACTATGACAGGTGATTTATCACGTAAATTTTATACTGTTTTTCGGACAAAAACGGTAGACCATAAAGGTTTGATCCGCAACAGCACGGATCGAGCAGAAGCTGAGGCCACAGCAATCTGGGACGATTGCCTAGTGAAAGTATCCTTTCGGGCAGGTACAGCAAACCGTTCGCTCCAAAACACACATCACGGGGAAAGCATAACAATTTCTGACGTATTTGGAGTGCCAGCATATCTTCCCGTAAAAGAGATGCTCTCCTTTGCACCGGGCTTTATCTCACTTTATGACAAGTACAACTTATCGTTTGATGAAGTCTATTATGATATTTTAAAATTGGCCTATCTGCCACCTGTCAAAAATCTTGATCCGGCATTCAGGGATATTTCGCTGTACATTCAAGGGATTATTGGCGGTGAAGTTATTGTCGAAGGCGAGACATTTTATTTATATCAGAACAGTATCAGCATGGAATTTTCCCTGGTCTCGGAAGGTTTTCGGAAACTGGCCCTGGTCTGGCAGCTTATCCGCAATGGTTCCCTGTGCAAGGAGACCACACTCTACTGGGACGAACCGGAAGCCAACCTGAACCCCTCCATGATGCAGCATGTTGCAAAAATTTTGCTCATGCTGGCCAGACAGGGCGTGCAAATTTTTCTGGCAACCCATGACTATGCCTTATTGAAGGAGCTGGATTATCAGAAAGAACAAACGCCTGTCACCTATTTTGCCTTGGATGATTCAGGCAAAAACGGTGTCCAGGTCAATGCCTGTTCCGAATACATCCAGGTTTATCCCAACAAAATTGCCGAAGAAAACCAGCGACTTTACGATATGGAAATCAGGAAATCCCTCGCGGGCAACCCCCGATGACCACCTGCCCGGACAACTGGCGGGAGGGGGATCTCTGTTTTGATTTTTCCAGTGCAGAGACAGTCATCAAACTGGATCTGAAGTTCAAAACCTGCAAACACCCTTGAATTGCAAGCCTCTTGCCTCGCTGCACCCGTCACCCGGTAGTCAAGCGGCGATAGATGTCGGCAATCTTGACCGGCAATTGCCGCACATCATCCAACATCACATAGCGGGCCGGACCATAGAGACGGGGCAAATATTCCCTGGCCTCCGTGTCAACGGTGATGCAGAAAGGATGGATACCGCTCCGACGCGCCTCGATCAATGCCTTGCGGGTGTCCTCGATGGCATACTGGCCTCGATAACCATCGTAAAATCCGTCATAATCCTCCGGCTTGCCATCCGAAAGGGTGATCAGCAGGCGGGTTCGGGCCTCCTGCCCATTCAGTACCGCCGTCGCATGGCGAATAAACACCCCCATCCGGGTGTACTCCATGGGCGCAATACCGGCGATGCCCCCCTCCACCGCCGGACCATACGGCTGTTCAAACCGCTTGATGGGGAACAGTTCGCACTGCTTGCGCGTCCGACTGGAAAAGCCGTACACCGCGTAACGGTCCCCCAATACCTGCAACGCCTTGCAAAACAGCACCAAGCTCTCCTGAATGGCCTCTATCACCCATCCCTTGGTGGAACCGCTCATGTCCACCAGAATCAGGGTGGCCACGTCTCGTTCGTTGCGCCGTCGGCAGCGGAACAGGCGTTCATCCATCTCCAACCCCGCCCGGCTGTCCGTCAGAGCCTGGACCAAGGTGTCCGTGTCCACCTCGTCGCCCTGCAACTGCCGCCGCAGCCAGAGATCCCGACCCAGCAGCAACTCAAAACTGCGCCGAATCCCCTGCCAAAGGGCACGGTATTTTGCCAGCGTGGTTGCAACAAGGGGTGCGTCGGATGGCAGGATGGGCAACTCTTTCAGCACACACCAATCTTTTCGGTAATCATTGCGGCGAAAATCCCATTCGTCATACAGAAAGGTATCCACCTCGGCTCTGGTGGGCAGACAGGAATCCTCCTGTTCCCCGGTTTCAGTCGATTCCTGGGCAGCGTAACCTCCCGCACCCGCCGCAGTCAGATATTCCGGCGGAATCCGTCCCAAATCCTGAATGATCGAATGGCTCAGGGCATGAATCAGGTCGGGAGGCAATAACGGCTGGCCATCCAACAACAGCTCAAAGGTCATCCCATCGGCCAGGGGGCGCAACTCCAGTTCCCTCTCGTCCCCGGCGTCGGGCAGAGTGATCGGCTGCAGACGTGGCATTGCCTGGTTCACCACCCGGCGGAAAAGCTGTTTTTCCCGTTCCAAACGGTGCAGCAGGGTCGCCATGGCCGGACGATAAGAGCGGGCACTGTGAAACGGTAGCGGCGTTGGTAACGCTATCCCGTACAGGCTCTCCGTCCAGGTCAGACTGTTCTCCCGGCTGGCCGTTGGAGCGGCCAGCGCAGCCGCCACCTCTTGCCAAGGCCCCCCACGCTGGCGGGAAGCCTGCCAGGGCAGCATGAAACGGCCCAGACCCGGCAGCAGGCGATCCAGAATGGCATCCATGCGGCAGCTCTCCAGGGTCAAATAGAGCTGTGCGGCGGCCTCGGGGTCCGGGTAGTGCCCCAACCGTTCGGGCAGGTCGGGAAAATAGGTACCAAACCGCCCCAGGGACCACAGATGGGCAGCCAGACAGCGATAGAGGGTATGGTTATCCTCCACCCGGTCGGCAACGGCCAGGCTGGGGGGTAAAAAGAGGGTTTCCGTATTGGTATGGGGGTACTCCCCCTCTGCCAGGGTCAGGGGACGGCCCCCCAATGCGGCGACAAAGGTGGTCAGCAACCCCGCAATATCTGCCAGGAAGGCTGTTTCTGCTCTTTGGTTGAGACGGGGGGGACCATTGCGCAGCACTGTCAGGGCCTGTTGCAACCCCTCCTGGTCGTAGCGGTCCAGCACCCCTCCAACCCAACGTTCCAGGTCGGCCTCCTCCAGTTGATCCATTTGTGGTGGAATCCGCTGGGCGCACTGAAAGGCCAACTCCGGGTTGACGCGCGCGACAATGGGCAACCAGTGCAGCAGGGTATGTTGTTGTTGTTCGGTACGGTGGGTCATCACCTGCACAATGGGAACGATGGTACGGCGGGAAGAGAGGGCAGCCTCCAGAATCTCTTCCAGACGCCCCTCAAGCAGATCCAGTGTCAATGGCGGCGAATCGTTGTCCATAATGGTCCTGACCTGATAGATGCGGCTGCCATACCAGCAGCAAACCCACGAAAATCATTGCAGGGGCCTGGAGACCGCCACAGTTCCCAGGCCCCTGATTGTCTAAAAGGAGGGCAAGAAGCCACTAAAAAATGGCATCACTCAAGGCATTGACCGCCGCCAACATCTCTGGATCATCCGTCAAGGCATGGGTGATGCCAGCGGCACAGGCCTCCGCCGGCGAACAACCCGCCTGTATCAACCGACCCGCATGCACCAGCAACCGGGTGCTGGCCCCCTCCTCCAGACCGTTGCCCTTCAGGTTGCGGGTCAAATGGGCAAACCGCACCAAAGAGGCAGCCAAAGCGTGATCCAGACCACTCTCCCTGTGAACAATCAACGCCTCCCGCCGGGCATCGGGATAGTCGAACTCCATGGCAACAAACCGCTGTCGGGTACTCTGCTTGAGATCTTTCAAGACACTCTGATAACCCGGATTGTAGGAGATGACCAAACAAAATTCGGCGGCCGCCCTGAGCAAAGTACCCTGCTTTTCCATCGGCAAAATGCGCCGATCATCCGCCAACGGATGGATCACCACCGTGGTATCTTTGCGAGCCTCCACCACCTCGTCCAGATAACAGAGGGCACCATGCCGCACCGCCAACGTCAAAGGACCATCCTGCCAGACAGTCTCTCCCCCCACCACCAGATAACGACCCACCAGATCACTGGCCGTCATATCCTCATGGCAAGAGACCGTGACCAACGGCCGCCCCAGTCGCCAAGCCATATACTCCACAAAACGACTTTTGCCACACCCCGTCGGCCCCTTGATCAAGACCGGCAGGCGGTTGGCGTAGGCAGCCGTAAACAGGGAGATCTCCGAACCAACCGGCTCGAAATAGGGCTCTTCCTGAATCCGGTATGGCTCGATGAGCCGATGATCAACCTCCATGGAAACTCCCCCGACCACTGCTGACAGCCAGCCAATCCGACATCAACCCGCCATCGCCTCGGCAACCCGTTTTTGCAACTCACCCGATTGGTACATCTCCGTCATGATATCAGAACCACCAATCAACTGCCCCTTCAGATACAACTGGGGCAACGTTGGCCAGTTGGAAAACAGCTTGATTCCGCTCCGAATTTCCGGATCCATCAACACATCCACCGAAAAATAGTCCTTGGCACCACAAGCCTGCAAAATGGCCGCCGCATTCTGGGAAAAACCGCACTGCGGAAAACGGGGGGTACCTTTCATGTAAAGAACAATGGGGTGTTCATTGACTTGGGCTCTGATTTTTTCCTGTACATCTTCCATCTTTTTCTCCTCTGGATAGTAGGGTGATTTGCTTGAACAACCGTCAGGATTTGGCCCAATCCTCCGGGGTGATCGTCTTTAATGCCAGGGCATGCACATCCTCATCCACCATCAAATTGCCTAACACCTCGTAAACCATCTGATGACGCTGTACCATACCCTTGCCACGAAACAACGCGGATACCATGGTAACCTGAAAATGCCGCCCATCCCCGTCCACGTCCAGGTGATCACAGGGCAAACCATTTTGCAAAATCTGCTTCAGGGTTGCTACTTCCATAAGACATCTCCCACAGAAAAGGGTTGCAACTCAGTTGTTATATTTTATAATATACCATTATTTTTTTGTTGTCAAATCCCCCTCTTGTCTGTCAGCCTGCAACCGACCACCGGATTCGCCACGGGCTGACCGGTATGATACAACCGGAAGGAGCCTCTTTCATGAGTACAGCAAGGCAGAGTATTCATCCTGTTTTGAAAACAAACATTTTCCCGCCATTTCCAGACGATACGGCGCAGGTTCTCTTTGGCATGGGATGTTTTTGGGGAGCGGAGCGGCGGTTCTGGCAGACCCCTGGGGTGGTTGTCACGGCGGTGGGTTATGCCGGCGGGGCGTTGGTTTCGCCCACCTATGAGCAGGTATGCAGCGGCCAAACCAACCATTGCGAGGTGGTGCGCGTTGTGTATGATCCGGCCAGAATCTCTTTTGGTCAACTCTTGAAAATATTCTGGGAAAGCCACGACCCCACCCAGGGCATGCGACAGGGCAACGATGTGGGCAGTCAATACCGTTCCGCCATCTACACCAGTTCGGTGCAACAGCAGCAGGAGGCGTTGCACAGCCTGGAGTTGTACCAGCAGCCGTTATCCCGGGCCGGTTTTGGTCGCATCACGACGGAGGTCCGGGCGGCCCCGCCTTTTTATGAAGCCGAAGGGTATCACCAACACTATTTACACAAAAACCCAGCCGGTTACTGTGGATTGGCCGGCACCGGGGTTCCCTTCCCGAGTTGATCGACCCCCAAAGCACGGTCTCTGCACTCCTGTCGGCCAGGCGGGAGCATCAGACCCCCAAACGATCAAACCCTTATGGAGTCCAGGCCACGCCGCCCCGTCCCCCATAAGGGTTACCCGATCCAATCCGTGCCCCCTCTCCAGCAGACTCTATTCGATCCCCTTCCTTTCCGCTGCATCCAACAGCCTTACGTTGCCATGTCTGGAACAATATTCGGCCAACCGCTCGGAAAATTCACCAAACTCCTTCATATTGAAGACGGTATCCCCCGAAATACCGCTCAAATAACCGTCCAGCCACATCAACACAATACCCACATCCTCCTCACTGCCCTGCGCCGCCTCCTCCAAAAACGCTTGGCAGGTGTAGGAGCCAAAGTTGATGACCTCGTTCCTGCTCTTGCGGGCCTGGGCCGGGGTTGAAACAATCAACGCGAGAGACAAAACAGCAACCATGGCTGATAATTTTTTCATGATCAGTACTCGCAAAGTAAATATCTACAGGTGGTTACAATAGGGATACACAAACCGGCTGTGGTGACTGCAGCTTAGCAATTCCCCCTGATTATCGCAAGGGGCGCGTTGAGGTTGTACCATCGCCCTCACTCCACGGGAAGGAACTCCTCTCTCCCCAGCCCCAACAGCCATTTTTGATTGAACAGCAGCCGATCGGCCCATTCACACCCCTCCGGTTTTGAACAGCAATCCTTCGCCCCCTGCTGTGATCTGGACATTCTCCCCATCCCGGAATTGGCCCGCCAGAATTCCCTCTGCCAAGGGATCCTGCACCCGTTGCTGGATCACCCGCTTGAGGGGGCGTGCCCCATAGACCGGATCATACCCCAGGTCGGCCAACAGCCGACGGGCGGCCGGGTCCAATGTAATCGCCATGTTGCGTTCCGACAGCAACCGGCTGAGTCGGGCGAGTTGAATCTCCACAATGGCGTCCATCTGCTGCCGTTCCAACCGGTGGAAGACAATAATATCATCCAACCGGTTGAGAAATTCGGGCCGAAAGAGGGCGCGCAATGCCAGACGGGCCCGTTGCTCGGCCGTGCCCGGCTCCAGGCTCTCCGCCACTTCACCGTTCAGCTCGTGCGAACCGGCATTGGAGGTCATGATAACCACCGTATTGCGAAAATCCACCGTACGACCCTGGCCATCAGTCAGGCGGCCATCATCCAGCAGTTGCAACAGAATGTTGAACACCTCCGGGTGGGCCTTTTCAATCTCATCCAGCAGGACCACGCTGTAGGGCCGCCGCCGGACCGCCTCGGTCAACTGTCCCCCCTCCTCATACCCCACGTAACCGGGCGGAGCCCCCACCAGGCGGGAGACCGAGTGACGCTCCATGTATTCGGACATATCCAGCCGCACCATGGCCTGATCGTCGTCAAACAGAAAGGCTGCCAACGCCTTGCTCAACTCTGTCTTGCCCACCCCGGTCGGACCGGTAAAAATGAACGAGCCGATGGGGCGGTTGGCATCCTGCAGACCGGCGCGGGAGCGGCGCACCGCCCGCGCCACCGCCTGCAACGCCTCCTCCTGGCCAACCACCCGTTGGGCCAGGCGTTGTTCCATCTGCAGCAATTTTTCCCGCTCCCCTTCCAGCATGCGCGCAACCGGAATACCGGTCCAGTGGGAGAGAATGGCGGCAATGTCATCCTCGCCCACCTCCTCTCGCAGCAGTCGATGCTCCACCCCTTCGGCCAGTTGCTGCGCCGCGGTCAGACGCAGTTCCAGGGCGGGAATCTCCCCATACCGCAGTTGGCCAGCCTTTTCCAACTGGGCCGACCGCTCGGCCTCTTCGAGTTCAAACCGTTTCCGTTCCAGGCTCTCTTTGAGTGCCTGGACCTGGGCGATGGCCTCCCGCTCCTTTTCCCACAGGGTGGTCAATTGGGCCGATTTTTCTTTCAAATCGGCCAACTCTTTTTCCAACGCCTGCAGCCGTTCCCGGCTGGCACTGTCTTTCTCCTTGGCCATGGCCAGCCGTTCAATCTCCCGCTGCAATATTTTGCGATCGGTTTCGTCAATCTCCTGCGGTTTGGAGGTGATCTCCATGCGGATGCGGGCCGCCGCCTCATCCATCAAATCGATGGCCTTGTCTGGCAAAAAGCGGTTGGAAATATAGCGGTTGGAGAGCGTAACCGCCGCCACGATGGCACTGTCGGTGATTCTGACCCCGTGATGCAGTTCATATTTTTCCTTGATGCCCCGCAGAATGGAGATGGTATCGACAACGCTCGGCTCCCCCACCAGCACCGGTTGAAAACGCCGTTCCAATGCCGGATCCTTCTCCACATGTTTGCGATATTCGTCCAGGGTGGTGGCCCCGACGCAGTGCAGATCCCCACGGGCCAAGGCCGGTTTCAGCAGGTTGGAGGCATCCATTGCGCCATCGGTCCGACCGGCCCCGACCAGGGTGTGCATCTCATCGATAAACAGGATGACCCCCCCGTCGGCCTCTTGCACCTCTTTCAGGACCGCTTTCAGGCGTTCCTCAAATTCGCCCCGGTATTTTGCCCCCGCCACCAGTCCGCCCATATCCAGGGCTGCCAGGGTTTTGTTTTTGAGCGATTCCGGCACATCGGCCCGCACAATGCGTTGGGCCAAACCTTCGGCAATGGCTGTTTTGCCCACGCCGGGTTCACCGATCAGGACCGGATTGTTTTTGGTGCGCCGGGAAAGCACTTGAATGGTGCGGCGAATCTCTTCATCCCGGCCCACCACGGGGTCCAGTTTGCCCTGGCGGGCCAGTTCGGTCAGATCACGGGCATATTTTTCCAGAGCCTGAAAGGTTCCTTCCGGATCGGGAGAGGTGACCCGCTGGCTGCCCCGCACCCCTTTCAGGGCTTCCAACAGCTTTTTTTCCGTAATATCCATGGCCCGCAGCAGTCGGACCATCTCGCCGCTGCCCTGTTCGGCAGTCATGGCCAGCAAAAAATGTTCGGTGGAGATATATTCGTCTTTCAGGGCGGCGGCCCGTTGTTCGGCGTTCATGAAGAGGGTTTGCAGTCGCCGCGAAGAGATGAGTTGATCAACCCCTTCCACCTTGGGAAAGCGGTCGATCAACTTTGTGACTTCGGCCGACAGTGCAGGCAGGGAGACCCCCATCTTTTCCAGGATGGGACGGGTCAAGCCCTCCTGTTGTGCCAACAGGGCGGCCAGCAGGTGTTCCGGCTCCAACTGTTGGTGAGAGCGGCTGGCAGCCATCTGGCCTGCGCTCTGCAGAGCTTCCTGGGATTTGGTGGTAAGACGATCCTGTCGCATGGTTCCACTCCAATGGGAAAAGGGCGGTTGGGCTCTGATTGCCTGACCATTAGATAGGGAGGGAATCCATAATAACAAGGGGGGATAGTTGTTTAAAAAATATTATGGATCCTCAGCATCTCCATGCACATTATAGTGATCCAAATCCTGCTGCAAACGGTCACGATCCAACCACCAATCGTCGCCCACAACCTCTTCCAATAGTTTCATGAATCGGGGAATAAAAACATCCGGGTCAGCCCACCCCCTGGCCACAAACCAATCCTCGAACGCCCCGGGTTCGGAAAAAGCATTGACCTGCTGCACCTGCTGCATCATCTGCAGGGCCTGCACCTCAGCCCACTCCGAATCGGGATGATCCGTCCCCCGACGTGCCGCCAATAAACCCGCCATGGCAGCAATATCCCCGGCCTGCTCATGGGCCGCACCAAACTGGCTGAACAATGCCGTCAAAGCCAGCATCACCTCCGTAATCGCCGTATCCGTCTTCAACGCCAGCCAGATCCGCTGCGCCAACGCCTTGCCAGCCATCGGATGCCAGTCACGGGTGGACAGATAGACCAACGTCCGCTGCGCCCCCAACCAATCCCCCTGTTGAACCGCCTCCAACAGCAGTGCCACATTGGCCTCCCAATCCTGCTCTCTCGACCGGCGTGGCTCCTGGACAGCGGCCGTCTGCTCGGCCAACTCTCTCCCCCTGGGAAGTGCGACAATCTCAATGACACGATGATGGGAGCCCGGATCAGACATCGTTTCCTCCGCTGTTTATCAGTGCTACAATGACAACCATGCAAACGCCACCGACCCCATCGCCTCGACGCAAGAGAGGCAAAACCTTTCCCCCGTGCATCGCCTGCCACGCCGATCCCGGATTTACCTGGGCCTGCGCCTGCGGTTTTGCACTCTGTACCGACTGCCTGCAAAACAACACCGACCTGTGGCACGGCGGCGGACGCGCCTGGTACTGCCCCCAATGCGGTACGGAACACCTGGGCCCCAATCGCTGACCCGATGCCGGGTCAGCGATCGACAACCAACAAAATCCGGCGGACGCACAGACGGCAGCCGGTCAAGCCCGCCCTGTCCGCTGGCCAACTAAACCAACGACCGCAGCGTCGCCAACAGAGGCTCCCAGGTAGGCACAGGCTTGTTCAACTTTTTTTCCATGTAAGCCGCCCAATAAACCGCCCCCTCGGCCAAACGCAGATCCTGCTGCGCCAGGGCCTGCTTGGCCTTCTCACCCTGCTCGGCCGTCTCCTGGCCCAACTCGGCCACCTGCTTCCAGTAGGCGATGGCCTCCTGCCGATAGACAAAGGCGTTGGGCTGTCCCTGCGCCTCCGAGAGAGAGGAGACCCGTACCGAGTTGCGACCAAAATGCATCGGCCAGCCCACCTCCGCCCAGCCACGCGCTTCGGCGATGGCTCCATCCAACTGCTTGATCACATTCAACCTGTCCATCCTTTGTGTCTCCTTCATTCCATACCCATATCGATAAACCCGGTCGGGCAAACCTCGGCGCAAATATGGCAACCGACACACTTTTCATACCAGGTGAACATCACCTCACCCTCGGGATTGCCAGGAAAGCGGGTAATGGCATGTTGAGGACAGAAAAGCATGCACTGGTTGCACTCAAAACAGAGGCCACAACTCATGCAACGGGCAGACTCCGCCGCCGCCTGCTCCCGATCCAGGGGAAGCAGAATTTCACCCCAGGCATCCTGAATGACCGGCGGATGCTCGATACGACGCTTCTGTTGCGGGGCATGGATAAAATAATCGGACTTGAGCTTGTCATATTTGACCACATCCTGCCGGGACGGCTTGGCGGGCAGGGGAGCGTTGCGCATCAGCAGATCCATCGCCTCCGCAGCCTTGCGACCATGGCCGATGGCCGTGGTCAACAGCGTAATCTGCACCGCATCCCCACCCCCAAATACATTATCCATCCCAACCACTTTATAGTTGTGATCCACCTTCAACCAGGGCCCACCCCCCGTGGTCTGCTCCAACCCGGTCATGTCGGTGGTCTGACCGATGGAGGCGACAATCATATCCGCTGCCAGGGTGAATTCGGTGCCAGGAGCCGGCTTGAAGCGGAAAAATGGAATGGGATGGTTCCACCCCTCCTCCCCCTTCTCCTTTTTGACCATCTTGACACACTGCAAGCCCTGCACCTCGGAACCCTGCCGCAACACGGCGACCGAACCGGTCAGGTAGACCACCTGCGTCCCTTCCGCACAAGCCTCGTCAAACTCGGCGGGGGAGCATTTCATCTCCTCCCTGGGCACCGCAGCAACCAGGGTCGCCTTTGAACCCAAACGCAAAGCCAGGCGGGCAACATCCATGGCCACATCCCCGTCACCGATCACAATGACATGCTTGCCAATCGGCATGCGGGTACCCTGCCGTTCAAACTGACTCAAAAATTCAATGGCATTGGTCACCCCAGGACCGGCGGCCCCGGGAATCGGCAGATTCCGCCCCTTCTGGGCACCGACCGCGACGAACACGGTATCATACTCCCGGCTCAACTGCTCCAGCGAGATCTCCACCCCAATCCGCACACCGGTATGCACCGTCACACCCAGGTCGATGATCCGCTGACACTCCGCCTCCAGCACCTCACGGCTGACCCGATAGCCCATGATGCCATAGCGCATCATGCCCCCCAACTCGGCCTGTGCCTCATACAACACCACATCATGGCCCCGTTTGGCCAGTTGATAGGCACAAGAGAGCCCTCCGGGCCCCGCACCCACAATCGCAACCCGTTTGCCGGTCCGCTGGGTCGGTTTCGGAAAAGCCAGCCGTTTTTCAATGCCATACTCCCCGATGGCCTGTTCCACCGCGTTGATGTGGATGGTCTCATCCCGGTATTGACGATTGCACGCACTCTGGCAGGGGGCGGGACAGACTCGCCCCATCACCGCCGGAAAGGGGTTGGTCAGGGTCAAACGGCGAAATGCCGCCTCCCAGCGATCGGGACCATCCTTCCAGATGCCCCGCACCAGATTGTGAAAGCCCCGAATATCCTCACCGGCCGGACAGGCGTGGGAACAGGGGGGCAGACGCTCGACATAGGTGGGGCACTTGCCACTCCGGTCGCCATAAGCAACAATCCGGTCCAACCCCTCCTCCACTTTATACGGCTCATAAACCCACTCCATGGCAGAGCGGTGCATGGGGTTTGATTCCATCATGGTTCATCCCCCTAAAAACGAATGTGAGCAGACTGGTTGAATGAGATTCTGGCATGGCGATAGTTGTCAATCATGGATTTGTCGAACGAGAGACCCGTCTCCTCGAAAAACCGCTTCCAGCCAATGCGATCGATCCACTCCCCCAACCGTTCCCAATCACGACCACCCGCTTTGTAGGCAGCCAGGATGCGCTTGAGAATATCGGAAACCTCCGGCCAACGCGGGGGACGGTTGGGCAGTCCATGGGCAACCAGTTTCATGTTGGCCGGTTTGCTGCGGGCGTTGGAATTTTTGCCCCCCACCCAGATCGCCAATCTGGAATACTCGGGATGGTTGATCTCCATGGCCGGACAGGCTCCAAAACAGGCCCCACAATAAATACATTTTTCCTCCACCACCATCAGGGAGGGCTTGCCGTTCACCGTCGTGGGGCGAATGGCCGCCACCGGACAACGGGCAACCGTGCTGGGCATTTCGCAGACATTGGCCAAAATTTCATGATTGATCCGGGGCGGACGGGTGTGCTGTACCACCACGGCAATGTCGGCCTGCCCTCCGCAGTTGATCTCACAGCAGGAGGTGGAGAGACGGACCCGGTTTGGCATCTCTTCATGGATAAAATCCTGAAACAGGCTGTCCATGATGCTCTTGGCCACCCCGGAGGCATCCACCGCGGGAATGTCACAGTGCAACCAGCCCTGGGTATGGGCGATGGCACTGACCGAGGGACCGGTTCCCCCAACCGGATGACCCAGGGCCTCCAGGTCACGGATCAAGGGGTCCACATTTTCCTGGTGGGGGGTCATGAACTCCACGTTGTTGCGCACTGTCCAACGCAGATGGCCATCCGAATATTTATCCGCCAGATCGCACAGACGGCGTACAATATCCACCGTTACCTGGCGGTGGGTGGCGGCCCGGACGGTGTACAGGACATCGCCACTTTGAGCCACATGTTTCAAAACCCCGGGACGGGGCCGCTCATGATACTGCCATTTGCCATAATTTTTGACGCTGACGGGATGCAAAAACCCGTCGAGAGAATGGGGACCGTTCTCAACGGTCTTCCAGCTACGTTCGTTGGCCATGGAAACACTATCTCCTAGAAATTGAATGGGTGGACGGCATGCAGGACAAGATTCCGTAATACTCAGGCCGCTTGCTGACCCGCAGTGGCAGTGGCATCATCCGCTTTAAAAAACGGGTTGTCCCGCGGATGGGCAACCATATCCACGTTGGCCTCCAGGCCGACCGCCTCCAAAAACTGTTGCACCCCGACCCGTTCAATACATTCGCCAATGCGCTCGTGATCCAAGCCGTTTTCCGACCAATAATCAATCATCTTGTCCACCAGTTCGATGAAGGCATCCACATCCTCATCGGTATCCATCTTCATGAAGGGAACCATGACGGAACCCATCATGTTGCCCACCTTCAGATGGCCCTTACCCCCCACCAGCAGGGTGATGCCCCGATCATCGCCCGGCGAAAGGGCCTTGGGCATCACATTCAGGCAGTGCATGCAGCGCACACAGGAACGGTTGTCGATCACCATCCTGCCGCCCTGCAAGGTGATGGCATGGGTGGGGCAACGGCTGATGACATTGTTGACGACATAGTCCAGCCCTTTCCGGGCGACAAATTTTTCCACCTCGGCATCGTCAATCTTGATGTCGTCACGCCAGGTGCCGATCACCGAATAGTCGCTGCGCTGGATGCTGTTGGTGCAATCGTTGGGACAACCGGAAAATTTAAACTTGGCTTTGTAGGGCAGTTGGGGCCGATGGGTCAAATCCGAATAGTACCCCAGCACCTTGCCATGAACACCCAGGGTGTCGTAACAGGCCTGCTCACAACGGGCCGGGCCAACACAAGAGGAGCCCGTCCGCACCGTGGCCCCGGCCCCCCCCAGATCCCAACCCAGCTTGTTGATGGCGTCAAAACAGGCCTGCACATGCTCTGCCTTGATCCCCTGCAACTGCAGGTTGCCGGTCTGACCATGCATCGACAACAGGCCGGAACCATACTCTTCCCAAATATCGCAGATCTCCCGCAACGCCTGGGAGGTGTAGTGCAAGCCCGGTGCGGGTTGAACCCGCATGGTATGAAACTCTGCCGCCTCGGGAAATTTGTCGCTAATCAAGCTGTACCGACTGATAATCCCCGCGCCATAACCATGAACCCCTACAACGCCACCCTTCCAGTATCCCATGCGGGTTTCGTAAGAGTAGTTCAGTTGGTCAAGCACACCACGAACCATGGTTTTTCCCGTTCTTTGGACCGATTCCTTGAAACCTTTGACAAAACTCGGCCACGGCCCTGACTCCAGATCATCCAACATGGGGGTCGGATGCAGTGTAAACGCTTCTGTATCTGCCTGTTTATCGCTCACGGTCAACCTCACTAATTTAGAATTATGACTATTTTTTTGTATGGTCAGCACTCAATCATGTTCAGGTAGTCATCCACTACCGGCGATCTCTCTCCCATGGCCCCACTCAACAATCAAAGGACCGCCCCGCACCCACACGCTGCCATGCCTGGCAGGTCGGAAAACGACGTCAGATCCTCAGTCAGACAACAAAAATGGCCAAATATCGCCTGGACAGGTCTGACAGAGGACAAGCCAACGAACCAATCGTTTTTTGATTTTTATCACAAATTAATTAAAAATGCATGCAAAAAAATTGATTTATCAAAAATTTTCCTGTGCATGGCTTGCCATGCCGGGCCAGACCAACTTTCATAAGGCAGCCGGGGAGTAAGAGGATAGAGCTGATTTGAATGATAAAGTTCCGTAGGGTGCAGAGGTAAGAGTACCTCTGCCGGCCGGCAAGGCCCCAAAAGGTAGAATCTTTTGGCGAGACGACGAGCATTTTGTTCAATTTGGAGAAGGGATTTCCGACAAGTATCGTTTTTTGCCGTCCAACACAGCAGGGCATGAAGGAGTGCATTTTCTGCTTTTTTAAACCCATTGCGGGGGGGGGGTGGGGAGTGTCATGCTCCCCAACCCCCCGCAACCATTTGACTGAATGACTAACAGGGCAGGTTCAACAGGCAGCCTGGATGCGATAACCAACGCCTCGAATGGTTTCCAACATATCCCCGGCAGCACCCAGTTTTTCCCGCAGTCGCTTTATGTGTGCATCCACCGTGCGCAGTTGAATCAGACTGTTGACGTGCCAGACATCGGTCAGCAACACCTCCCGGGATTGTACCACCCCCTTGCGGGCCAGCAGCAGCGACAGCAGCCTGAACTCGACCGGGGTCAGCACCACCTCCACCTCATTGAGCCACACTTGGTGACGTTTTCTGTTCAACCGCAGGGGACCGATGCTCTCCTCCGTTTTGATGGAGGTCACCGTTTCCTCACCATTGCGGCGCAGAACGGCACGAATGCGCAAAATCAGTTCGCGAATGTTGAAAGGTTTGACCACATAATCATCTGCACCCAACTCAAAACCGATCACCCGGTCAATCTCCTCTGCCCTGGCACTGAGAAAGATGACGGGCGTTGCCCGTGTCTGTTCCTGGGCACGCAAACGGTAACAGACCTCAATGCCGGAGATACCGGGCAGCATGATATCCAGCAACACCAGTCCGGGCGGACCATGGTCCGCAATCCAATTCAGACCTTCTTCCCCGGTCAAACAGGCCTGGGTATGAAAACCTGCCCGCTGCAGGTTGTACTCCAATGTGGAAAGCAGATCCGGCTCATCTTCAACAATCAATATCGTGACCATTCCATTAAAACTCACCGATCATTGTAAGACAATCAGGCCCTGTTGCACAGTCCATGGCAGGCAGCCTCCCATAGGGCTTGGTCTGGAGGCTGCCTGCGTATTGAATTTGGCTTTTTACGCGCCAAAGATCCCTTTCAAGATGAAAAAGATCAAAGCCGCACCCAAAGCACCCGCCGGCACCGTAACCAACCAGGAGACGACAATGTTAAGCAGAACCCGCAGATCCAGGGCTCCGATACCCCGTGCCAAACCCACCCCCAACACCGCACCGACGGCGATATGGGTGGTGGAGACCGGCATACCGAGCTTGGAAGCCACAGCGGTTACCGTGGCAGCGGCCAGGGTGGCGGAAAAGGCACGGCTGGGGGTCAGCTCGGTAATTTTGGTACCGATGGTGGCAATCACCTTGGCTCCGTAGGTGGCCAAGCCGATGATGATGGCGATACCACCCATGGTCAACACCCACAACGGCAACGGCGACTTGCCGGAAACCTTACCGCCCGTGTTGACCACATCCAGCACGGCCGCCAAAGGACCGATACCGTTGGCCACGTCATTGGAACCGTGGGCAAAACACATGGCAGCAGCGGTGAAGGCCATCATGGGGATAAAGACTTTTTCCGCACTGGCGTGGAAAAATTCCTTGTCTGCCGCGTGATCCGCCTGAATTTTGTTGATCATGATCTTGCCGACAATGGCGCAGATCACACCGGCAACGAAAGAGGCGGTCACAGTCTCCATATCGCTCAACTTCAGCTTGAGATGCTCCAACCCCTTGAAAAAGGTGATCAGGGAAACGATAAATCCGACCAGAAACACGTAGAAAGGACCCCATGCTCTGGCATTTTCAAACGGTTTTTCGGTATCCATGATCAGCTTGCGGATGCTCATGGTCAGCAGGAAGGCCAGGATGGCACCCAGCACCGGGGAGACAAACCAGGAGGCAACAATCTCACCCATTTTGCCCCATTGAACGGTATCGACGCCAACACCGACGGCGGCAAAGCCGGCGACGGCCCCGACGATGGTATGGGTGGTGGAGACCGGCCAACCCCGACTGGTGGCAAAATGCAGCCAGAGAGCCGTTGCCAGCACCGCCGCGGTCATGCCATACATCAGCAGGTGCGGGGTGGCGACAAACACCTGGGGATCCACGATGCCCTTGCGGATGGTGCCAGTCACCTGTCCACCGGCGAGGAAGGCACCGGCAAACTCAAAAATTGCCGCAATAATAACGGCATTGCGCAGGCTTAAAGAGCCGGATCCCACCGGCGGCCCCATGGCGTTGGCCACATCATTCGCGCCAATCGCCCAACAGGCGTAAAAGGCAAAGACCATGGCCATAGCGGTGAATAATGACCCATATTGAGCAATAATTTCCATCTAACCATCTCCTCGATGCATGATTATGCGTATTGGTAGGGGGTAATAATTAGCGCGTCAGCATCAAGCGGATGCGATTGCTGGATTTTTCGGCCGCATGGGCGATTTCGCCAATGTCCTCCAAAAAGCGGACCCAAAAAACGGCCGCCAAGGGGGAGATGGTATTTTCATGGGCAACCAGTTTACCACCCAGCTGCAATATGTGATCGACGGCCGCGTCACGGGCGGCAGACAACTCATCCAACTGTTTGGCCACATGTTGTGCCTCACGACCACTGAAACCGGTCTCCACCAGTTCATCCAGCTCATTCATGACCCCATGGGCACGATGAACGACACCCACACACTGCTCAACGGTACTTTGCAGGGCCGTTGCCATATCGCTGGGCACTTGCAAGTTGCGGGCGACCAGCGCGTTGGCAATGTGCTGGCAGTGGTCCGCCACCTCGTCGTTCAGATCCAGCACCGCCAGCAGGTCACGGCGATCGACCGGCATGAACAGGCTCTTGGGCAGGTTGGCGAAGACGGTGTTGCGCATTTCGTCTGCTGCTTTCTCCAACGCATTTACGGTCTCAGCCGCCGCGCGAATTTTGTTGGCATCCCCTTGAATCATCGCCGCGACCAGGCCGGGCATCTGATCGGCACATTCGGTGACCTTGTTCATGTGGGTTTGGATGAGCTTGAAGGGCGATTTACCCAACATCCCACTAAAAGGGTTCAGTGTATCCATTGGCGTGGTGTTCTCCTTGTAAACTGTTGATTGGACATTCATAACAATAACGGCGATCAGAAAAGCAAGCGTGAACGCGATCGCTACGTCGGCCTCTGTTTTTCGCCTCATGTTACATTCATGTTAAGTGTGTAAACTTCTCGTAACAATTAAAGTAATCAATTACAGCGACAGTGTGCCTTTCCGAACTGGCGGTGATGATAGCGCATCGAAAATCAAATTGTTGTCAATTTTTATGAAAAAGTTATCAAGATTTTATAAGGATCTTTATTCGGTACTTGAATGCAGTCAAATCTAAGTGCAAACAAGCCTTTAAGAAGATGTGAACAAAAAAAGCCGCCCAAAATTCGGCACTACTTTTGCGCAAAACGAATGTGCGTATAATGGTCACTCCACCACTGGCTTAATAAAGGGTAACGAAAAAGAAAAACTAATAAACTTGTATCATTTTTATGATAGTTATTATTTTAGCTGCATGAGATCGAGCAATGAACCTGAAAAAGTTTGATATTGTCCCATCGCCCTGGCGGGGCTATGTGGCCAGCCTGTTATCGGTGGCCATCACCACTGCATTGATCCTTTGGGGACGCCATCTGCTGACGCAGCCTGATTTGGTTATGCTCTATCTATTGCCGATCATGCTGGTCTCTTTTCTGTACGGACCTGCCCCCTCTTTGCTGGCTGCTGCCCTTTCGGTTATTGCTTATAATTTTTTCTTTATTCACCCTTATTTTATCCTGGCACTTTCGGACCCACGCTCCAGCCTGACGGTTGCCATTCTTTTTATCGTGGGCATCGTCATCAACACGCTGTTGACGCACATTCGTCGCCAGAAACAGGAGGCCTGGGAACGGGAGCGACAGACCAATGCCCTGCACCAGTTGGGTCGGGAAGTCATGACCACACTGGATGAAAAAGAGGTTTCCCACATCATTACCCAACAGGCCGCCCACCTGTTCGGTGGCGAAGCCGCCATCTGTCAGGAGCAGGATGATGGCCAATGGAGCCGGGTAGCTGCGACACCAGAGCTGTTCAGCCTTGCCGACTCTGAGTGGGTACTGTTGCACTGGAGCAGTGCGCACAGGCAGATTGCCGGTCGGGGCAGTGGCCAACTGTCAGACAGCGCGTTCACTGCACTGCCCCTGTTCACCTCTCGCACGCTTGGGGTGCTGCTGCTGCGTGTTCTCGACCGCACATTTCTGGATGCGAGCCACGCCCATTTTATGGAAGCCTTTGCCCGTCAGGCTTCGCTGGCCATTGATCGGGCCAAATTGGCCGAAGAGGCACGTACCGCAGCCGTGCGTGCCAACGAGGAGGCGTTGCGGGGTACTTTGTTGAGCATGGTCTCCCACGACTTGCGCACCCCGCTGGCCACCATTATCGGCTCCGGCACCACAATGAAAGAGGATGCGGGCAGCTTGAACCCCCTGCAACGACAGGTGTTGTTGGAGAGTATCTGTACCGAAGCCGAACGGATGGAACGGTTGATCACCAATCTGTTGGACATGGTGCGTCTGGAATCCGGGGGCTGTCGGTTGCGGCCTGAATGGGTTCCCTTTGAGGAGATGGCCGGTTCGGCTCTGGTTCGGTTGGAAAAACGGTGCCAGGAACGGCGTGTCAACGTCCAGGTGGATGAAAATGTTTCGTTGCTTTATGTGGACCCCATTTTTTTTGAACAGGTTCTGGTAAACTTGTTGGACAATGCCATCAAGTATACTCCGGTAGGTACAACCATTACCTGGCAACTGAAAAGCTTGGGGGATCGGGTACTCATCACCATTGAGGACCAGGGAGAGGGTATCCCAGCGGATAGCATCGAGCGGATTTTTGAAAAGTTTGTGCGGGGCGAAGGAACGGCCATTCCCGGTTCCGGGTTGGGTTTGGCCATATGTCGGGGGGTTGTGCGAGCCCATGGTGGAACGATCGTTGCCGCCAACAAGCCGTCCGGGGGAGCCGAATTTCGTATCGAATTACCGCATCCCCCTCTCCCACCGGATATTTACCAACACGAGCGCGTCAATCAAGCAACGGAAGAGGAGCTGCTGTCATGAACAATACGGCGTGTCGAATTTTATTGGTGGAAGATGAGCTGCAAATGCGCCGTTTTTTGCGCACGGCACTGACCGCACGAACCTTTGAGGTAACCGATGCCACAACGTTACGGGAGGCCAGACTGTATGCCACCGCGCACCCGCCCGAAATGATTCTGCTCGATCTGGGCATGCCGGATGGAGATGGCATCGATTTTACCCGCGAATTGCGGGGTTGGAGTCAGATGCCCATCATTGTCATCTCGGCCCGGGGCAAGGAGGACGACAAAGTGGCCGCGTTGGATGCGGGTGCAGACGACTACCTGACCAAGCCTTTTGGCATCAATGAGCTGATGGCACGCATCCGGGTCGCTTTGCGTCATGCTTCGTTGCGTCAGAACGGTCCCATTCTGGAGACAATGCTGGAGGTCGGCCCGCTCCGGCTGGATCCGGTGCGGCGGGAGGTATTGTTGTCGGGTCGTCCGGTGACCATGACGCCGATTGAGTTTCGTCTGTTGCTCTTTTTGGCCCGCAATGCTGGTCGGGTATTGACCCACCGGCATATTCTGAAGGAGGTCTGGGGACCGAACGACACCCATCAAACCCATACGTTGCGGGTATTCATGGCGCAGTTGCGTCGCAAACTGGAGCCGGATCCTGCCCATCCCCAACTGCTGATGACAGAGATGGGCGTGGGATACCGCATGCGGGACTCCTGGGAGTAACGGATACGCAGGGGCCTTGCCCCCTGCTAACGATTGCAGGGGTCTGGGGAGCGTCACGCTCCCCGGTGGGGTGCAGGGGCAAAGCCCCTGCATGAACGGCGCGTTTTCCCAAAGCAAATTTTCGCAGAAAATTTGCGCAACGCGCACAAAGCCGCCCCGCAGGGGCGACCTTGGAAGGGCGGCAGCCCGACGCGCACGGTTATGTCATGGAAAATGTTTGGACAAGGAAACAGGACGTTCGGATATTACGCTTTGATTGTATTACGCTTCTTGTTTGATACAAGGCCAGGAGCGGTTTTTTTTCCAAACCAAGTAATCTCTTGCCCGCTCTCGGTCGGGCTGCCGCCCTCCAGCAGTGCCCCTGCGGGGCGTTTTGGGCGCAGCGCGCCCGTACATGCAGGGGCTTTGCCCCTGCACCCCACCGGGGACCGTGACGGTCCCCGGACCCCTGCAATCCTTGGGAAAGCAGGGATGGCAGCCCGACCAACGCCGATCAGGCACGGCTTTGACTGTTATTAATCGCCCCAATTGGAATATTTGCTGCACACCTTGTCCAACGCCCTTCCCGCATCGGTTTCAGAGAATTTGGCCAGATCCCCCCTGAAATCCTCGGGCGTCTCATTCCACAAACAGGTACAAAACGCCTCCGCTTTTGACTGACCAGAGATGGGGCTGAGCTCCCCGCCTCCCTCCCACCGGGTCATTGAGTAGCTTTTGCACTGTCTGTATTGGGCATCATCTCCAGGCACAGTATTGTACTCGTAAGCTGCCAACAGATGCCCACTTTGGAGCGAAAGCGAAAGCGCAAGCCCGAACAAGACCACTTTGAGTGTTTTCATGGTACATACCTTTAGAGAATGGTGAAAAAAAACATGGAAAGCCCTGCCGACGTTGCCGCCAACGAGCTGCGCCCGGACGGCAATCCTGCCGGCAAACCCCTGGCCCGGCAGAGTACAACGAAAAACGGCGGGATAAAGTGTCTGTGTGGTTTCATTACAGCTTCATGATACCTTGCGATAAAAATTGATACCCCCATGATCTCGCACCCCCAGCACCGTAAAGCATGAGGTGGATTGATCGTGCCGCTGAAAGGCTGCAGCGCAATCCGCCGACACTTGACCCGGGTTCCCGATTAGGGAAAGCTGTACCGGACTGGCGTTTGTAGCAGCATGTATTGACAACCGGTTCGCAGTTCGCTGGAGATGGGATGGCACTGGACTATGATTTGGTTATCTTTGATTGTGACGGGACACTGGTGGACAGCCTGGCCGGTATCGCCCAATCTGCCAATCTGGCGTTGATAGAGGCCGGGTTCTCGGACGGCATCCCGCAGCACGCGGTTGCGGAGGTGGTCGGACTCTCGCTGGAACGGGCGGTTACCAGCTGGATTCCAACGGCAGAGGCGCATGTTTTGCAGCAGGTGGTCGCAGCCTACAAGAAAAACTACCAGAAATTGGCCGATGCCGGAATGTTGGCAACGCCACTATTTCCGGGGGTGCGGGCGGTTCTGGAAACCTTGCAGAGATCCCACGTCACCATGGCCATCGCCACGGGTAAATCCCTGAGAGGTCTGCAAAGAACCCTGCGGGAGCATGCGCTGGAAGGTTTTTTTCACGCCTTGAAAACGGCCGACGACTGCCGTTCCAAACCCGATCCCGAGATGGTGGAGCGCATTCTGCTGGAAACCTGGGCCGATCCCGCCCGCACGTTGATCGTTGGCGATACCAGCTTTGACATCGAGATGGGACGCCGGGCCGGGATCACCACCTGTGCGGTCACCTATGGTTGCCATGACAGGGCGCGATTGGCGCAGGCTCAACCCCACCACTGGTTGGAACGAATGGCCGACCTACCCGCACTGATCGGGGTGGAAAGCGGATGATCAGGCCAGACGGCTGCCACCGACTGGCGGTCGGGTCGTCGTCTGCGGCCGCCCAGGATAAAAAGGGGCACACATTACCATGAAAACGCATCCCAGGCCGCCAAAACGGACCGCCGGATTTTTGCCTCCACCGGGTTGGGTGTTCTCTCTGTTGCTGCTCATGCTCCTTGCGGCTGGCCTTGTCGGCTTTCGCAATACCATTTTGCGTCAGGCAGCCCTGTTGGCCTTGGAGCAGGCAGGCATCGCCGGGGCACGCATCGGATCGGTTGCGCTCGGCCTGGATGCACTACGACTCCATCAGGTGGCGATTGGCGAAGCGGTCACAGTAAACACCCTGGAGATCGAATGGCCACAGAAGCTGGCCAAGTGGCGTCAGCTGGCCACCATTCATCTGGATCGGTTGACTGTCCAGGGAGAGATGCACGACACAGGGTTCATGCTGACTGGCTGGCATCGTGACCTCTCCGCTCCCCTTGTTGACCAGGGAGAAACGACGCCCCCCCTCCCCCCACCGACACCGCGACACACTCTGTTCGCAACCCTTGCCCAATACTGGCCGGCCCATCTCTCCTGCACAAACTGCCAGGTGGCGGCCCGCATGGATGGAGTGGACTATACGTTGCCGTTTCAACTGTTTCTGGCGCGAACCGATCTGGATCAACCCAGGGATGAGCTGCCAGACGGGCAGCCTGCCATGCGTGAATCCGTGATGAGCGGAGATCTGACGCTCTCCCTGTTGAGTCAGGGTGACAAAACGGCTCCCGTACAGCCGTTTGCGGTTCAGTTGGGGGTTCAAGTGGCCGACTTTTTTCGCGCGCCACGTTTTGAGTTGTCGGCACGCGGGCAGGCGGTATTGTCCCACGGGGTGGTACAGACCCTGACCCCAACCCTTCCGGCCCTCAAGGGGGGGAGCGGAGAGCTGGAGCTGCGACTGCTGGCCTCCGGAATGCTGCCTCCATGGCAGGATGAAGAGGCCCGGCTCTACCAGGAGGGGCGCGGCAAGGGCGAACTGCTGTGGTCAATCCAGGATCTCCATTTGCCCAGCCAACGGCTTGACCGGTTTCAGAGTCAAGGGGGGAGCCGATTGGTTTGGCAGGATGGCAAGCTGGGCATCGGTCTGGCATATCCGCTCACCGCAACACTGGCTGAACAACCGCTCATGCAGCTGCTGCCCGCCGCCTTGCAGGTCAATTTTGTCCACCCCGTACGCCTTGCCGTGCAGCCGCTGCAAACTCCACTGTTTTTCCAATGGGCGTTGGATCCCTTTTCCTGGCAGGGTTCGGGCGGTCTGCAACTGAGCCTGGAGAGTGGCGGTCAGGCCCGGTTATTGGTCACGCTCAACCTGGCCGATCTGTTGGGTGGCTCCGCACCGCAACAGCCCCTCATGGGGCCATCCAGCCTGACGGTGGAGTTGACGGGCTGGCAGTGGGGTGATGTTGACCTTCCCGTCAACCATATCGAACTGCGCTGGCAACGCCAAGCCGAACATTTCCAGCTGCTGCGGGCAGCCTGCACCCTGCTGGATGCAACGGTTACGGTCGATCCCAGCCACTGGCAATGGTCTCCCCTTGCCGGTCAGACGGTCATTCGGCTATCGGACTTGGCGTTGGAAAAACTGACCAAACTGGTTGCAGTCCAGGGAGTTGACATCACCGGCCAACTCTCGGGGGAGATCCCTGTTGCCTTGTCGGCTGACGGGGTATCGATTACGGAGGCCCGCCTGTCGACTGACCAGCCTGGAACCGTTCGATTGACCGCAGATCTGTTGCAGCAGCTGGCCGGGGAGAGCGGTTTGCCGGAGATTGTTGTCAAGGCGTTGGCAAATTATCATTATCAGCAGTTGTCTCTGGCCGTGAATCGGGATATGGATGGGGAGTACCTGGTTTTGTTGCGAGCAATGGGCAATAATCCCGATCTGGACGGCGGGCGACCCGTTGCACTGAATCTGAATCTGTCTGGCCAGTTGGATCAAATCATCCATCGATTGTTGGCTGTAAAGGGGCAAATGGATGCGATCGATGACAGCATGGGGCATGTCCAGTGAAGCCGAGGCTTTGGTTTAATTTTTTCTTTACAACGGAAACCCATCATGAGAAAGCAAATGTTGCTCGGTTGCACCGGTGTTGTCTGGCTGGTACTGCTTGCCGGCTGTTCCCCCACGGTGACCGTTGCCCCGCCGGACAAACCCATTGTGATCAACATGAATATCAAGATTGAACATGATATTCGCATCAGGATGGACAAAGAGGTGGATGCATTGATCCGCAAAGACAAGGATATTTTCTAAGGAGAGGAATCAGATGAAAAAAGGCTATTTTTTCTCAGCCGTTTCAGCTTTATCGGTTGCCTTGATGTGTGGCCAGGTTTCCGTGTCTCTGGCCGAATCCGCCTTGAGCGCGAGCCAGACCGACCGCTACAAGCAGGCCAAGGCGGCCGGCCAGCTGGTTGAAAAGGGGGATGGCTACCTCAAGCCCGGTTCCGGGGCCGATGCGGCATTGATCGCCTTGATGGAGCAGGTGAATCGTCTGCGCAAGGCAAAATATCAGGATGTTGCCCAAAAAACCGGTGCCCCCATCCAGGCCGTCGAAAGCGCAGCAGGGGCGAAGCTGGCCGATTAGAAGCCAAGCAAGAATAACTTGTGCAGATTGCGCCGGATTTTGGTTCACAGCCTGACCAGATCGCCCGCGTGCATTGACTTCGATTTGCATCACCAGAATATTGCGCGACCAGTTGTGCTTGACGGCCTTGGCCAGATACCACTCCCGCTCCTCGCGGGTTTTCAGCTTGTCGATCAGGGTACACAGGTGGAACCACAGCAGTTGTGCAGCAGCCTGCTGCACAAATTCAGATTCTGGCCAAGCATCGGCAAAGGCGCGCATATATTTCAGGTTACGCGCCGAGAATTCAAAATCTTCGTTGCACAGACAGTACATCCCGAAGGAGTGATCAACTGCCGCAGCTGATCATTGGCAGTCACGACCCACACCGCCAACACCATCCTCCCCGCGGCTCAGGGCCTGATAGCGGAAACAGTCTACCGTGTGATCCATGACCAGACCAGTGGCCTGCATATGGGCATACAGGATGGTACTGCCGACAAATTTCATCCCACGTCTTTGCAAATCTTTCGATAACGCATCGCTTTCCCGGGTGGTGACAGGAATCTCCGACAACGTTTTCCAGGCGTTGATGCGTGGCTGGCCTCCCACAAACGACCAGACATAAGCATCAAAGCTGCCAAAAGCCTCCTGAATGGCCAAAAAAACCCGCGCATTGCGAACCGCACTCGCAATTTTTAACCGATTGCGCACAATGGCCGCATTCTGACAAAGCTCCGCAATCTTTTCCGGCCCATATGCCGCAACCCGCACGGGGTCAAATCGATCAAACGCCTGACGGTACCCCTCCCGTTTGCGCAAAATGGTATCCCAACTCAAACCCGCCTGGGCCCCCTCCAACAGCAAAAATTCAAAATGCCGCTGATCCTCATGCACCGGCACCCCCCACTCTTCATCGTGATAGGCCGTATAATACTCCTTGCCTGAACTGGCCCAGCCACAGCGCGTGCGATTATCCATCCCCTCTTCTCCCCGGCGCATCGACCCCGCCCGTTGCAGGGCATGCTTTGTGGATTGTTTTACGATTTAAGTTTGTTTTCTGGGCATAAAAACAGGCCATCATTGCCAACCGCTCAAACCGGCCCGATTGGACCACTACTCCGCCCACCCTTTTTTGGGCCGATACAAAATTTGTTTGGCATCACCTTCCAACCAGGCGAAAAAAAGAGTTCCCGGCTCTTTCAAGGGTGACTGAATCGTCAACTCAAAATGCTGCTGGCCGGAAGGTTGCCACTCACCGATGCCGGAAAGCTGCAAACCGGCGGATTTTATGCGCAGGTTATCAAAATACAAAGTGGAGTTGCTCCACACCAGATCGGTCTCCAGATGGTCCCAGTGAAAGGCTTTCCGCGACAAACCGCTCTCCCGGACAGCTTTTTTTTCCTGTCCCAACTCCTCCTCCTGGAGCAGCATTTTTTCCTGTCCAAAAATCACCTGCGGAGTGACAGGCTGCCGCAAAAAAAGCTCCCCATCCACACCCAACATTCGACCCGGTTCAACCTCCAAATGAATGGAACCGGAAAAAGGCTCCTCCGCCAGCCAGTTTTCATCCAACTGCCCCCTGAGTTCACCCTGACCAAAGGCAATCCCCTCCACCTGCGGATAAGAAGGAACCGCCGGCTTGGCAACCGCCACGGGAGGCACAACGTTGCCGGATGAGGCCCTTTTGCCCGCCTGCCGGGTGGGCGAAAGGCCGACAAAACCGCTCTGGGATGCCTCTGACAATTTTTCCAACGCAATCCCGGCAAAGGCAAACAAAACCTGATAAACCGGTTGGTGAGAAGAAAAATCCACCCGCATCAGCCCGTCCAGACGCCCCAAACCGGTATTGAACTCCATCTCGGACAAGCGCAAAATATCCTTCTCCTGCTTGATGAGGGCAGAAAAATCCTGAAAATCGATCCCTGCCAATCGACCCGACTCCACCCGCAGTTGACCATCCAGGCTGCGAATGGTGCGCCCCATGTTCAGTGGCGTTGCATCCTGAGCATCCACAACAACCACGCCCTCCATATTGGCAATACCGGAAATGTTCCACGGGACCGCCCTGGCCAGATACTCCTTCAACAGCGACAGTTCCCACTTTCCAGAGATCTCCAGTCGGGTGTCTGGTTGCAACATACCCGAGAAACGGATGCGATATTCCGGCGTTTCTGATAACGGTACAGCCGGTCGGCTGAGTACCAACTCTTTCAATACCCACTCCTCCTCCTTGTCCCCTTCCTGATCGCGCACCATCTCCATGTCCAAAACAAGCGGAACACCCACCTGTTTTGCAATACCCAGCGTATGAAACAGAGAGAGGAACGGGTGCGCTCCCGACCCTTTTCCCCATGCACGACGGGCCACCGACCTCTCAACAGCAGGCACGGACAATGGTGACGATGGAAAAACAAGTTCTGTCTGTGAAAATTCCAGATGGGCATTCCATTGCAGATATTCCGGCCATCTCCCCTGAATCTGAACCATACCCTGTGGCATCTCACCCGCAAAATAGGGCATGAACGGATCAGGCAACCGTTTAAAATCAAAACTGTTCAGCGTCGTAACGGTCAGGTCGACCAGATTGTCCCTGGTTGCATTTTGTCCCATCCCCTGCAACGAGCCTTTTATGTCCAGGATGGGTTTGCCATCCACATAAAAATAGCACTCTTCCAGGTTCAGAATGGGATGCCCATCCTCAATTTTAAAAACCGATTTTTGTCGAATGGCCAAGTCGCCGGGAATGCCAGCCTGTTTTTGCGCAACCTTTTGCACAACGTCCGGTTGATCCCAGGGATCCGGAGGAGGAAGGCTGCGAGAAGGGAAAACCTGCCCGGTCACTTTGTCCGGACGGGTTGTCAGAGTCAATTTATCCAACTCCAACCGGGAGCGGGTCTGCAACCCTTTTCCCAACGTGCCATTCAACAGGGTGGAAAAATAGCCCCGCGCCCCCTGAATATCCAAATCCTTGGGCAATTGAATCGCCTGGGCGTGGGCGATGAACAAATTGGAAAGATTGGCAAAAAAGTCAACAAATTGCAGCAGGCTGGTCGACTTGGCCTCCAGATTGAGCAGCACCGGCATGGCGGTCAAATCCAGCGAGGCCGGCAATGGACCCACCTGCCCTGTCAGGGTAAAAGGAACCGATTGAAACCGGGCCGAAAGGGAAGCCGGCGAGGCATGATCGACGGAAAAAGAGCGAATGCTGGCATGAATGCGATCCAAAACCAGCGTGCGACCAATGGCATGTTCCCAATCCAACAGGGTAATAATGCCATTTTGGATGTTGATGGTATCAATCGCCAGATTGGTCAGCCCCCAGCCCAACTGCTGTTTCATGCGCTGGTCCCCCTCCTCCACCGTCTCCTGGATCAGACGGGCCAGCCAAAGATCACCGCGCTCGACAATGTTGATTTGGGGGTTGGTAAAGGTCAGGGAAGAGATCTCCAACCGGGCATCATCCCGATCGGCAAAAAAGAAGGCGGGGGTGATCCCGACTTGCACCTTTTTGGCGATGAGTATGGGAGGTTCTGTCGTGGAGAGGGCCCGGATCTGGAGATTATGCAACTCAAGCTTGAAAAAGCCTTCTGTAGGCGCAAGGGATACTTCGTCCAGCGTCACGGGATGGCCAGTAATCCTGGTCAAGGTCTCGACCACCTTGGGGCGCAGGTACTCCACATCCACGATCCAGTGTACAAACACGGCGGCCCCCAACAGAGCCAGCAGCATAATCGCAGCAAGAAGATAGATAATGCGCAGGGTTCGCTTATCTTTTGTCATCGCATTTTCGTGTACCAACGGGATCACAATACCGCATCATAACCGCTTGTCCAACTTGGCCCGCAACAGCTGATTGACCAACGCCGGATTGGCCTTGCCCTGGGTGGCTTTCATGATCTGGCCCACCAAAAAGCCAAGTACCTTGCCCTTGCCAGCCCGATATTGGGCAACATCCTCTGGATAAGTGGCCAAAACCTGCTCGACAGCCTCCTCAATGGCGGCACTGTCCGTAACCTGTTGGAGTCCTTTTTGTTCCACAATGTGTTGAGGATCTCCCCCGTCCGTAAAGAGGGTTTCAAAAATTTCTTTGGCAATTTTTCCTGAAATAACCCCCTGCTGAATCATGGCCACCAGTTTGCCCAACTGCTGAACCGAAATGGGGGATTGCTGAATCTCCAGGTTATCCTTGTTGAGACGACCGCCCAACTCGCCGATCACCCAATTGGCCGCCATCTTGGGGTTGGGATGGCCCAATTCAGCCGTATACCGGGCCACCGCCTCGAAATAGTCTGCCAACGCCTGGCTGGCGGTCAAAACCCCCGCATCATACTCCGAAAGCTGATACTCCGTCTGCAAGCGGGTCGCCTTGGCATCCGGCAACTCCGGCATGGAGGCCGCCACCGACTCGATACGCGCTGCTGAAATACGCAGCGGCGGCAGGTCGGGCTCCGGGAAATAGCGATAGTCATGCGCATCCTCCTTGCCGCGCATGGAACGACTGCTGTTCAGATCGGCGTTCCACAACCGGCTCTCCTGTATCACCCGCTCGCCACTCTCTATCAGGTCGATCTGCCGGACCGCCTCATAGTCGATGGCCCGCATCACGTTGCGAATGGAGTTTAAATTTTTCAGCTCACACCGGGTACCCAAGCGGCTCTCTCCCCGCAGCCGGACCGACACATTGGCATCGCAGCGAAAAGAGCCCTCCTCCATGTTGCCGTCACACACCCCCAAATAGCGCACAATGGCACGCAATTTTTTCAGATATTCCCCGGCTTCGAGCGCGGAACGCAGGTCCGGCTCAGAGACGATCTCCATCAGAGGGGTTCCCGTGCGGTTCAAATCCACCCAGGAGGCCCCCTGAATCCCCTCATGCATGCTTTTGCCCGCGTCCACCTCAATATGGATGCGGGTGATACCGATGCGTTTTGGCGGCAGATCGGCTGTCGGCGTGATCAGCAGATGGCCATGCTCCACGATAGGCAGCTCATATTGGCTGATCTGATAGCCGGCGGGCAGATCAGGGTAAAAATAGTTTTTGCGGGAAAACTCGCTCAACAGCCGCACCTGGCCATGAATGGCCAAGCCGGTTTTGATCGCCATGTTGACCACCTCCCGGTTGAGTACCGGCAGCACACCGGGAAAGGCGGCACACACAGGGCAGATCTGGGTGTTGGCCGCCGCACCAAACCGGGTGGGACAGCCACAAAATATTTTGGATTGGGTCCGCATCTGGGCATGAACTTCCAAACCGACCACAATCTCATAGCGGTCCGTGCCCGCAAAGGATGACATATCCTGGCTCATGACGGCCTCCGCAGATGCCAATCGGTGACCTGTTGAAAAGCGTGTCCGGCGGCCAGCAGGGTAGCCTCTTGCAGGGGACGGCCAATCAGTTGCACACCGACAGGCAGGTTGTTCTCATCAAACCCGCAGGGGAGCGAAAGGCCCGGCAAACCCGCCAGATTGACATTGATGGTAAAAATGTCGGACAGGTACATTTGCACGGGGTCGCTGTTTTTTTCACCAATCCGAAACGCCGTCTCCGGTGTGGTCGGCGTCAGCAGCAGATCCACCTGGGTGAACGCGGATTGAAAATCGTCGGCAATCAGCCGCCGCACCTTCTGTGCCTTTCGATAATAGGCATCATAATAACCGGAGGAGAGGACATAGGTACCGAGCATGATGCGCCGTTTGACCTCTGCGCCAAACCCTTCGGAGCGGCTGCGGGCATACATCTCCTGTAAATCCTGCGGATCCGCACAGCGATGGCCGAACCGGATGCCATCATAACGGGCCAGATTGGAAGAGGCCTCTGCCGGAGCGATGATGTAATAGGTGGGAATGGCGTAGGCCGT
Source organism: Magnetococcales bacterium HCHbin5 (assembly GCA_002753505.1). GTDB lineage: Bacteria > Pseudomonadota > Magnetococcia > Magnetococcales > Magnetaquicoccaceae > Magnetaquicoccus. The sequence continues at coordinate 38,380 of PEAG01000005.1, read as the reverse complement.
AGAGGGTAGAGAGAGGGAGAGGCACTGGGCACCCAGGGATCGAAAGGTCTCCATGGCCTGCTCAACCCCGCGTCGGACCGAATCGGCCAGTCCGTCGGCAAAATATTCGGCCGGAATACCGATACGCATCCCACGCATGGAGGTGGTAAGCCCGCTCTGGTAGTCGGGTACCGGGGCGTCGATGCTGGTGGAGTCCAGCGGATCGTGGCCGGCCATGGCTTGCAGGAGAGTGGCTGCATCGGCGACGCTGCGGGTCATGGGGCCGGCCTGATCCAGCGAAGAGGCAAAGGCGATCATGCCATAGCGGGAGACCCGTCCATAGGTTGGCTTCAGACCGGTGGTGCCGGTGAGGGCGGCCGGTTGGCGGATCGAGCCGCCGGTATCGGTACCGATGGCGGCAAGACAGAGACCGGCAGCGGTGGCGGCAGCCGACCCCCCGGAAGAGCCGCCAGGGGTACGGTCATGGTCCCACGGGTTGCGTACCGGGCCAAAAAAAGAGGTTTCGTTGGAGGAGCCCATGGCAAACTCATCCATATTGGTCTTGCCCAACACCACCGCACCGGCCGCTTTCAATCGACGGGTCACCGTTGATTCGTAGGGGGGGACAAAGTGTTGGAGCATTTTTGAGGCACAGGTGGTCCGCAGGCCCTGGGTGCAGAACAGATCCTTGATGGCCAGGGGAATGCCGGTAAGAGGCGTAGCCTGCCCCTGAGCCAAACGCAAGTCGGCAGCCTCGGCGGCGGCCAGGGCACCGGCTGCATCCACGGTGATAAAGGCGTTCAGGGTGGGATCGGTTGTCTCGATCCGGTTCAGGAAATGGCGCGTCAGTTCCACGGCTGAGAGCGATCGGCTGCGCAGCAGTTCGGCTGCGTCTGTCAGGGATATGTGGGAGAGATCCACGGGGGTAGAGACTCCTACTCAATAATTTTCGGGACGCGAAAGTGGCCCTGATCGGTATCGGCCGCACAGGCAAGGAGAGCCTCGCGCTGATCGGTATGGCAGACCACATCATCACGTTCAGGAATGGGAATATCCACCGCGTGGGACATGGGCATCACGCCCTCTGTTGGCAAGCTGTTCAATGTTTCCATCAAGGTCAGAATGCGGGAAAGCTGCTCGGCATAGGCCTCCACCTCGGTAGGAGAGGCCTGCAGGCGGGCAAGGGTGGCGACATGTTTGACAGTCTGGGCATCAATGGACATGGGTTTGTACAATCCGTATACAGTGGGGCACATCAGGGCACAACGAGGAAGATAATGCCCTTTTGGGAAAAAGACAACGGCAAAACGGCAGGGCATCTGTTTGATTTTTGCGAACGCAAACGGCTGGAGTGGGACCGTGAAACGGACGCGCGGCACGGCATGGCCGCGACCGCCTTGCCCCCGGTTGCCTGGAAGAGGAGCATCCCCCAGGAGAAAAGAACCTCTGTAATCCGCAAGACAGCAAAACAACACAACACTCATTCCCGGTCACGGGCCTCTTGTCCGGCTGTCGATAAGCCCGTATAACTCTTTAAAATCATAAGGTTGGTTCTGCAGTTCCTGTCTTGCGAGATCTTTAATCACCTCGATATACTGTGTACCACCTTGAACAGGTTTACCATCACGCCCCCTCACCTGGAAACAATTACTGACAATTTGAGTCAGTATTTCCTTTCCGCTCATGCGAGCCAGCCAAGTTCCTCGATTCAAGTCAAGCGGTATCGACCCACCGGACATTTCATCAAACGTTTTGTTGAACATCCTCCTGATATTATCCCCGTGAACGGAATCAGCTACAACCTCGGCTCGTTCCTGGAATTCATTTCTGCCAAGAAGCATGTTAATTGAGGTTTCAATACTTGTAAATTGGGATGGATTCGAGAAAATTTCGATCCATGTCCTTTTTTGTTCTTCGCGAATTGTCAATATAACACTATTGGCAACCTCCATATATATACGATCAGTAGCAATCTTCTGAATCTTTGCTTCAAGTTTCTTTCTTCCTTCGCTCCCTTTATACGTACTCTTTATCCAGTTTGACCTCTGGAGGTAGTCAATGTCCAAAAAATAATTTTCAATTTCCTTCTTTTTCCAGATCAATAAATTTGATGTATCGGGATCAGGAAATTTCTGCCAAGAATTATTGACTGTCTGATCGTCATGATGATCGCGATCAATTAGAAAATAGTAATCCGGGTGGTAGGGATGGAGGGCTGTTGCAACGCTTTTCAAGTGAAAAGATGCCCCCATGACCTCAATGTCAATCATAGGGAGAAAGATCTTGAGAAATTCAAAATCGATAACATCGCCACCACCACCCTCAACAAACAACTTGTGGCGAGCACGGCCCTGCCGGACCAGATCCGGGGTTCCTCCAACTTGGACGGAAATCATCGAACATTCTCCACCACGTTTCGACGTGATGGTTCATTGTTACTCAATCCAAAAAAGAGACGCCGATCCTCATTGACTGATTTAAAAATATCCTCACTATGTGTCGCGATAATATATTGGTTGTTTGGTGCCAATTTAAACACTTGTTGAACAAAATCACGATGCCATTCAGCATTCAGATGGAGTTCCGGCTCGTCGATCAAGATAAGACATGGCTTCTGCCGTGTATAGTACCAAATCAGAAAAAGGGTAGATATGATCTCTTTCTGACCAGAACTGAGCCCATCAAAGGCAAACGACTCCCCACCACCCACGGGAGAAATTCGGAAATCAACAGTATTATCCGGAGACGGGCGGAGCTTGGCAATTTTTCCTCCAGCATACCTATCGATCAATCCATTAAGCCGATCAAGAGTTTCATCAGCATTTTTGCTGTCAAGACGCTCAAACAAATTAGCTTTGCCCATCATGGCACGCAGAATCTGTAACTTAAAGGTGCTGACAAACATGTTTCCGTTCGGCGCAATACCCACCCTACCATAAGGTGTTCGGATCATCATGCGCCTGTGAATCCTGTCTGACTCTACCATCATGCCCAGTTCGGGATTGCCTTCTTGGACTTTTCTATAGCTATGGAAATACAGGCAAGGCTGCATAATAACTGGCTCCATGTTGTAACCAGCTTGCAACATAAAAAAACGTTCGACCAACTCTTCTGTAGAACTGTTCCCGGGCAAGATCTTCCTGATTTTCTCAGAATCTCCATCAATTTTTATGATTCCATCCTTTGACAAATTCACGGAAACAGTTATGGAGCTTTCATTTAATGAAAATTCACCAGAAACAGAAGCGGTCTCCGCTCCCGATCTAATGAACAACTCCGATAGATTCATAGAAATTTCTGGTATCCTACTAACATTCCATCTCTTCTCGACACTATGAGCAGCGAGGGAAAGCAAAGTGCATGCCTCAAGAATCGATGTCTTGCCTAATCCATTTCGGCTTCCCATAACATAAATGTCAGGGTCAGCTTTCATCTTTGGCAGAAAGAAGTCCATCTCAATTTTATCAATTGCCTTGAAATTTGTTATCTCGATTCGATTAATGCGAAACTGATCCATCGCTTTTTTTTTTACCACTGCATTTCCTCCCGTGCGCTGGTTCAGCGCGAATAATACAAACAGCCGTCGCGTGCAAGCACTTTCAAAACACTCCCAGCACCCGCTGGCACCCCGACGTCTACGAGTTCCGGACTGCGTTTTTTGAGGCGTGACGGGTCTACCACCCAACGAAAAAAACACGAGGGGAGTTACGCTCCTCATCTTATCCATTGGCTCGGTAAAGCCCGACCAAGTTATCCCTGCTGGGCTGCTCGCCAGCAGAGCCCAGCTTCGTTTTACCCGGCAGGAGCAGTCTCTCCCCATGCAGAAGGAATGTCAACAGATCTCTGTTTTGCCTTGCACAAGCAAAACAGGCTCGGTTACATTGGCGGACAACAAAGATAACGCCCCTTCATTGAGACATCGACGGGAAAACGTTCATGAAAAAAAATTGGCTTGCCGGGTGTGTGCTGGGTTTGTGCAGCGTGTTGCTGATCGCCTGCCAGAGTGTGCCTTTGACGGGACGCAGCCGCCTGATGTTGATACCATCCAGCCAGTCAATGGCCGCCTCGGCACAGGCCTATGATAAATTTCTCCAAACAGCCGATGTGATCGATGGTGGCAAGGAAGCGGAAATGGTACGCCGGGTCGGCAGCCGTATTCAACAGGCAGTCGAGACCTACATGGCTGCAAACCAGTTATCCCAACAGCTCAACGGTTATGACTGGCAGTATACCCTGGTGGATGATGACAAAACGGCCAACGCTTTTTGCATGCCAGGAGGGAAAATCGTGGTATACACCGGCATGTTGTCCATCACCCGGGATGAAGAGGGGTTGGCAGCCGTATTGGGACATGAAGTGGCGCACGCAATCGCCCAGCACAGCGGCGAACGCAGCAGTCAGAAACTGTTGCTCTCGGCGGCTACCGCCGCGCTCTCTGCAACCGCTGCGGGAACGGCTACGCGCAACGCCTCTGCGGCTGATCAGGCCAAAGCAAAACTGCTGGCCGCCGGCTTCGGCGCCGCAGCCACCTATGGCGTACTGCTCCCCTACAGCCGTTTGCACGAGTCGGAAGCCGACCGGATGGGTATGTATTTCATGGCGATGGCCGGGTACAACCCGGAAAAGGCGGTTGCGCTGTGGAGTCGCTTCAAGACGGAAGCACACCAAGGGAAAGGTGCCCCACCGGAATTTTTTTCAACCCACCCGAGTGACGATACCCGCATCGCCCAGAACCAGGCAACCCTCACTGAGGTGATGCCGATTTACCGTGCCTATCATGCGGAAAAAGCAGTAGAAAAACCCTGATCCAGACGGATCGTACAAGTCGAGACTGAAACAGGGGCGCAGTCAGAGCCGGGCAGGGTCTTCGGTTAACCACCGCCCCTTTGTGACTACCGGCGGGAGGTGGATAAACATGCCCGGCCTCTCCTCTCCAAAAGTGCCGCCCCCACCCGGAGAGGAAATTTTTGCCGTGCCGGCGGTCGATCCTGCACGGAACGACCGGGAAAAAACGGCCTGCCTGCCGCTAGACGGAAGCGGCCATCTTTTGCATCGCCGCCGAGGAGATGGTCACCCGATAGGCTGAAGAGGGGGTGTGAACCCGGTTGGATTCCACCGATCTTTGCGGCAACTTGTCCCGTTGCGGCTTGATAACCCCTTGGTTGCTATTGTCTTTATTCTGCTGCTGCAAACCGGCGGCCGTCTTGACGACCTGGCTAACAAGAAAGTCAGCGATATTGGAGATGTTCACGGGAAGTTCCTCAAAAAAACCGATCTGGAAAATTTTACCTTGGCGACAGGCCACCCTTGCCAACCTCCATCGCAAGCTCTGTGCCGACCGATTGCAAAAAAAATGGGGCCCGAGAGCAAAGAAAGCTGGGGGGCGCATGATGAAGACTGGACAGAAGAGCAAGAGTGGCGTAGAGTGCCTTTCGTTTCGGGGCGTGGCGCAGACTGGTAGCGCACTAGCTTGGGGTGCTAGGGGTCGGAGGTTCAAATCCTCTCGTCCCGACCAAAATTTATCATGGCTGTGAGCGGTTCTTGGCCCCATCCATGACCGCTTTTTTTTTGCTGCAATACAGAACTTTATAGCAACAAATAGACTCTACCTCCTATACTCCATCCCCGGGGAGTCCCCGCAGGAGGAGATACCAACTCTCCGGTTGTGTTGCTTGGATCATGGGTGCTGTGATGGCCGAAGAAAAAATAATCATCTTTGATACCACATTGCGGGATGGCGAACAGTCTCCCGGAGCCTCCATGACCGTGGACGAAAAGGTGCGCATCGCCAAGCAATTGGAAAAATTGCGGGTGGATGTGATTGAGGCCGGCTTTCCCATGGCCTCTCAGGGCGATTTCGAGGCTGTCCAGAAGGTGGCCGCCACCATCAGGGAGTGCAGTGTTGCCGGCTTGGCCAGGGCGACCATCGCCGATATTGACCGCGCCTGGGCCGCCCTCTCCGAAGCCGCAGACCCCCGCATACACACCTTTATCGCCACCAGCCCCATCCACATGAAGCATAAGCTGAACATGCAACCGGACCAGGTGGTGGAAGCGGCGGTGGCAGCCGTGCGGCATGCGAGAAAATATACCCGCAATGTGGAGTGGTCCGCCGAGGATGCTGGCCGTACCGATATGGATTTTCTCTGCCGCATCGTCGAAGCGGTCATTGCAGCCGGAGCCACCACGGTCAATATACCCGATACCGTCGGCTACACCCTGCCCCACGAATTCGGGGACCGCATTCGCACCCTGGTGGAACGGGTGCCCAATATTGCACAGGCCGTCATCTCGGTCCATTGCCACAACGACCTGGGCCTGGCGGTAGCCAACTCCCTGTCGGCCATCCTGCAAGGGGCGCGACAGGTGGAGTGTACCCTCAACGGCCTGGGGGAGCGGGCCGGCAACGCCGCCCTGGAAGAGGTGGTCATGGCCATTCGCACCCGCAAGGATCTGCTCCCCTTCCAGGTAGGCGTGGTCACCACCGAAATCAGCCGGGCCTCCAAACTGGTCTCGGTGGTCACCGGCTTTCCCGTCCAACCCAACAAAGCCATCGTGGGAGCCAACGCCTTTGCCCATGAGGCGGGCATTCACCAGGACGGGGTACTGAAAGAGGCGACAACCTACGAGATCATGACCCCCGCTTCGGTGGGGCTGACCGACAGCCGCATGGTCCTGGGCAAACATTCCGGCCGCCACGCCTTCCGGGACCGGTTGGAAATTCTGGGCTACGAACTCTCTGCCGAACATCTGGACCGGGCCTTCCGCCGTTTCAAGGAGGTAGCCGACAAAAAACAGGAGTTGTTCGACGAAGATCTGGAGGCCCTGGTCGATGATGAGGTGATCCGGGAGACCGAGCATTATCGCCTGATCCGACTGCATGTGGCCTCGGGTACCCAGGATACCCCGGTGGCTGCCGTCGAGATGGATGTCCGGGGGGAAAAGCTGCGGGGAGCCAGTTGGGGCGCGGGACCGGTGGACGCCGTCTTCCAGGCCATCTCCCAGGTGGTGCCGGAGTTGAAGGAGATGCGGTTGCAGCTCTACCAGGTGCATGCCATCACCGGCGGCACCGATGCCCAGGGAGAGGTAACTGTGCGGCTGGAAAAGGGGGAGCGGATGGCCCAGGGACAGGGTGCTGACTCCGATGTGATTGTGGCCTCCGCCAAGGCCCTCATCAACGCCCTGAACAAACTGGCCCACAAAAGGGGTCGTCCGCGCCAGGGGGTATGAGCGGCTGAAAACGGGGCATTGACACACCACACAGGAAGATATTTTCTTGACTGTTACTCTTGGCACTCTTTTTGATTGATGTGGATGGGACGGGCATTCTTGCCGTGTAAGCGATGCTGTGCCACACAACTCATTCAGACTGCCGTTGGGAGAGTTTTATGACCATCCGCCGCGTGGATAGAAGCGACAAAGTTGCAGCCCGGCCATCTGTAGCCAACAATAACCTGGCTACCGGCTCCGTCGCTGGGGAAATTTTTGCCCGTCAACTGGCGGAAGTTTCCGGGGCGAATGAACCAGAGGCGGTGGCCGTCGTTCAGGCGGTGCAGTTTGAACCCGGCGCGAATGGTACCGACCCCAATCGCCGCCAACGGCGGGAGCAGTTGGACAAGGCGGACGAGTTGCTGGACTCCCTGGTGGCCCTGGGCAATGACTTGGTACAATCGGCCATCGGCTCCGGTAATCTGGAGATGGCGCGTGAGCGTCTGCGTGAGACCCGCGACCATGCCCTGCGTACCCTCTCCAGCGTCCCGGAGAAGGGGGAGGAGCGGGATTTGCTGCACCGCACGGCTGTTTTGGCAACAGTGGAACTGGCCAAAACAGATCGGGGAGATTATAAGTAGATGTACGCCCTATGCCAGAGCGTTGCTGGTTATGGTGCGCTGTCGCGAGCTGTGCAACAGCTTTATACCAAATCCAGCCAAACCCGGCATTAACCTTATCTCCCTGACTACCACACCTAATGTCCCTGGATCATATTCGCAACTTTTCTATTATCGCCCACATTGATCACGGCAAAAGCACCCTGGCCGACCGGTTGATCGAATTTACCGGCGGGTTGGATGCCCGTGACATGACCGAACAGGTTCTGGACAGCATGGACCTGGAGCGGGAGCGGGGCATCACCATCAAGGCACAATCGGTCCGGCTGACCTACCAGGCGTTGAATGGCCGCACCTATATCCTCAATCTGATCGACACCCCCGGGCATGTGGATTTTTCCTATGAGGTCTCCCGCTCCCTGGCCGCCTGTGAGGGCGCGCTGCTGGTGGTGGATGCCGTGCAGGGTGTGGAGGCACAAACCATGGCCAACGTCTATCTGGCCATCGAGCATAACCTGTCCATTGTGCCAGTCCTGAACAAGATTGATCTGCCTGCAGCCGAACCGGAACGGGTGCGGGCGCAAATAGAGGATGTCATCGGTCTGGATGCCTCGCAGGCCGTTTTGGCCTCTGCCAAATCGGGTATTGGCATTCGGGAAATCTTGGAAGCGGTGGTCAACCTGATTCCGCCCCCCACGGGAGACGTGAACGCCCCGCTCAAGGCGTTGGTGGTGGACTCCTGGTATGACAACTATCTGGGGGTCGTCTCCCTGGTGCGGGTCTACGATGGCAGAATGGTCACCCAGGGCGCGGGAGAAAAAACCCGCAAAATTCGCCTGCTCAGCGTGGGCATGGACTATCCCCTGGACAATGTCGGCATCTTTACCCCCAAATTGACCTACACCTCCTCCCTCTCAGCGGGGGAGGTGGGGTGTGTGATGGCCGGGATCAAGGATGTCTCCCAGGCCCGCATCGGCGACACCATGACCGATGCCTCCCGACCCACCGCCGATCTGTTGCCAGGGTTTCGTGAGGCCAAATCGATGGTTTTTGCCGGTCTCTATCCGGTCATTGCCTCCGACTATGAGGCCCTGACGGATGCGTTGGAAAAGCTTTCCCTGAACGACTCGGCCATCCACTTTGAACCGGAAACCTCCCCGGCTTTGGGCTTCGGCTGTCGATGCGGTTTTCTGGGTCTGTTGCACATGGAAATTGTGCAGGAACGGTTGGAACGTGAGTTTGACCTGGATCTGATCACTACCGCCCCGACGGTGGTCTATCAGGTGCTGCGCACCGATGGCGTCATGATCGAGGTACACAACCCGGCCGATCTGCCGCCGGCGGGACGCTATGAACGGATCGATGAACCCTTCATCCTCGCCTCCATCCTGCTGCCAACAGAGCATCTGGGGCCGGTCATGCAGCTGTGTACGGAGCGTCGCGGTCAGCAACGGGACATGTCCTATCTCTCGGACACCCGTGTCATCCTGCACTATGAGCTGCCGTTGAGCGAAGTGGTGATGGATTTTTTTGATCGGCTCAAATCCCTCTCCCGCGGCTATGCCTCACTGGATTACGAGTTTTTGGAATATCGCCCGGGGGATCTGGTCAAGCTGGACATTTTGATCAATGGCGAACCGGTGGATGCCCTCTCGGTGATTGTCCATCGGGACAAGAGTCAAACCCGGGGCCGGGATCTGGTCAAGCGGATGCGAGAGGTGATTCACCGCCAAATGTTTGAGGTGGCCATTCAGGCCGCCATCGGGGCCAAAATTATCGCCCGGGAGACGGTGGCGGCCATGCGGAAAAATGTTACCGCCAAATGCTATGGGGGCGACATTACCCGGAAACGAAAATTGCTGGAAAAACAAAAAGCCGGCAAAAAACGGATGAAGCAGATTGGTCGCGTGGAGGTACCGCAAGAGGCCTTTCTGGCGGTACTCAAGGTGGATTAGGCCACCTTGTCAAAGAGCAGCCTGATGGATAACGGAAATATGTCAACGACAGAACAGCCCGGCCAAAATGATAAAAAGCACCTGTGGCACGGCATCTTTTTTTTGCTGACCGGTGTTTTCATGCTGGGCATCTACGGCATCGGCGATGCCCCGTCACCCGGAGGGGATGTCGCACCGAATGAGTTCATGAGTTTTGGCATGCTGGCCGCCTGGGCACTGATCGCCGTCGGCCTCTTCATGTTTGTGGCGGGAAAAAAATTTTTGGCCACCAACACTCTGCTGGTGGAGTATTACGAGGCCATCGTCATGGCGGTCGGCATCGCCCTGGTGGTCCGCACCTTTCTTGTTGAGCCGTTCAAGATTCCCTCCGGCTCCATGATCCCCACCCTGCTGGTGGGAGATTATCTGTTTGTAAGCAAAATGGCTTATGGCCATCGCATCCCTTTCATGCGGGAACGGATTTTCATGTCCTCCGGCCCCAAACGGGGAGATGTCGCGGTTTTTGAATATCCCCAGGATCCACGGAAAGACTATATCAAGCGCATCATCGGACTGCCCGGCGATCATGTCACCTATCGCAACAAACGGCTCTATCTGAATGGTGAACCGGTTGGCTATGAAGCAACGGGCCAGTTTTCCTATAAAAATGAGCAGGGACAAGAGGTGGAATCCCTGAAATGGGCTGAAAAATTGCCCGGTTCTGACGGGGCGGGGGCTGTAGAGCATCCGGTGTTGGTGCGGCCATTTTCCTATTCGGACATCACCGATACCACCGTTCCGCCCGGGCACTATTTTGTCATGGGTGATAACCGGGATAACAGCAACGACAGCCGCGTCTGGGGCTTTGTGCCGGCCTACCGACTGGTGGGAGAGGCCAAGGCAATTTTCTGGTCCTGGGACCATCAGGAGGGCCGGTTGCGGTGGGAGCGACTGGGCCAGGTCATTCGATAACACCCAAACAGTTTTTCCCAACAGGGTATGAACAAAGGAGGGGTTAAAGTGGACGCATCTGTTCAAACAAAAGGTTGGCTTGGGCGATCGGGCGGCTTTTCCTTTATCACGCTGATGCTGATGATCGGCATGGCCGGAGCCCTCTTTTCCATGGCGGCCGCAACCTTTCCTAAACTGTATGAGTGTTTTTTGTTACGGGAACTGGCCGATCGGGTCACCCACGAGTATGCCAGACTGCCCCTGGAAGAGGTTCAACGTCGCGTCAAGTTTGAGATGTATCGATCCAGAATCGTTGTCCCGCAGGAGACCTTCAAAATTTTGCCCATTGGCCATGGTTATCGGGTAACCGTTCACCATGTTGTCCCCCTCGAGTTGCGGTTTGGGGACAAGATTTTTACTTGGGAGGGACATGAGCGGTGGGAATTTGTTTATGAGGTGGAGAGCTGAATATTTTTTCCGTATCCATGCCCCGTTCCGAGCGCAAAATGCGCATGAACAGGCATGGAGCGGCTGAAATCCAGGAAAGGTCAAGGTTGTTTCCATGATGGATTTATCACCTGCATCGGATGAGACGGTATCAGAGGGCCGTACCGACTCCCCGGAAGAGGCGGGCTCCTCCCCTGGGGAGGATTCGCTGGAGGCGTTACAAAAACAGTTGGGGTACCACTTCCGCTCTCCAGAAATTTTGTGCCGCGCCCTGACCCACCGCTCCTATCTGCAAGATGGACCCTCCAGTGATTCAGGGGCTGACCGCCTGTCCATCGATTGCACCGGACATAATGAACGGCTGGAGTTTTTGGGGGATGCCGTGTTGGGATTGACCATCTCCGATCTGCTGTTTCGGCGTTATCCAGAGCAGCCGGAGGGAGCCTTGACCCATTGGCGTTCCAGTCTGGTCAATACCCAATCGTTGGCACGTATTGCCCTGACCCATCATCTGGGCCGTTTTCTGCATATGGGGCGGGGAGAGCTGTTGAGTGGTGGCCGTGGCAAGCGTTCTCTGTTAGGTAATGCCGTCGAGGCTCTGTTGGGTGCCATCTATCTGGATGGGGGCTACAGGGCCGCCTATGAGGTGATTCAGCACCTGTTTGCAGGATTGCTGGAGGAGTGTCGGCCAGGACAATGGGAAAAGGACTATAAATCCATGTTGCAGGAACGGCTGCAGGGGGTCGGGCTGCCGCTGCCCGACTATCGGGTGGTGAGCATGGAGGGGGCTCCCCATGAGCGTATTTTCCAGATTGCCTGTACCGTGGAGCAGGGAGGAAAAGAGAAAGCACCCATCTCCCGGATTGGCTTTGGTCGCAGCAAACGCACCGCCCAGCAAGCCGCCGCCCAGGCACTCTTTACTGCCCTCTATCTGGATTCTTCATTGACCCATCCAGAACCGGAACAGGCCGGTCCATCAACCTGTCGCACGGGAGAGGAACCGGACAACAGATGAGTTCAAAACACAGCGTTACATCCCCCGCAAACAGCGGGCAACCAGCCGATCCGGTGCCCTTCAAATCGGGCTTTATCGCCATTGCCGGCCAGCCGAATACCGGCAAGTCAACCTTTTTGAATGCGGTATTGGGACGCAAGGTGGCCATTGTCACCCCCAAAGCCCAGACCACTCGTACCCGTATTTTGGGTGTTTGCCACCGCCCCCATTGTCAGATGGTTTTTCTGGATACCCCCGGCATTCACCGTCCGGGCAGCTCCCTGTTCAATCAGGCAATGGTTCGTACCGCCTACGAGGCCTGTCAGGATGTGGATGCCATCCTCTATTTTGTCGATGCCAGCCGGGGGGTTCAAGAGGCGGACCGTGCCATTTTGGCCCGTCTGGCCTCGGGAGAAGATTCCGCGCCCAAAAGGCCACTTGTGCTGGTGATGAACAAGGTGGATCGGGTGGATGAGGTCAAGTTGTTTGCCCATCTGCAGGCAGTGCAGGATCTCTCCTGTGCCGAGGTCGTTCCGCTCTCCGCCCTGACCGGATACAATGTGGAACATCTGCTCACCCTCCTCCCGGCTCATCTGGCCGAAGGGCCCCGGTTTTTTCCCGATGATCAATGGACCGATCAGCCGGAACAATTTTTTGCCGCCGAGGTGATTCGCGAAAAGTTGTTCATGCATTTGCAAAAGGAGCTGCCCTACTCTTTGGCGGTCAAGCTGGGCAAATTTCAGCAGCGTCTGCCGGTCCTGGAAAAGGAGATTTGGGATGTTGATGCCACCATTCTGGTGGAACGCGAGTCGCAGAAGGGGATCGTGATCGGCCAGAAAGGCAGCATGTTGAAGCTGATTGGCAGCGCGGCCCGATCGGAGTTGGAGCGCATTTTTGGGGTGCAGATTTTTTTGAAGCTGTGGGTCAAGGTGCGCAAGGATTGGGGCGAGGATCGCGCCGTTTTGCGTGATTTGGGCTATCCGACACCCGAAGAGCAGGAGGGTATGTCGTAGGACGATGCGTTGGTCGGATGATGCCCTGGTGTTGCGGCGCACCCCTTTTCGTGAGACCTCCCTGCTGTTGCATTTTTTTAGCCGCCGCCATGGATTGTTGTCGGCACTTGCGCGCGGAGTCCGGGCCGGCGGGCGTGCTGCGGCCAGTATGGATCGGGCGGCTTTGGCCGGGTTTCATACGGTTGTCATGGGCTGTCAGGCCCGTTCTGTTCAGGCCCTTGCCACTTTGACCGCTGTGGAAATCAAGCAGCCCCGGCACCGCTTGATGCACGGAGCGGCGGCTTTGCTGGCTGCCCAGGTGATACAGGAGGCTCTGTATCGGTTCATGGCCCCGGGGGAACCCAATCCGGGGGTGTTTGAACTGTTGGAGTGGGCCTGGGATCAACTGGATGGGGCACAGGAGCCGCTGGCGGTACTGGGGATCTGTCAGGCACGGTTGGTGCGGGCCTTGGGCTATGGCTGGCGTACCGACTGTTGTGTTGGTTGTGGAGGTCAGGAGGGATTGCGCTATTTTTCGGCCAAACGTGGCCAGGTGGTGTGTAACCGCTGTGCGGCCCCGTATGTCCAGCCTATTCTGACAGCGGAGGCTGCGCAGGCGGGTCCGTGGCTTTTTTTTCTGGGGGACCATCTGTACGCCATCCTGCAACAGTTGGAGTGGACCCCCGGGTTTGTGGCTCTGTCCGTGGCCGACAAGGCCGTTTTGTATCGTATAGGCATGGCCTGTCTGGTTTGGTTGGGTCGGACGCCACTGTTGTCGGACGCCCCGTTTCGGCAGATTCTCGGTCTGGAATCGATCCACTCTTATGCGACATCATCGTCATGACTACCACCATTGATCTGTTACGACATGGAGAACCGGAGGGCGGACCCAAGTATCGCGGCTCTCTGGATGATCCCCTCAGCGCAGCCGGTTGGCAGCAGATGCGGGCGGCGGTGCGGGGTCATCCGGCCTGGGAGACCATCTACAGCTCACCGTTACAACGATGTGCCCGGTTTGCCGATGAACTGGGGCAACAGTTGGCGATTCCGGTGGTGCGGGAGAGACGTTTTCAGGAGATGGATTTCGGCCACTGGGAAGGACGCACCAGCACCGATATTTTGGCAACGGATTATCAGGGATTGACCCAATTCTGGCGTGATCCCCTCAACAATCCCCCTCCCGGCGGGGAACATTTGGCCACCTTTCAGCAGCGCGTGCAGGAGGGGTGGCAAGCGTTGGTGTCGCTGCATCGGGATCAATCCCTGTTGGTGGTGGCTCACAGTGGGGTGATTCGAATGATTCTGAGTCTGGTGTTGCAGGTACCGTTGCAAAATTTATCCCGGATGGTGGTAGAGTACGCCTCTGTGAGTCGGGTCAGGGTGGATGAAGTGGCGGGACAGCCGTTGCCGCGCCTGATCTTTCATGCAGGGCGATTTGATTAATAAATGAGATCAAGGTGTCAGCCATGAGCATATCATCCAAACGTCCCCAAAGACCTCCTCAGCGAACGGATACCCCAAACATCAGTCCGCCCACAGGCCGCAAGGCGTTGTATGCACTATTTGATGCGATACAGGAGACCGAAACGGTTGGCAATGAAGAGAACTGCAAGGTGATCCGCAAGGGGGGGGTATTGATTGCCTATCAGCATCTGAGCAAGGACAAGAAAGTGACCGTGTTCCATGACAAGGCATTCCGAACGCTGGTCTATTCGGATGCTGTCGATCAGGAGGCCATTCTGGCCTATATTCACGCTGACCCGGAGTGACAGGCGATTTGAGCGGTCAGGTCACTCAGGGGAGCCGGGGATGGACTCTCCCTTTTGGGAGTGCGCTTTAGCCAGATCAATAGGATTTGGTGACTTGTGCTGCCAATTTGGTGACTTGTGCAACAACTCCTGGTATGCTTTTCCCATGAGCGAGATCAGCCAACCCCATGACCGATTTCTGAAATTACTGCTTTCCGACCCGGAAAAGGCAGGAACTCTCATGCACGAGCGTCTGCCAAAGGGGATTCGCACACTTCTGAGCCCGGAACCGCCGGAGTTGGTGGAGGGCTCTTTTGTCGACGAGGAGCTGCGCGAACACCTGACGGATCGCCTTTTTCGGGTGCGCACCCTCCAGGCTCGCGTGGCACTGCTCTACA
>PEAG01000005.1:0-22683 GCA_002753505.1 Magnetococcales bacterium HCHbin5 | reverse complement strand
GAAAACTATGACGAACCGATCGTACGAGAAATTATCCGCACGGTACGTCCAGAGGAGGAACATGCCATGATGTCTCAATTTGCACAGGATATTATTGCCAAAGGAAAACCGGAGTGGGAGCGGAAAGGACGACAGGAAGGACGACAGGAAGGACGACAGGAAGGACGACAGGAAGGACGACAGGAAGGACGACAGGAAGGACGACAGGAAGGACGACAGGAAGGACGACAGGAAGGCGAAGCCACCATCCTGACACGCCAGTTACAGCGTCGCTTCGGCGAGTTGCCCGTGTGGGTCAATGAAAAAATTGCCAAAGCCGATTCGCATACCCTGGAGGAGTGGAGCCTCCGAATTCTGGAGGCCCCAACGTTGGAAAGCGTGCTTGCGAATCCCTCGTGATCTCTGCAAGTATGCCCAGGGGTACTACGGCAAAGCGTTCCGGGTGCAATGCACCCCCTGGAGAGTTGACTATGAGTGAAATCACTCTGGCCCATATCGATTGGAAGAGCCGTTGCCGTCTGCACCTGCTGACTGCTTCTGCTGTTCTGTTTTTGAGTTTTTATGGCAAGGTGGTCTGTCCGTTCATCGACACGTTGAGCTTTACCCGCATCGTAACGGGGCTGTCCGTTGTCTGGCTGTTTCAGATTCTGATCCGGGAGTGGTTCTACCGCCGGTTTCCCGTTCCGATTCGCGCCGTTACTTTGGCACGGCACGGTTTTTATCTGTCCGTGTTGACCTGGATCATCTCTGGCGTTGCCGCGTCCGCCCTGCACGGTTTGCTCTACAGCGAATTCCATTGGTCCAGCCACCTGAAACTGATGTCCGGTTACTGGGGATTGGGGGCAGGGATTTTGTCGCAGCTTGAGTATGTCTTGCTGGAAGAGAAAATTCGCCGCATACAGACCACTTCCACGACCACCGTGCTGGAAAAAATCGCCCGGCGGCAGATGGAGGGCTATTTTTTGTTTACCCTGATCCCGGTGATGGTCATGGTTCTGATGAGCTTTCGGTTTGTCTACGAAGGATACACAGATCGTAATGCCGCATTGGAGGTTTTGTTTATCGGCATCTGCTTTTTGGTGGCCAGTCTGCTGGTCTCCTGGCGTTATGGACGCGCCCTGAAACAGGATTGCATCCACCTGCTGGAAGCACTGGAGGCTGTCGGGCGGGGCGAGTACCAGCTGACGGTGGATGCCAGTCGTGGCGACGAATTGGGGCGCGTGGCCGGGGGAATCCATGAGATGGCTCAGGGACTGCTCTTGCGCGAGCGGATCCGGGACGCTTTCGGACGATTCGTCAATCCGCAAGTAGCGGAAGCCTTTATCCACACCTACGGCGATGGGAAAAAGAGCGTCCAAATGGGCGGTCAATACAGAACAGTGGCGGTATTGATGGCGGACATCCGCGATTTTACCCCACTCTCTGAAAGACTGGAGCCGGAAGCGTTGACAACCCTGCTGAACAGCTATTTTCAGGTCATGGTCGCCGCAATCCAGCAACACGGCGGCATGGTGGACAAGTTTATCGGCGACGCCGTGATGGCCGTCTTCGGCCTGTCGGAGGGGCAGAGCAATCCGGCAACCGATGCCGTCCGGGCTGCTTTGGCGATGCGAGAAGGGTTACAACAACTCAATCAATCTTTTGTCGACCGCCAATGCAGCAACCAACTGGACAATGGTATCGGCATCCATTTTGGGGAGGTGATTGCCGGCTATATCGGCAGTCAGGATCGGCTGGAATTTACCGTGATCGGTCATACGGTCAATATCGCAGCCCGCATCGAAAGTCAGACCAAGCCTCCCAACCCACCAATTTTGTTCAGTGATACCGTGGCCGAACAACTGGGAAGCGATTTTAATGTGGTCAAAGTTTCCACCGTGGCTCTGAAGGGCATCAGTCAACAGATGGCACTGTTTACGGTCAAGCATTGAGCAGCGTTCTGCCCATGACGACACCCACCAAACAGATAAAGCTACGAAATATTGTATTCTTTAAGTTATTGATACGGCTTTTTCTGTATTAAGCCAACGACCAAATTTAGGATTATTGTCTTGTATCCTTGCTGAAATGGCGATTGTTTGATAGAATACGATCATTAGGATCGATCGGTGGCGCGTACGCCAGAAATTCAGGCAACAAAGTCGTACACTCGCCGTCGCGCTTTAAAAAAAATGACCAGGTTTGGTGAACCCAGCAGTTATTGTCTGGTAGTGTGGCCGTGACGGGTCGGGGATAAATCGCCGGGAGGGTTCCACGATAAATGAACGTCATGATTCCGGAAAGAGGGTGGCTCTATTTGAAAAAGGTTGCTGACAACCCGTCTGGATGGATCATTCTCTGCAACCTCCTGGATGGGTTGGAGCAGGATTTGTTTGGAAAAGAATTTGCCGCCAGCCTGATTCTTTGTTGGATGCGGGAGTATGCACGGCAACGAAGAGAACAGAACGGAAAGGGAGTGCGGGCTGGCCAACCACTGTTCAAGCAGCGTTCCCGTGAGGAGCTTTTGCGAGATAGCTTTGATGCTGTCTGTAGTGCCTCAGGAAACGTTGTCCCCTGCCCGGAACACCCGGAAAACGGTTTCCTGATCCATTGTCAGCGAACGCTGCATGCTCAACCGCCACTGGAAAATTATACCAGTATTACCGATGCCAGGGACTTCGCAGATGAAAGAATGCACCCCGCAGAAAAGACCGAACGGTCCGGTGAACTGTGGTTGATCGGTCTGTTGGACACATCCCTCGTGTCCTGGGATTCCTGGCGACCTGCAAACAAAACCACCGTCCGGCTCAATCCCCTCGGACCTGCCGGGCGTGCGGCCACCATCGGCAAGCCGGCAAAAGTGCTCTGGATCACTCCCGAAACAGAAGTCCTGCGATTCATAAAGCAACCATCCCCGGCGGATGGGTTGCGGGATGCTCTCGGTTTACGGCACCTGTACAACTGCCAATTATTGGCCATGACCCTGCCCAAGGTAGCGGTCGAAAGCCAAGCCCATGGCAGACCCACGGTGGCTGATGCCGGTAGTCACATGCGACATATGGCCCACTCCAGCTCTCGTTCTGATGGAAAGGTGACGCCGTGGGGTTGGACAGCAGATCTGGGCAAGTTTGCCAATGGAGTATCCAATGTTGATGGCTTGCCTGAAAGAATCGTCCAGCCTATTCCCGTTGCCAGCATACCAACAGTGGATGTCCAGGCTCTGGGCTCTTGTGGTCCCGAAAGAGGATTGGCCAATGGAGTGGATGACAACAAAACATTTGCCCAGATGCTATGCAATAAACACGGTGGAACATTGGCAATGATGGAGCGTGTTCAGGAGATATTGGCATGAATGGCGAGTCGGACACCGCAAAAAGTCCGTGGGATGAACAGGAAGATCTGTGGGAGGTGGGTGAGACTGAGGTTTCACCCGACGGACCTCCTCTTTCCAATCGTTCCGGGTTCGAGAACTGGCTGCATATCGGCCTGAAGGGATATCTCCTGGAGGGATGGGGGGTAAAGGCGTTTCCTGGAATTGAAGCCATTCTGGAGCGCAGGGAGTCTCTCATTGCTGGTCTGAAGGAGCTTTATGACCGTCAGGATCCCCAGCGACAATCCGACTTTCGTCTGGCGGTATCTGATTTGCTGGCTTCTCCTTCCCTGGAGGAACGTCCCGCCAATATCCCCCTTTTTCAGAAACTGCTCCAATTGGCCGCGCGCCTGCCAGCCCCTGAGGTATTGCCAGTTTTGACCTTTCGCATCCGCAGGGGGTTCTGGGAACGATGGACCACTGAAGAGGGGGAGAGCCTGTTCACGGAGGCCATGCTGGCGGTCAGTCAACTCGCTGCACCTCGCCCTGATGCGGTAGAATGTCTCAACAGCCTGATGGATTCATTATCCTTCGATCGACCCCCATACACGCACACGGCTACCGCTCTGCTCGCCCTGTGCCAAATACAACCGAACGCAATGGTGGCCCACTTGACCCGATTGCGGCCCAGGCTGGTCTACCAATTCAACCATTACCAGGTAGGGCCGGGAGCACAACGACAGTTGGCAGTATCTCTGCTCGCATCAGTGGGCCCACAACAGTTTCTGGAGGGGTTGATCATACTGAAAGGACAAGGGGATCAACGAGAATCCTATGGACGGGATGATTGGCTGATGCGTGCTGTCTTCTCAGAACTGGATGGACACCCTCCCCTGCTGGCGTGCCGAGAGGTAATGAATCACCAGAGGGAGGATCTGATTTTCTGTTTGTCTGGAAGGTCTGAATCTGTCATCAATCCCAGAATAATGGACATCCCTGGATGGACCCGGTTGAGGGCACTGCTGTACGATCATGGATGGGTATCCCGGCCTGAATTGTCTGAGCAGGAGCATGCGGAGGTTTACCCCTTTTTCGGAAAGGCCGCATAATAGCGGAATCGAATCATGACCAGTCCTAACGAGGAACATCGGAGACTCACCCGTCTGTTCCAGGCCGCGGCCCGGCAACGCCACTTGATGGACTCCTGGCTGAACGACCATGAGTTTATTGCTGGAGGAGGGCGCATTTGGTATGCCACCGATACAGATGTGGTGGTCTTGTACACCAAGCCAGGAGAAGTATCCGTTGCACGCACGGATGGGGGTGAAGATCACCAGGGACCAAGGGAGGGGTATGCCGAGATCTTTCCGGGAGATGCCGACCGGGATGGAAAGTCCGCCACCGTTGCGTTGGGTCGCGCTCTGGCCAATTTTATCTTTTTCCACAATACCGGCAACATCCCCCTGGCGGTATTTCCTCCTACCCACAGGGAACTGCGTCGAGTCTACCTGAAAATAATCGACAAGGCCTCAGAGGAACAGATAAAGGTCGAGCAAGAGTTGGATCGCCTGCAGCAAATTCACGCACATCTGAAGAGCATAACGGATGGACAGCAGCTTCAGGAGGCGTTGGAACATGTCGTGCCTGCCGTTAGTGCCATTCTCTTCGGGCTGGGTGCAACCGGGGAGCTGTTGCGGTTTTCCGATTTGATTGCCCGACTCCGTCTGGCGAGAGTCCAGGAACTGCCGGAGTACCCGGGAACGGCGGCTCAGGGGTTTCCCGTTGAATCGTTCGCGGGACCGAATGACCTGTTTGAACAATATCAGTTTGACCGTCTCAAGGAACAGTGGCAAGTACGTTTGGAAAACGAATATCGTACCAAAAACGCCATCAACGGACTCCTGACTCAGAAGGTTGTGAACCTTCTTGATGACGACGCCCAGTTGCTGACCTGGGTCCAACGGGTCAACAAACGCATGTCCAGTTCAAAAAATCGCCTGGTCCTGCTGACCGGAGCCGCCAGACTTTTTCATGTTGCCAAAGACGCACCAGACTGGAGCACCCAGGAACGGGGGAAAAGTTTTGCGGACGCTTATTTGCGCCATCCCAAAGCCTATCTGGCAGAACCGCAGGTTCTGTTCCCCTCTGCCAATGC
Organism: Magnetococcales bacterium HCHbin5; assembly: GCA_002753505.1. Taxonomy (GTDB): domain Bacteria; phylum Pseudomonadota; class Magnetococcia; order Magnetococcales; family Magnetaquicoccaceae; genus Magnetaquicoccus. The sequence continues at coordinate 17,239 of PEAG01000005.1, read as the reverse complement.
TGGAGCAGTTGATAAGGGACAACATCACCAGAAAAAGAAACGATTTCTGGAGTGGCTTGACACCTTTCTCTCCCATTCCAAGGGATATGATCCTGAGAACAATTGCAGAATGCTGGAGGATGCAGCCCGAGAGGCATTGGAGGCCAATCATAGCCTGTTGCATGATTTTCAGAAACGTTGGGACGAATACCGGCGTTCCGTAATGACCGCACATCCCTTCAACGACCTGGAACAAATCAGTCGCAGCAAGGATTCCCAAAGCCTGCAAAAGCTGTTTCAAACCGCACAAAATTTGGACCTTCTGCGCCAGGGTATCCAAAAACTGGTCGACGAACGGATTGAGAAGACTTGGCTGTCCTGTTTCAGTATGGCCACTTTGGCCGGCTACAGCCTTCTTTTCCAGCGTGTAAAGGGAACAGAGATACCCACCCGCAACCCGCCTCCTCTCTACTTTACAAGTTTGCATGTTGCCAGACGCTTGATGCAATTTCCCTTTTTCAACCGTTTTCTCCAGGCCAGAGAAAGTGGTGAAAAGTTGCAACCCGACGATTTTCAGAAAGACCTTGATGCCCTGCGTCTGGAAGACCCTTCCAACTACACGTATTTCCTAGGATTTTCCCAGCTCTTTGCCATGGAGGGTGCCTGGGCGGTAGCCAATATCCAGGCCAAGCGTGCATTTGACAGTGCGGAACGTTCCGCCAATAAACTCATCTCGGGTCGCGAGGCCGTTTATATGCGCGCAGTGGCAAGGCGTCATTGTGTCAGAGAGGTAAAAGATCTCATGCGGGTTCGGCAACACTTGGCGACCGCCAGGCAATGTCTGGAACGGGATCTGCGTCGCGAAGAGAATCCAACCAAAACCACCCAGCTGCGTTTTGACGCTGAAGATTTGGCTGTGGACGTAACCGCCCATCTGTTTCGGATCTTCTTGCGCGTTGAGATTCCCCCGGAGTTGGATGTGCCTTCCCTGGAGGAGACGGAAAACCGCCTGGCATGGTTGGCCAATAATCTGGGGGCATTCGCTACGGAAGATGCCTGGGTGCTACTCCATGTGGAACGCAACTTATTGGCAAATCTTCTGATGGTAGCCTTACTGCGTTGGAAAGAAGACCAATCCTCGATAAACCCTGCGGCCTATCAGACATGGGTTAAACGCATGGAAGAAAATATCGATAAAGCCAGCAATGGTACTGTTCCCATCAAGGTCACTTTCCTGATTCAGGCGATATTGCTTGCCTCGCGTTGCTGGAGTTCTGACATCAGAAAGATTCGCAAAGAGTCGGCACAGGAGTTGAGCCGGTTATTGACTGACCAAGCCATCGCTGACAGGTTCCGCACCGTACTCCCTTATGATCGCGCACGTTATTGGTTCCTGCGCGATTTTGCAGTCTGACATGAATGGCGCGAAAAGTGCCGGGTGCCGCGTGAATGCAAGACAAGCAATGAAAAATGTTGTAAACTACAACCCGTTTGCGACTCACATCTGAGTTGCCATGAACCATTGACAAGGAGAGAGGTTATGATCGATTTGCCTGCGCTGAAAGCCAGCTCGCCTGTAGGTACCGTGGGTACATTGCTGGTGAAAGCATTAAAACCAACCCAGATGGCGGTGGGCAAGGATGAGACTGATGACAAGGAAAAAAAATATGCCGGCATGAATGATCAGGCGTTGAACAACTACCTGTTGACCCATACGGTCCCGGTTGTGATTGGCAACAAGGGCCAGTTTTATCTGATCGATCATCACCATCTCTCCTATGCCCTCTGGAATGCGGCCGGCGATCCGAAGAGAAAGTTTAAAGCCAAACAGAGTGAGGTGGCCGTGGTTGCCCAGGTGGTCAGCAACTGGAACAATATCACGGACTATGCCTTCTGGAAATCCTTGTACGATGCCAATTGGCTCTACCCCTTCGACAATCTGGGCGGCGGCCCCATGAAACCGAAACAGTTGCCCTCCCACGTCAAAAAATTGAAAAATGATCCCTACCGCAGTCTGGCCTGGTATGTGCGCAATCGTTACGGCTACACCAAAAGTGCCGGCAACGCCATCTTCGCCGAGTTCAAATGGGCTGAATTTTTCCGCAATCTGGTCCTGCTGGACAACAAAATCCTGGACGACGATAAAAGCGATGCGACAACAGCCAATGTCATGATCAGCAAAATGACAGCGGAAAAACGCGAAGAGCTGATCGCCTACTCCCTCTATCTTGCCAAATCTGCACAGGCAGCCGGTCTGCCAGGATACCTAGGCAACGGATAGCACCGTATGTCCAACAACCCATCGTCGGCCAATCCATGGAACGGTTGGTCGACGGGATCGGGCTTTTGAACAACAACGTGCCAGATTGCCCCACACTCTCCCCGCTCCGGGAGGGGAAAAATCCCCTCCCGGACCCGCCTGTATCCCCCACGTTGCCACCCAAAATTGTGAAAACCTGTGTGCCCGGGTTGCCTTAAGCAGGTGAATTTGAGTCTGATATTTTACCAGAAATGGATTTTCTATTTTACAGCGAACGGCTCCGTCTGGTAGTCTAGCCGGGTTGCCGAAGTCACCGTTTATTGTCCGAGAGTCAAAGGAAACCGCCACCCCGGCATAAGTTCCTCAGCGATCAAGAAGCTCTGGAGTTTTCTGACTCACTGCCCATTCGTTCGAGAGGCTTGTATGACCGCTACAGAATTGACCAGTCTCACCGCCACCCAAGTCAGCGCGCTCACCGCCATACAAGTCGCCGCCCTCACCTCTACCGAAATCGCCTCTCTGACAACCACCCAGGTCAGTGGCTTGACCAGTACCCGGATCGCCGCCCTCACCACAACCCAACTGGATGGATTGGGCAGCAGTCAGATCAACGTCTTGACCGTCACCCAGTGGAATGGCCTCAGCTCCGTGCAAATCAGCTCCCTGGCCGATACCCAGTTGAACGGTTTGACATCCGTTCAACTGGCGGCCTTGGCCCATACCCAATTGAATGGATTGCATTCAACCCAACTGGCCGCCCTGGCCGATACTCAGTTGAATGGCCTCAGCTCCAACCAGTTGCACGCTCTGGCCGATACCCAACTGAACGGACTCAGCTCGCTCGCGTTGGCCAGCCTGGCAAACACCCAGTTGAACGACCTGAAATCCACCCAACTGACCGCCCTGGCCGATACCCAGCTGAACGGACTCAGCTCGCTCCAGTTGGCCGCTTTGGCCGACAGCCAGCTGGATGGACTGGGCTCAACGCATCTGGCCGCCCTGGCCGACAGCCAACTGAACGGCCTGAGTTCCACCCAACTCACCGCTCTGGCCAATACCCAGTTGAACGGCCTGACCTTCCAGTTGTTGAGCAGCCTGGCCGACAGCCAATTGAACGGGTTGAACTCCATTCAACTGGCCGCTCTGGCCGACAGCCAGTTGAACGGGCTGACCTCACTGCAACTGGCCACCCTGGCCGATACCCAACTGAACAGCCTGAGTTCCACCCAACTGAGCGGGTTGGCAGACAGTCAGCTGAACGGCTTGACCTCTCTGGCTTTGGCCGCCTGGAGCATCGTCCAACTCAATGGCCTGAGTTCCGTCCAACTCCCCACGCTGGCCAATACCCAGTTGGATGGGCTGAGCTCGCTGCAACTGACCAGCCTGGCCGCCACCCAGTTGCATGGTCTGAGTTCCACCCAGATGGCCGGCTGGGCCGCGACCCAACTCGATGGTCTCAGTTCACTCCAGTTGGCCAGCCTGGGCGAGGCCTCGCTGAACGGCTTAAGCTCGCTCCAGCTGACTGCCCTGGCCGATACCCAACTGAACGGCCTGGGCTCGACCCAACTGGCTGCCTTGGCCGATACCCAACTGAACGGCTTGCGTTCCAGCCAGCTGACCGCCCTGGCGGATGCCCAACTCAATGGTCTGGAGTCGGTGGATCTGGCCGCCCTGGCGGATACCCAGTTGGATGCCCTGACCTCCAGCCAGTTGACGGCTTTGGCCAATACCCAGTTGAACGGACTGACTTCGCTCCAACTGGCCGCCCTGGCCAACACCCAACTGGACGGCCTGACCTCCGTCAGCCTGACCGCTTTGGCAGAGAGCCAGTTGAACGGGCTGACCTCGGTGCAGTTGGCCAGCCTGACGGCCACCCAGTTGAACGGGCTGACCTCGGCGCAATTGGCCAGCCTGGCAGCCACCCAGTTGAGTGGTCTGAGTTCGGCTCAACTGGCCAGTTTGGCGGATACCCAGTTGAATCAGCTGGGTTCCCTGCAACTGTCCGGCCTCAGCCCCACAACCCTGGCCGGATTTACCTCCACCCAGTTGGTGGGAATGACCACCACCCAGTTGGATGGCTTGACCGCAACCAATATTGCCGGGTTGACGACCACCCTTTTGAACGGGCTCTCCACCACCCAGCTGGCCAGCCTGGATGCAACCCAGGTGGGCGGTCTCAACTCGTCCCAACTGACCGGCTTGACCACCACCCAGTTGGCCACCCTGACCACCACCCATATCAACGGCCTGTCTGCAGCCGGCCTGAACGGATTTACGACAACACAGGTCACAAGCCTTACCACCACCCAGTTGGGTGGGTTGAACTCCACCAATCTGGCCGGCCTGACCCCCACAGCACTGAACAGCCTCACCACCACCCAGTCTGCCCATCTGACCACCACCCAGTTGCAAGGTCTGACCGTGGCCCAGGTGGACGGCTTGACAACCAAAACCATCAACGGTGTGGATTACTCTGCCACCAGACGGCCCCTGACCGGCATGAGCGACGGGCAGATAACCGCATTGACAACCACCCAGATAGCCGCCCTGGTGTCGACCCAACTGGATGGATTGAGCAGTGCCCAACTCTCCCACTTTACCGATGCCCAACTGAACAGCCTCTCCTCCCTGCAGTTGGCAGGTCTGGCCAGTACCCAGTTGGACGGCTTGACCGCCTCCCAGTTGACCGGTCTGGCTCACACCCAGTTGGATGCTCTGCACTCCACCGTCTTGGCCAGTTTGGCCACCACCCAGTTGAGTGGAGTGACCGCCCCGCAATGGGCTGCCCTGGCCAATAGCCAGTTGGACGGACTGACCTCGGCCCAACTGGCCGGCTTGACCCTGACCCAGATCGGCGGATTGGCCGGATCACAGTGGGCCGCCCTGGCCAATACCCAGTTGGCGGGACTCGGTTCCAACCAACTGAGTGGCCTTACCTATTTCCAACTGGATGGCCTCTCTTCGGTCCAACTGGGGGGGTTAAGCACCACCCAGTTGGACGGCTTGAGTGCGGCCCAGGTTGTCGTGCTGACCACCACCCAATTCAAGGGATTGAGCCCCACCCAGATCAACTCTCTCGACGGCACCCAGATGAAGGGGTTGAGTACGGTTTTGCTCACCACCTTGACCACCACCCAGGTCAACGGCCTGGACAGCAGCTGGCTGGGGCTGCTGAGTACCGATCAGGTGCGACTGTTGACCACCACCCAGGTCGCTGCCCTGACGGTGAGCGGGTTGGGCAGCAGTGCCCTGATGCTGCTGTCGACGGCGCAGATGGCGGCTCTGGGCAGCAGTCAGGTTGCAACCCTGACCACCACCCAGATAGAGAATATAAGCAGCAGACGATTGGCCTTGTTGACCACCACCCAGATGGATGGCCTGACCAGCAGCCAACTGGCGGCCTTTACCACCACCCAGCTGAATGGCATGAGTACCGCGCAGATCAAGGCCCTGAGCGTCAGCCAGCTGGAGGGGATGACACCGACCCAGTTTGAATCGTTGACCACCGCCCAGCGCAAGGCTCTGCCGACCGCCATTGCGGACGCTTTTCTGGCCTCGACGCTGACCGTCATCCGCAAACTGAACAGCACCGGCATTGCCGGTCTGACCACGACCGTGGTGGGGTCATTGAGTACCGCGGTCGTTCGGAGCCTGAGCCGGGCGCAGATTCCCGGTTTGACCCAGACCCAGGTGGCCATGTTGACCACCACCCAGGAGGCGGCCCTGACCGCTGCCCAGATCAAGCTGTTGAGCAGCACCCAACTGGTTGCCCTCTCCACCACGCAGATTGCCGGGCTGGAGACCACGCAGATCAAGGGGTTGACCAGCGCACAGCTCAAGGCGTTGACAACCAGCCAGATCGGCAGTTTGGAATCGACGGATATCGGGGCACTGGTCCCAGCCCAATTGGTTGGTTTGACCACCAGTCAGCTGGGACAACTGACCACCACCTCGATCACTGCCCTGACCACGGCTCAGGTCAAAGCCTTGACCACCACCCAGCTCGGCTCATTGACCACCACCCAGATGAATGGCCTGGAGTCCAGCGACATCAAGGCACTCTCCACCGCCCAGCTCAAGGGTATCTCCACCGAACAGATTGCGGGACTGACCACCACCCAGATCGATGGCATCACTCCGGCGTTGATCCGGGCGATCTCCACCCTGCAGATGGCTGCGCTGCAGGCCACCCAATTGGCCACCCTGACCACCACCCAGCTCCGGGGTTTGAGTTCGGCCCAGCTTGGCAGCCTGAGCACCACCCAGGTCGGCGGATTGACCACCACCGGTCTGGCCGGACTGCAGGCCAACCAGGGCAAAGGGTTGACCACCACCCAGATCGCCGGCCTGACCACCACCCAGGTTGCCGTCTTGCCCGCAACGGTGGTCCGGGTATTTGCGGTCACCCAGGTGGAGGCGGTCACCACAACACAGATGCCCGTCCTGACCTCGACCCAGATGCGCAGTCTGACCGCGGTACAGATGAAAAGCCTGACGGCCCCGCAGGTGAGCAGCATCACCACCACCCAGATGGCCAATCTGGCGGTCGCCCAGACCAGAGGGTTTACCTCGACCCAGATCAACGGACTGACCACCACCCAACTGGATGCCCTGGGCTCCTCCCTGATCAAATCGTTGAGTACCCAGCAGATCAAAGGGTTGACGACGACCCACATTGCGGGGCTGAACACCACCCAGGTGGGCAATTTGAGTCCCGCCCAGCTCAGTGCCCTGACCACAACGCAGGTGACCGGGCTGGAGTCGACCGACATGGCCGCCCTCTCCAGCCGCCAGGTCCGGGGACTCACGACCGACCAGATTGCCCAGTTGAGTACGACCCAACTCGGTGGCATCGACGCCCGCACCATCGGGGCATTGAGTACGGCACAGCTCAACAGTTTGTCCACCACCCTGATCCGAGGGTTGAACAGCAGCCAGCTGCAGGGCCTGACGGCGGCCCAGGTCAAACGGCTTGCCAGCAGCCAGTTGGCCACCCTGGATACTGCCCAGATCGGGGCCCTTGCCCAGACCCAGATCCGGGGTCTCAGCAGTGGACAGCTCGCCCTGTTGACGACAACCCAGGTGGACGGGCTGGAATCCACTGATCTGGCCTTTTTGCAGGCGGCCCAACTGAAGGGGCTGCAAAGCAGCCAGCTCGCTTCCCTGAGTACCACCCAGCTGGACGGGCTGAAGAGCTCCCAGATCCGGGCACTCTCCACCAACCAGGTGGCCGGTTTGAGTGCATCCCAGCTCGCCTCCCTCAGCACCACCCAACTGGATGGACTACTCAGTGCCCAACTCAAGGGGTTGACCACCACCCAGATGGAGGGGTTCAGCACCACCCAGATGGAGAGTCTGGCCAGGGCGCAAACCCTGGGGTTGACCACCACCCAGATCGGGGCGTTATCCACTACCCAGCTGCATGGATTGACCACCACCCTGCTCAAGGGCCTCTCCACGGCGCAGATAACCGGTCTCAGCGTCACCCAGATCGGCAACCTGACCACCACCCAGGAGAGCGGTCTCAGCCCGCAGCAGGTCAAGTCGTTGACCAGCACGCAGATAACAGGTCTCTCCTCCACCCTGGTGGCTGCCCTGTCGGTGGCGCAGCTCCGCTCGCTCGACAGCAGCCAGTTGGCCGGGCTGACCACCACCCAGATCGGTGGACTGGAGAGCACCGACTTGGCCGCCTTGAATGCACATCAGCTGAAAGGTTTGCTGACGACACAGATTGCCGCCCTCTCCACCGGGCAGGTGCATGCGCTGACCAGAGCGCAGATGGTCGCCCTGAGCACCACCCAGATTCAGGGGCTGGAATCCACCGATATTGCGGTGCTTTCCACCACCCAGATGCGGGGACTCTCTTCCGCCCAGGTGGCTGTTTTGACCACCACCCAGGTGGCCGCCTTGACCACCACCGCCCTGGGGGCGTTGACGGCGGCGCAGTTGAGACAGGCGACCGCCACACAATTGGCCGCCTTGACCACCACCCAGATGGATAGCCTCGGTTCCGGGCAGATCCGGGGCTGGAGTGAAACCCAGATCGGTGGCCTGTCCGCTACCCAGCTCGGCTCCCTCACCACCAGCCAGGTGGATGGTTTGACCAGCCGACAGCTCCAGGCACTCACCACCACCCAGGTGGCCGGATTGAGTACCACCCAGTTGGCCTCGTTGCAGGCGGCCCAGGCAAGGGGGCTGACGACGGAGCAGGTGCGAGGATTGACGACGACCCAGTTGGATGGCCTGGGAACAACCCAGATCAGGGCCCTCAACTATGGCCACATCGGGGGGTTGAGCACCACCCAGGTTGGCTCCCTGGCCTCATCGGCCATCACCAGCCTGACGGCTGCGCAGATCAAGGGCTTTTCCACTGAGCAGATTGCCGCATTGACCACGACACAGGTGGCCATCCTGCCTGCCGCCTTTGTCCGATCCCTCTCCAGTTACCAGTTGACCGGCCTGGAGACAACGCAAATCGCCACCCTCACCACCCTGCAGGCCAAAAGCCTGACCCCGGCCCAGTTGGCGGCCCTCTCCCCCACCCAGATGGGCGGTTTGAGTGCCACGGCGGTGGGCGCGCTCAACGCCTCACAGCTCAGGATGGTCGCCCCGGGTCAGCTGAACGGCTTGAGCAGCACCGCACTGGCCGCGATTGAGCCGGCCCTGATCAAAAGCCTGACCACCGCCCAGATCAGCGGTCTCTCCTCCACCCTGATTGGCGGTCTGGAGACCACCCAGATTGTGCGTCTGACCACCGCCCAGCTTGCTGTCCTGAGCCCGGTTCAGTTTGGCGGCCTGGAGTCCAGCGACATCAAGGCGTTGACGACAACCCAACTGAAGCAGGTGACTGCGGGCCAGATCGCCGGGCTCACCAGCACCAACCTGCCCGGGCTGGCCGTCACGCTGCTGACCAGCACCCAGGTGGCCGGTTTGGCCCCCAAGGAGATCGGCGGCTTGACGACGACCCAGGCGGCTGCCCTCTACGTCACCCAGCTGGCGGTCCTCTCACCGGCCCAAATCGGTGGGCTGGAGGGGGAGGATGTGGGCGCGCTGCCCATCGATCGCATCCAGAGTCTGACGCCCGGGCAGGTGGCCGGGCTCACCAGCAGCAATCTGTCCGGCCTGACAACGACGCAAATCGACATTCTGACCACCACCCAGCTCGCCAGCCTGGAGGTTGCCGATATGGGGGGGTTGACCTCCACCCAGGTCAACCATCTAACCACCACCCAGTTGCAGGTATTCGGCTCCACCCAGGTGGCCGGCTTTGGGCCGCTCGGGCTGAACGGTCTGACCACGGCGCAGATGGCCAGCCTGACCACAACCCAGCTGGCCGGGCTAAATTCAACCAATATTGCAGGGCTGAGCCCGGCGGTATTGAACAGTCTCACCACCACCCAACTCAGCCTGTTGACCACCAGCCAGCTGCAGGGTCTGACCATCGCCCAGGTGGCCAGTCTGACCACAAAAACCATCAATTCTGTCGATTACGGCGTTGGCCGTCGGCCCATTGCCGGCATGAACGATGCCCAGCTCAGCGCACTCCATGCCACCCAAATTGCCGATCTGGTCGCCACCCAGTTGGACGGCCTGAGTGCGGCCCAACTGGCCGGCCTCTCCCTGACTCACCTGGGTGCACTGACCGCCAACCAATGGGCGGGATTGGCCGACACCCAGCTGAACGGCCTCACGGCCCATCAACTCGCCCACCTGACCACCACCCAGTGGAACGGTTTTGCCTCCCTCCAGTTGGCCAGCCTGGCCGATACCCAGTTGAACGGGCTGACCTCCGCCCAATTGGCGAGCCTGGCCCATACCCAGTTGAACGGCCTCACCGCCAGCCAATGGGGCGGTTTGGCTGCTACCCAATTGAACGGCCTGAGTTCCGAGCAGTTGACCAACCTGGCCGCCACCCAGCTGCAGGGGTTGCACTCCACGGCCCTGACCAGTCTGGCCGATACCCAGTTGAATGGCTTGAGTTCGCTCCACCTGGCTGGTTGCACCGACAACCAGTTGAACGGGTTGAGTGCCAGCCAGTGGAGTACCCTGGCGGACAGTCAGTTGGATGGCCTGAACGCAACCCAACTGATGGCCCTGGCCAACACCCAGTTGGATGGTTTCTCTTCGACCCAACTGAGGGGTCTGGCCGACAGTCAGTTGAACGGCTTGAACAGCCTCCAACTGGCCAACCTGGCCCATACCCAGTTGAACGGCCTGAGTTCCACCCAACTGACCTCACTGGCCGCCAGCCAATTGCAGGGGTTGACCGCCTCGCAGTTGACCGCTTTGGCCGACAGTCAGTTGAACGGTCTGCTGGCTGCCCATCTGGCCACCTTTTCCCAGGATCTCCTGAATGGCCTGACCGCGCTGCAACTGGCTGGCCTGGCGGACACCCAGTTGAGTGGGTTGGGTTCCAGCCAGTGGAGCGGCCTGGCGGACACCCAGTTGAATGGTCTGAGTTCTATTCAGTTGACAGGGTTGACAGCGGTACAGTTGAACGGTTTCAGCGCAATCCAACTGAGGGGATTGGCCGACAGCCAGCTGAACGGCCTGACCTCCGCCCAGTTGGCCTCTCTGGCCGACAGCCAGTTGAGCGGACTGACGGCGGCCCAACTGGTGGGATTGGCGGACACCCAGTTGAATGGGCTGAGAGCAAACTTTTGGGGCAGTCTGGCCGACACCCAATTGAACGCCCTGACGGCGGCCCAACTGGCCAGTCTGGGGAGTGCCGCATGGAACGGCTTTACCTCGATCCAGTTGCGGGGGTTTGCCAATACCCAGTTGGATGGCCTGACCTCGACCCAGTTGACCAGCCTGGCCGCCACCCAGTTGGATGGCTTGACCTCCGCCCAACTGGCGGCCCTGGCCCATACCCAGCTGGATGGGCTGACCGCAGCCCATGTAGCCAGCCTGGCGGACAGCCAGTTGGATGGGCTCTCCTCTATGCAGCTGGCGGCCTTGGCCCATACCCAGTTGGATGGATTGACCGCCAACCAATTGACCTCCCTGGCCCATACCCAACTGGATGGGCTCAGCAGCCTGCAACTGAACGGGTTGGCTCATACCCAGTTGAGCGGCTTGACCTCTCTGCAACTCGCCTCCCTGGCCAACAGCCAGCTGGACGGATTGACCGCCAGCCAGTGGAGGGAATTGGCCAACAGCCAATGGGACGGGCTCAGCTCGCTGCAACTGGCGGCGTTGGCAGGCACCCAACTGGATGGCCTGACCTCTCTGCAGCTGCGGGCACTGGCCGACAGCCAGTTGAACGGGCTGGAATCGACTGATCTGGCCACCCTGGCCGCCACCCAACTGGACGGCCTCTCCTCCACCCAACTGACCGCCCTGGCAAACAGCCAGTTGGATGGCCTGACCTCCCTGCAACTGGCTGCTCTGGCCGATACCCAATTGAACGGGCTCAGTTCTGCCCAACTGACTGCTTTGGCCACCACCCAACTGGATGGGCTGAGCTCCACTCAACTGACCGGATGGGCGGATACCCAATTGAACGGGTTGAGTTCCGTTCAACTGGCCAGCCTGGCCAACAACCCGTTGAACGGTCTGACGGATGCCCAACTGGCGACTCTGGCCGCCACCCAGTTGGATGGGCTGACCTCCACCCAGCTGGCAGGCCTGAGCCATACGCAGTTGAACGGACTGGGTTCCGCCCAACTGGTCACTCTGCAAAACACGCAGCTGAACGGGCTCACCGCTTCCCAACTGTCCGGTTTGTGGAACGGCTTCCTGGATGGACTGGACTCGGTGCAACTGGCCTTGCTGGCCGACAGCCTGCTGAACGGGCTGACATCCACCCAGTTGACTGCACTGGCTGACAGCCAATTGAACGGACTAAGCTCCACTCAACTGAGTGCGTTGGCCGATACCCAGCTGAATGGCCTGACCTCGACCCAGTTGACCAGCCTGGCCGACAGCCAGTTGAATGGCCTGACTTCGACCCAGTTGACCAGCCTGGCCGATAGCCAGTTGAATGGCTTGAGTTCCAGCCAACTGAGCGGTTTGGCCGACAGTCAACTGGATGGCCTCCGTTCCGGCCAGTTGACGGGGTGGTCGGATACCCAACTCAATGGATTGACCTCCACTCAACTGACCAGCTTGGCTCATACCCAACTGAACGGGTTGGCCTCCCTCCAACTGAGCCAATGGGCGGACAGCCAGCTGAACGGGCTGACCTCCACCCAGCTGAGCGGGCTGGCAGACAGCCAGTTGAACGGCCTGCTGTCCACCCAACTGACCGGTTTGGCAGGCAGTCAGTTGGACGGCCTGACCTCCCTGCAATTAAGCGGTTTGGCGGACAGCCAACTGAATGGCCTCACCTCCATCGCACTGAGCTCTTTGGCCCATACCCAACTGAATGGCCTGAGTTCGCTCCAACTGGCGGCGTTGGCAGCGACCCAACTGAATGGCCTCAGCTCCGGCCAATTGAGCGGATTGGTTGACAGCCAGTTGAACGGGTTGACCTCCGTTCAACTGACAACGCTGGCGGGCAGCCAACTGGATGGGCTGACCTCCACCCAACTGACCGCCCTGGCGGACAGCCAACTGGATGGGTTGCACTCTGCTGCCCTGGCCACCCTGGCGGACAGCCAGTTGAACGGACTCCGCTCCACCCAACTGACCGCCCTAGCAAACAGCCAGTTGGATGGCCTGACCTCCACCCAACTGGCCGCTCTGGCCGCCAGCCAGTTGAACGGGCTGAGCTCCAGCCAACTAGCTGCATGGGCGGGCAGCCAACTGGATGGGCTGCGTTCCAGCCAACTGAGCGGTCTGGCGGACAGCCAGTTGAACGGTCTGGGATCGCTGCAACTGGCCACTCTGGCGGACACCCAGTTGAACGCCTTGAGCTCCAGCAACCTGGCGGCCCTGGCCAACAGCCAACTGGATGGCCTGACCTCCAGCCAACTGACCGCGTTGGCCGTGACCCAACTGGATGGCCTGCACTCTGCCCAACTGGCGGGAGTGGCGGGCACCCAGCTGCTGGGGTTGACCTCTGCCCAACTGACCAGCCTGGCCAACACTCAGTTAAGCGGCTTTTCCTCTGCCCAGCTGGCCGTCTTGACCAGCGAGCAACTGCTGGGGCTGACCACCACCCAACTGAACGGACTGACCGCCACCCAACTGCTGGGCCTGGTTGATGCGCAGTTCAACTATGTGACCTCGGTTGCACTGGCGGCGATGACGGGCAGCCAGTTGAACAATTTGACTTCGGCCCAGCTGTTTGGTCTGGCCGATACCCAGCTGAACGGCTTGAGTTCCACCCAACTCACGGGACTGGCCTACACCCAGTTGAACGGCCTCTCCTCCCTCCAGTTGCCCGGGCTCAGCGACACCCAATTGAACGGGCTCTCCTCCCTCCAGTTGGCCAGTTTGGCGGCCACCCAGTTGAATGGGCTGACCTCTACCCTGCTGGCCGGTTTGGCCCATACCCAGTTGAATGGGCTGACCTCCACCCTGTTGGCCGGTTTGGCAGCCACACAATTGAACGGCTTGAGTTCCACCCAACTGAGCGGGCTGGCCGACAGCCAGTTGAACGGCCTGAGTTCGGAGGCACTGGCCTCCCTGGCCGACAGCCAGTTGAACGCCTTGACCTCGACCCATCTTGCCGCGCTGGCCGACAGCCAGTTGAACGGCTTGACCTCACTGCAACTGATCGGCTTGGCCGATACCCAGTTGAACGGGCTCACCTCCACCCTGCTGGCCGGTCTGACGGATACCCAACTGAACGGCCTGAGTTCCACCCAGTTGCTCGCGCTGGCCGACAGCCAGTTGAATGGCCTCTCATCCACCGCCCTGGCCGCCCTGGCAGAGAGTCAGTTGAACGCCTTGAGCTCCACCCACCTCGCCGGTCTGGCCACCACCCAGTTGAACGGCTTGAGCTCGCTGCAACTGGCTGGCCTGGCGGACACGCAGCTGAATGGGCTGACCGCTGCCCAACTGGCCAGCCTGACGGATACCCAACTGAACGGCCTGCGTTCCACCCAGTTGCTTGCGTTGGCCGACAGCCAGTTGAACGGCTTGTCATCGACCGCCCTGACCGCCCTGGCGGAGAGCCAGTTGAACGCCTTGAGCTCCACCGCCCTCGCCGGTTTGGCCGATACCCAGTTGAACGGTTTGACCTCCCTGCAACTGGCCGGACTGGCGGACAGCCAGTTGAATGGGCTGACCGCTGCCCAATTGGCCAGCCTGGGGAGTACGCAACTGGATGTGCTGACCTCCAGCCAATGGAGCGCGTTGGCCGACAGCCAACTGAATGGCCTGGAATCGCTGGATCTGACCAGCCTGGCAGACACCCAGTTGAATGGCCTCTCCTCAGCCCAGTTGGCCAGCCTGGCGGGTACCCAACTGGATGGGCTCAGCTCCCTGCAACTGTTGGGCCTGGCGGATAGCCAACTGAATGGCCTGGAGGCGGTGGATCTGGCCAGCCTGGCCGATACCCAGTTGAATGCCCTCTCCTCCATCAACCTGATGCAGTTGGCGGATACCCAGTTGAATGGATTGACCTCGGTGCAGCTGACCAGCCTGGCGGACAGCCAGTTGAATGGGCTCAGCTCCCTGCAGCTGGCCAGCCTGGCGGCCACCCAACTGGATGGCCTGACCTCGCTGCAACTGTCCCAGTTGGCCGACACCCAGTTGAACGGGCTCAGCTCCCTGCAACTGGCCAGCCTGGCCGCCACTCAACTGAACGGGTTGAGTTCTACCCAACTGGCCGGTTTGGCCGACACTCAGCTGAGTGGACTGGAGTCGGTGGATCTGGCCAGCCTGGCCGATACCCAGTTGAACGCCCTCAGCTCCACCACCCTTGCCGCCTTGGCTGAGCTGCCGTTGAACGGGCTGACCTCCATTCAATTGACCGGCCTGGCGGATAGCCAACTGAATGGGCTCACCTCGCTGCAACTGGCCGGTCTGGCGGCCACCCAACTCGATGGCCTGACCTCGCTGCAACTGGCCGCCCTGGCGGACAGCCAACTGAACGGCCTGGAAGCGGCCGATTTGGCCAGCCTGGCCCACACCCAGTTGAATGCCCTCACCTCCAGCAACCTGACCGCCCTGGCCAATACCCAGTTGGATGGCTTGACCTCGTTGCAGTTGACCAACCTGGCCGATACCCAGCTGAACGGGCTCACCTCCCTCCAGTTGGCGGGCCTAGCGGGCAGTCAACTGAATGGCCTCACCTCCCTGCAGCTGATGGCCCTGGCGGATACCCAGTTGAATAGCCTGGACTCTGTCGCTCTCGCCACTCTGGCGGATACCCAGCTCAACGCCCTCACCTCCGGCAACCTGGCGGCCCTGGCCACTACCCAGTTGGATGGCTTGACCTCTGTTCAGTGGGCCAGCCTGGCCGATACCCAATTGAATGGGCTCACCTCCCTGCAACTGGCCGGGTTGGCAGCCGTTCAGCTCAGCCGATTGACCTCCAGCCAACTCTCTGCCCTGGCGGACAGCCAGTTGGACGGGCTCACCTCGGCCCAACTGGCAGCCATGACCGCCACCCAGCTGAACGGGTTGCGTTCCAGTCAACTGGCGGCTCTGGCCGATAGCCAATTGAATGGCCTGGAGGCGGCGGATCTGGCCAGCCTGGCCGATACCCAGTTGAACGCCCTCACCTCCGGCAATCTCACCGCCCTGGCCGACACCCAACTCGACGGTTTGACTTCGCTGCAACTGGCGGCCCTGGCCGACAGCCAGTTGAATGGGCTCAGCTCGGCCCAACTGGCCAGCCTGGCGGCTACCCAATTGAACGGCTTGAGCTCCAGCCAGCTCTCCGGTTTGGCGGACAGTCAGTTGAACGGGCTGGAGGCGATGGATCTGGCCAGCCTGGCCGATAGCCAGTTGAACGCCCTCACCTCCAACACTCTGACCGCTTTGGCGACAACCCAGTTGGACGGCTTGACCTCGCTGCAATTGGTGGGTTTGGCGGACAGCCAATTGAACGGCTTGACCGCTGCCCAACTGGCCTCCCTGGCGGCGACTCAACTGGACGGCTTGAGTTCCAACAAACTGGCCGGGTTGGCCGACAGCCAACTGGACGGCCTGGAAGCAGCGGACCTGGCCTCCCTGGCCAATACCCAGTTGAATGGCTTGACCTCCCTGCAATTGGCCGCTTTGGCCACCACCCAGTTGGATGGCTTGACCTCAACCCAGTTGAGCGGGTTGGCCGATACCCAGTTGAATGGCCTTACCGCCCTTCAACTGCTCTCTCTGGCGGGCAGCCAACTGGATGGGCTAAGCTCGCTGCAACTGTCTGGCCTGGCTGATACCCAGTTGGATGGACTCCATTCGGCTGCCTTTGCCACTCTGGCCGACACCCAATTGAACGCCTTGACCTCCACCAACCTGATGGCCCTGGCGGTTACCCAGTTGGATGGCTTGACCGCCGTTCAGTGGGCCAGCCTGGCCGACACCCAGTTGAATGGACTCACTTCGGTACAACTGGCCGGCCTGGCCGCCGCTCAGCTCAGCCGGTTGACCTCTACCCAACTCTCCGCCTTGGCCGATACCCAGCTGGATGGGCTTACTTCCGGCCAACTGGCCGGTTTGGTGGCAACCCAGTTGAACGGCTTGACCTCCATCCAACTGGCTGGCCTGGCCGATACCCAGTTGAACGGCCTGAAGTCGGATGGGTTGGCCAGCCTGGCCCATACCCAGTTGAATGCCCTGACCTCCGGCAGCCTCACCACCCTGGCCAATACCCAGTTGGATGGCTTGACCTCACTGCAATTGGCCAATTGGGCGGATACCCAATTGAATGGGCTCACCTCGGCCCAACTGGCCGGTTTGGTCGGCAGCCAGCTGGACGGCTTGAGTTCCACTCAGCTGATCGCTCTGGCCGACAGCCAGCTGAACGGCCTGCAGGCAACCGCCCTGGCCAGCCTGGCCCATACCCAGTTGAACGCCCTCACCTCCACCAACCTGACCGCCCTGGCCGATACCCAATTGGACGGCCTGACCTCGCTGCAATTGACCGCTCTGGCCGATACCCAGTTG
>PEAG01000001.1 GCA_002753505.1 Magnetococcales bacterium HCHbin5 | reverse complement strand
GTTGGCCAAGCCGGTCAACTGGACCGAAGTCAAGCCATCCAACTGGGTGTTGGCCAGAGCCGTCAGATTGAGCGAAGTCAGGGCATCCAATTGGGTATTGGCCAAGCCGGTCAACTGCACTGAGGTCAACCCATCCAATTGGGTGTTGGCCAGAGCCGCCAGATTCAGCGAGGTCAAGGCGTCCAATTGGGTATTGGCCAAGCCGGTCAACTGCACCGAGGTCAACCCATCCAATTGGGTATTGGTCAGCGCGGTCAGGTTGAGGGAGGTCAAGGCATCCAACTGGGTGTTGGCCAAGCCGGTCAACTGCACCGAAGTCAGACCATCCAACTGGGTGTTGGCCAGCGCGGTCAGGTTGAGCGAGGTCAAGGCATCCAGCTGGGTGTTGGCCAAGCCGGTCAACTGCACCGAAGTCAGTCCGTCCAACTGGGTATTGGCCAAGCTGGTCAACTGCACCGAGGTCAACCCATCCAACTGGGTATCGACCAGAGCGGTCAACTGGACCGAGGTCAACCCATCCAATTGGGTACTGGCCAGAGCGGTCAACTGGACCGAAGTCAACCCATCCAACTGGGTATTGGTGAGCGCGGTCAAGTTGAGAGAGGTCAAAGCATCCAACTGGGTGTTGGCCAGACCGGTCAACTGGATCGAGGTCAAACCGTCCAATTGGGTATTGGTGAGCGCAGTCAGGTTGAGAGAGGTCAAGGCATCCAACTGGGTATTGGCCAAGCCGGTCAGTTGCACCGAGGTCAACCCATCCAACTGGGTATCGGCCAAGCCGGTCAACTGCATTGAAGTCAGCCCATCCAACTGGGTATTGGCCAAGCCGGTCAACTGCACCGAAGTCAAGCCATCCAATTGAGTGTTGCTTAACGCCATCAGATTCAAGGAGGTCAAGGCATCCAACTGGGTATTGGCCAAGCCGGTCAATTGTACCGAGGTCAAACCATCCAACTGGGTGTCGGTGAGCGCGGTCAGGTTGAGCGAAGTCAAGGCATCCAACTGGGTATTGGCCAAGCCGGTCAATTGGATCGAAGTCAACCCATCCAACTGGGTGTTGGTGAGCGCAGTCAGGTTAAGGGATGTCAGGGCATCCAATTGGGTATTGGCCAAGCCGGTCAACTGCACCGAGGTCAGGCCATCCAGCTGGGTGTTGGCGAGCGCGGTCAGATTCAACGAAGTCAAAGCATCCAATTGGGTGTTCGCCAAACCTGTCAAACCAACCGAAGTGAGGCCATCCAACTGGGTGTTGGCCAAACTGGTCAAATGGACCGACAACAGTCCATCCAACTGGGTGTTGGCCAACGCGGTCAGATTCAGTGAGGTCAAGGCATCCAATTGGGTGCTGGCCAGGCCGGTCAACTGCACCGAACTCAAACCGTCCAATTGGGTGTTGGTCAGGGCCGCCAGATTCAGCGAGGTCAAGGCATCCAACTGGGTATTGGCCAAGCCGGTCAACTGCACCGAGGTCAACCCATCCAACTGGCTGTTGGCCAGAGCCGCCAAGTTCAGCGAGGTCAAGGCATCCAACTGGCTGTTGGCCAAGCCGGTCAATTGGACCGAGGTCAACCCATCCAACTGGGTGTTGGCCAGAGCCGTCAGGTTGAGCGAAGTCAAGGCATCCAACTGGGTATTGGCTAGGCCGGTCAACTGCACCGAGGTCAGGCCATCCAACTGGGTGTTGGCCAAGCTGGTCAGCTGGACTGAAAGCAAGCCATCCAACTGGGTGTTGGCCAGCGCGGTCAAATTGAGGGAGGTCAGGGCATCCAACTGGGTGTTGGCCAAACCGGTCAACTGCACCGAGGTCAGACCATCCAGCTGGGTGTCGGTGAGCGCGGTCAGGTTGAGCGAAGTCAGGGCATCCAACTGGGTATTGGCCAAGCCGGTCAACTGGACTGAGGTCAACCCATCCAACTGGGTGTTGGTGAGAGCCGTCAAGTTCAGTGAGGTCAAGGCATCCAACTGGGTGTTGGCCAAACCGGTCAACTGCACCGAGGTCAGACCATCCAACTGGGTGTTGGTCAGAGCCGTCAGGTTGAGAGAGGTCAAGGCATCCAACTGGGTGTTGGCCAGATTAGTCAACTGCACCGAGGTCAACCCATCCAGCTGAGTGTTGGTGAGAGCCGTCAGATTCAATGAGGTCAGGGCATCCAACTGGGTATTGGCCAAGCCGGTCAACTGCACCGAGGTCAACCCATCCAACTGGGTGTTGGTCAGAGCCGTCAGGTTGAGAGAGGTCAAGGCATCCAATTGGGTATTGGCCAAGCCGGTCAATTGGACCGAGGTCAGGCCATCCAATTGGGTGTTGGCCAGACTGGTCAGATGGATCGAAAGCAAACCATCCAATTGACTGTTCGCCAAGGCTGACAATTGGATGGAGGTCAAACCGTCCAACTGGGTACTCGCCAAACCGGTCAACTGTACCGAGGCCAGTCCATCCAACTGGCTGTTGGCCAAGCCGGTCAATTGGACCGAGGTCAACCCGTCCAACTGGCTGTTGGCCAAACCGGTCAACTGCACCGAGGCCAGCCCATCCAACTGGCTGTTGGCCAAGGCGGTCAGGTTGAGGGAGGTCAACCCGTCCAACTGGCTGTTGGCCAAACCGGTCAACTGCACCGAGGCCAGCCCATCCAACTGGGTGCTGGCCAAGGCGGTCAGATTGAGGGAGGTCAACCCGTCCAACTGGCTGTTGGCCAAACCGGTCAACTGCACCGAGGCCAGCCCATCCAACTGGGTGCTGGCCAAGGCGGTCAGATTGAGGGAGGTCAACCCATCCAACTGGCTGTTGGCCAAGCCGGTCAACTGCACTGAAGTCAGCCCATCCAACTGAGTGTTGGCCAAGTCGGTTAATTGTGCCGAGGTCAACCCATCCAACTGGCTGTTGGCCAAGGCGGTCAACTGCACCGAGGTCAGGCCATCCAACTGGGTGTTGGCCAGGGCCATCACATTCAGCGAACTCAAGGCATCCAATTGGGTATTGGCCAAGCCGGTCAATTGTACCGAGCTCAAGCCATCCAACTGAGTGTTGGCCAGAGCCGCCACATTCAGCGAAGTCAAGGCATCCAACTGGGTATTGGCCAGGCCAGTCAACTGCACCGAGCTCAAGCCATCCAATTGGGTGTTGGCCAGGGCCGTCACATTCAGCGAAGTCAAGGCATCCAACTGGGTATTGGCCAAGCCGGTCAACTGCACCGAGGTCAACCCATCCAACTGGGTGTTGGCCAAAGCTGTCAGGTTGAGGGAGGTCAAGGCATCCAACTGGGTGTTGGCCAGGCTGGTCAGTTGCACCGATGTCAACCCATCCAACTGGGTATTGGCCAAGCCGGTCAACTGCACCGAAGTCAACCCATCCAGCTGGCTGTTGGCCAACGCGGTCAGGTTGAGGGAGGTCAAGGCATCCAACTGGGTATTGGCCAAGCCAGTCAACTGCACCGAGGTCAACCCATCCAACTGGGTGTTGGTGAGAGCTGCCAGGTTCAATGAAGTCAAGGCATCCAACTGGGTATTGGCCAGGCCGCCCAACTGCACCGAGGTCAGGCCATCCAACTGGGTGTTGGCCAAAGCCGCCAGGTTCAACGAAGTCAGGGCATCCAACTGGGTGTTGGCCAGAGCGGTCAACTGCACCGAGGTCAGACCATCCAACTGGGTATTGGCCAGGGCTGCCAGGTTGAGGGAGGTCAAGGCATCCAACTGGGTATTGGCCAAGCCGGTCAACTGCACCGAAGTCAACCCATCCAACTGGGTGTTGGTGAGAGCTGCCAAGTTTAATGAAGTCAAGGCATCCAACTGGGTGTTGGCTAGGCCAGTCAACTGCACCGAAGTCAAGCCATCCAACTGGGTGTTGGTGAGAGCGGTCAGGTTGAGGGAAGTCAAGGCATCCAGCTGGGTATTGGCCAAGCCGATCAACTGCACCGAGGTCAACCCGTCCAGCTGGGTGTCGGCCAGAGCCGTCAGATTCAGCGAGGTCAAAGCATCCAGCTGGGTGTTGGCCAGACCGGTCAATTGCACCGAGGTCAACCCATCCAGCTGGGTATTGGTCAGAGCTGCCAAGTTCAAGGAGGTCAATGCATCCAGCTGGGTATTGGCCAAGCCGGTCAACTGCACCGAGGCCAACCCGTCCAGCTGGGTGTCGGCGAGCGCGGCCAGATTCAACGAGGTCAGGGCGTCCAACTGGGTGTTGGCCAGGCCGGTCAACTGTACCGAGGTCAACCCATCCAACTGGGTATTGGCCAGAGCTACCAGGTTCAAGGAGGTCAGGGCATCCAACTGGGTATTGGCCAGGCCGGTCAACTGCACCGAGGTCAACCCATCCAACTGGGTATTGGCCAGAGCCGCCAGGTTCAGCGAGGTCAAGGCATCCAACTGGGTGTTGGCCAGAGCGGTCAACTGCACCGAAGTCAGCCCATCCAACTGGGTGTTGGTGAGGGCGGTCAGATTCAGCGAGGTCAGGGCATCCAACTGGGTATTGGCCAGACCGGTCAAACCGATCGAGGTCAGCCCATCCAACTGGGTATTCGCCAAACTGCTCAGTTGGACTGACAACAACCCATCCAACTGACTATTGGCCAAGCCGGTCAACTGCACCGAAGTCAACCCATCCAACTGGCTGTTGGCCAACGCGGTCAATTGGAGCGAAGTCAGCCCATCCAACTGGCTGTTGGCCAGCGATGCCAGATTCACAGAGGTCAGGCCATCCAACTGGCTGTCGGCCAAACCAGTCAAGCCGACAGAGGTCAAGCCATCCAACTGGGTGCTGGTCAGAGCCGTCAACTGTACCGAGGTCAAGCCATCCAACTGGCTGTTGGCCAAACCAGTCAAGCCGACAGAGGTCAAGCCATCCAACTGGCTATTGGCCAAACCGGTCAGTTGAACGGAAGTCAGGCCATCCAACTGGCTGTTGGCCAACGCGGTCAGGTTCAGCGAGGTCAAGGCATCCAACTGGCTGTTGGCCAAACCAGTCAGCTGAACGGAAGTCAGCCCATCCAACTGGCTGTTGGCCAACGCAGTCAACTGGAGCGAAGTCAGCCCATCCAACTGGGTGGTGGCCAAGCCGGTCAACTGCACCGAGGTCAGCCCATCTAATTGGCTGTTGGCCAGAGCCGTCAACTGCACTGAGGTCAGCCCATCCAACTGGCTGTTGGCCAGAGCCGTCAACTGCACCGAGGTCAGCCCATCCAACTGGCTGTTGGCCAGAGCAGTCAACTGCACTGAGGTCAGCCCATCCAACTGGCTGTTGGCCAGAGCGGTCAACTGCACCGAGGCCAGCCCATCCAACTGGCTGTTGGCCAGAGCGGTCAACTGCACCGAGGCCAAGCCATCCAACTGGCTGTTGGCCAAGGCGGTCAACTGCACCGAGGCCAAGCCGTCCAACTGGGTATTGGCCAACGCGGTCAGGTTCAGCGAGGTCAAGGCATCCAACTGGCTGTTGGCCAAGCCAGTCAGCTGTACCGATGTCAGCCCATCCAACTGGGTGTCGGCCAGGGTCGCCAGGTTGAGAGAGGTCAAGGCGTCCAACTGGCTGTTGGCCAAGCCGGTCAACTGCACCGAGGTCAAACCATCCAATTGGGTACCGGCCAAGGAGGTCAACTGCACTGAGGTCAAACCATCCAACTGGCTGTTGGCCAACGCGGTCAACTGCACTGAGGTCAGCCCATCCAACTGGGTAGCGGCCAAGGAGGTCAACTGCAGCGAGGTGAGTCCATCCAGCTGGCTGTTGGCCAAGGCGGTCAACTGCACCGAGGTCAGCCCATCCAGCTGGCTGTTGGCCAAGGCGGTCAACTGCACCGAAGTCAGCCCGTCCAACTGGCTGTTGGCCAGACCAGTCAACTGCACCGAGGTGAGCCCATCCAACTGGCTGTTGGCCAAGGCGGTCAACTGGACCGAAGTCAGCCCATCCAACTGACTGTTGGCCAAGGCGGTCAACTGGACCGAAGTCAGCCCATCCAACTGACTGTTGGCCAAAGCGGTCAACTGCACCGAGATCAAGCCATCTAACTGGCTGTTGGCCAACGCGGTCAGATTCAGCGATGTCAAGGCGTCCAACTGGGTATTGGCCAAACCGGTCAACTGCACCGAGGTCAAACCATCCAACTGGGTGTCGGTCAGCGCGGTCAGATTGAGCGAAGTCAAGGCATCCAACTGGGTATTGGCCAAGCCGGTCAACTGCACCGAGGTCAACCCATCCAACTGGGTGTTGGTCAGAGCCGTCAAATTCAGCGAGGTCAAGGCATCCAACTGGGTATTGGCCAAGCCGGTCAACTGCACCGAGGTCAATCCGTCCAACTGGGTATTGGCCAGGGCTGCCAGATTGAGGGAGGTCAAGGCATCCAACTGGGTATTGGCCAAGCCGGTCAACTGCACCGAGGTCAATCCGTCCAACTGGGTATTGGCCAGGGCTGCCAGATTGAGGGAGGTCAAGGCATCCAACTGGGTATTGGCCAAGCCGGTCAACTGCACCGAGGTCAACCCATCCAATTGGGTGTTGGTCAAAGCCGCCAAGTTGAGGGAGGTCAAGGCATCCAACTGGGTGTTGGCCAAGCCGGTCAACTGCACCGAGGTCAACCCATCCAACTGGGTATTGGTGAGTGCCGTCAGATTCAATGAGGTCAAGGCATCCAACTGGGTATTGGCCAAACCGGTCAACTGCACCGAGGTCAACCCATCCAGCTGGGTATTGGTCAGAGCAGTCAAATTCAGCGAGGTCAAAGCATCCAACTGGGTGTTGGCCAAGCCGGTCAACTGGATCGAGGTCAAACCATCCAACTGGGTGTTGGTGAGGGCCGTCAAGTTCAATGAGGTCAAGGCATCCAACTGGGTGTTGGCCAAACCGGTCAACTGCACCGAGGTCAAGCCATCCAGCTGGGTGTTGGTGAGTGCTGTCAGATTCAATGAGGTCAAGGCATCCAACTGGGTATTGGCCAAACCGGTCAACTGAGTCGAGCTCAAGCCATCCAGCTGGGTGTCGGCCAGGCTGATCAACTGAATCGAGGTCAGTCCATCCAACTGGCTGTTACCCAAGGCGGTCAGCTGGGTGGAGAGCAACCCATCCAGCTGGCTGGCCGCCAGCCCGGTCAGACCTACGGAGGTCAACCCATCCAACTGGGTGTCGGCCAAAGCGGTCAGATGGGTGGAGGCCAGACCATCCAGCTGGGTAGTAGACAGTGCCGTGAGCTGGATGGAGGTCAGACCATCCAATTGGCTGTTGGCCAAGCCAGCCAAGGCGACCGAGGTCAGGCCATCCAACTGGCTGTTGGCCAAGGCGGTCAGGTGGGTTGAACTCAAGCCATCCAACTGACTGGCGGCCAAACCGGTCAACTGGACCGAGGTCAAGCCATCCAACTGGCTGTTGGCCAGGGCGGTGAGCTGGATGGAGGTCAAGCCATCCAACTGACTGTTGGCCAAGCCGGACAAAACGACCGAGGTCAAGCCATCCAACTGGGTGTTTGACAAGGCAGTCAGATGGGTGGAGAGCAACCCATCCATTTGGCTGTTGGCCAGACCAGCCAGGGCTACCGAACCCAGGCCATCCAATTGGGTGTCAGCAAGACCGGACAGAGCGACTGAGGTCAGCCCATCCAGTTGGGTATTCGACAGTGCGGTCAACTGGGTGGAGGCCAGCCCATCCAACTGGCTGTTTGCCAGGCCGCTCAAACTCACGGAGGTCAAGCCATCCAACTGAGTGTTGGCCAACGCCGTCAGCTGCGCGGAGGCCAACCCATCCAACTGGGTGTTTGACAGGCTTGTCAACTGGGTGGAGGTCAAGCCATCCAACTGGCTGTTGGCCAGGCCGGTCAAACTGACGGAGGTCAAGCCATCCAACTGGCTGTTGGCCAGAGTGGTCAACTGGGTGGAGGCCAGCCCATCCAACTGGCTGTTGGCCAGAGTGGTCAACTGGGTGGAGCGTAGTCCATCCAACTGGGTATTGGCCAAGGCTGTCAAATGGGTCGAATGCAGCCCATCCAACTGGCTGTTGGCCAAGCCGGAGAGAGCGACGGAGGTCAAGCCATCCAACTGGGTATTGGCCAACGCTGCCAGCTGCACGGAGGTCAGGCCATCCAATTGGGTATTGGCCAGCGCGGTCAGATGGATCGAGCTTAACGCATCCAGTTGGGTGTTGGCAAAAGCGGTCAGTTGGGTAGAGAGCAGTCCGTTCAACTGGGTGTTGGCCAGCGAGGTCAGGTGAATGGAGAGCAGACCATCCAATTGGGTGGCGGCCAGCGAGGCCATCTGCAGACTGGAGAGTCCATCCAACTGGGTTACCGCCAGAGCGGTCAGTTGTACGCTGAGCAAACCATCCATCTGGGTGGTGGTCATCGACTCAAGCTGGACGCTGCTCAAACCATCCATGGCAGTTGTCGTCAGCGTAGCCGTTTGGGCACTCAGGAAGCCGTCAATTTGCGTCGTGGTCAATGAGACGACCTGCGTGCTGCTCAGGCCGATGATCGCTGTAGAGGTCAACGAACCGAACAGAGTACTGCTCAACCCGGCCACCTGGGTTGTCGTCAGGGAATCGATCTGTACACTGCCAAAACCACGTACCTGGAGCGTCGACAGGGAATCAATTTGCGTGCTTTTGAAGCCATCGACCTGTGTCGTCGTTAAACTGTCGATCTGGGTACTGCTGAAGCCATCGATCTGGGTTGTGGTCAACACATCGATGTGGGTACTTCTCAACCCGGCAATCTGAGTCGTACTCAAAAAGGCAATCCACAAACTGGTCAGACCCAGCACCTGTGTTGTAGTCAAAGAGGCGATCTGCGTGCTGCCCAGACCGCTCATCTGGGTGTCATTCAAAGAGGAGATCTGGGTCGTGTTCATGGCCCCCAGCTGAGCCATGCTCAGGGCACTGACCTGGGTGGAGGTCAGACCATCCAACTGGGTAGTGGTCAGGATGGCAAAATGGCTTGTTGTCAGTCCCGGAACTTGTGAGGTGGTGAGATAGTTGATCTGTCCACTGCTCAGAACGGCCACCTGGGTGGTGGTGAAGACGTTGATGTCTGTCGATTCAAAACCCGCCACTTGTACACCGGAGAGAGCCGACAGGTGGGTTGTACTCAGGGCAGGCATCTGGGTGGTGGTCATGGCACCGATGTCCAGCGGCTCCAAACCGGCCAACTGGGTCAGGGTCAGTGCCGCAACATGGGCGGTGGTCAAGCCGGGAATATTGGCGGTGGTCAAGCCTGCAATCTGGCTACTGCTCAATACCGCCACTTGTGTCAGGCTTAACAAGCTGAGATCCGTGGACTCAAAACCACCCACTTGTGTCCCCGACAGGGAGTCGATTTGCGTGGTATCGAACAACACCGCCTGCGCCGTGGTCAAAGCCCCTACTGCAGCCGGTTGCAGACCATCCATCTGACTGGTTGTCAGGGCCTTCACCTGGGCCGTTGTCAGACCCATGATATTGGCTGTATTCAATCCCGAGATATGGTTGCTGTTCAACACGCTCAATTGGGTCAAACTCAACGCGCCAATATCGGTCGAGTCCAGACCGCCTATCTGAGTGGAGGTCAGCGAGGCGACCTGGGTGATATTGAGCATGGAGAGATGCGTCGTTGTCAGGGCACCGATGTCGGTGGACTCCACACCGCTGATCTGGGTGGTGGTCAGCAGAGTCATGTGAATGGTCGTCAAGCCGACAATATTGGTGGTGGTGAGTGCCGCCATCTGGGTTGCCGTCAAACTCCGCAACTGATCGGTGCTTAATGCACCGACCTGTGTACTGGACAGAGCCCCAATTTGGGCCGCTGTCAGCACAGAAAACTGGGCACCGCTCAAGCCCGCCAGCTGGGTGACAGTCAAGGAGTCCATCTGAACATTGGACAAACTGGCCAGTTGGGTCGTCGTCAAGGCAGCGACATGGGTGCTGCTCAACCCATCCAATTGGGTGGTGGTCAGTATGGCAATCTGGGTGGTACTCAGACCATGGAGCTGCTCCACGCTGACGGAATCGACCTGAGTGCTGCTCAATCCAGCAATCTGGGTGGTACTCAAAGAGTCCACCTGGGTACTGCTCAACCCATCCAGTTGCCAGGTGGTCAGTATGGCAATCTGGCTGCTGTTCAGCCCATCCAACTGGGTTGTGGTCAAGTAAATGACTTGAATGCTGCCCAAACCGCTGACATGTGTTGTCGTCAAGGTGGCGATCTGGGTGCTGCTCAACCCCTTGATCTGCACCGTACTCAACAGACCCAGTTGGGTGCTGCTGAAGCCGGCCAATTGGGTCGTGGTCAGGGAGTCAATCAATGTACTGCTCAGACCACGTACCTGCAGCGCGTTCAATACCGTGATTTGGGTGGATGTCAGGCCATCGACCTGGGAGGTGGTCAGGGAATCGATCAACCCGGAGTCCAGCGCGGAAACCTGGGTGGTGGTCAACCGATCCAGCTGCGTGCTGCTCAATCCGTCGACCTGCGATGTGGTCAGGACGGCAATCTGGCTGGTGGTAAATCCGATGGTCTGGGTGGTGGTCAGCGAATCCAACTGCACACTGCTCAGGCCGCGCATTTGCAGGGTTGTCAAAGTACCGAACTGGGTACTGCTCAGATCGTCCAGTTGGGTGGTGGTCAAGGAGTCCAGTTCCAGACTGCTCAAGCCAGCCAGTTGGGTCGTGGTCAACGCACCAATATGGGTCTGAGAGAAACCATCCACTTGGGTGGTGGTCAGAGAGTCGATCTGGCTGCTGTGCAGGCCAGCCAGCTGGGTGGTGGTCAGGGCGGCGATTTGCAGGCTGCTCAGGCCATCCAGTTGGCTGGTGGTGAGGACAAAAATTTGCCCGGAAGTCAGCCCTGCACACTGTGTGGTGGTCAGCGAATCCACCAGGATACTGGTCAAACCCACCACCTGTTTGGTGGTCAATATTCCTATCTGCACGCTGCTCAGCGCATCCACCTGGGTCGTGGTCAGGATGGCCAACTGTTGGCTGCTCAACCCTCCCATCTGGGTTGTCGTCAACAGACCAATCTGGGTACTCGCCAACGCAGCCACCTGGGTGCTGCTCAGACCACCCACCTGGGTCAACGTTACCCCTCCCACCTGGGTTGAGGAGAGAGAGGCGATATGGGTGCTGCTCAGGCCACTCACCTGGGTGGTGGTCAATACCCCTATCTGGACGCTGTTTACCCCCCCAACCTGGGTGGTGGTCAGAGAGTTTATCTGCACAGAGGTCAAGCCGCCGACCTGGGTAGTGGTCAAAATCCCTATCTGGGTACTGTGGAAGGCATCTATCTGGGTGGTGGTCAACGCCGCTACATGGAGCTGGCTCAGGCCGTTGATCTGGGTGGTGGTCAAGGCGGCCAGATGGGCACTCTGGAGACCGGCCAGTTGGGTGGTGGTCAGGACAGCCACCTGGGTGCTGCTCAAACCGGCCAGTTGGGTGGTGGTCAGGGCACGCAGCTGCACACTGCTCAAGCCGGCGGTTTGGGTGGTGGTCAGGGCACGGATCAAGGTATCGTTGAAACCGACCATTTGTGTCGTTGTCAGGGCGTTAAGCTGCACGCTGCTCAAACCCGCCACCTGGGTGGTGGAAAGAGAGTCCACCAGGATGTTGTTCAAACCAGCCAACTGCCCCAAGCTCAACTGCGCAACCTGGGTACTGTTCAAACCATCCACCTGGGAGGTGGTCAGAGAGTCCAACTGCCTGCTGCTCAACCCTCCCATCTGCGTGGTGGTCAAGATCACCACCTGGGCACTCTGCAGACCATCCAGCTGGGTGGTACTCAGTGTTGCAATCTGCGTATTCTGGAACCCCCTGACCTGCAGCGTCGTCAACGAGGCCAGTTGGCTGCTGCTCAAGCCGACCATTTGCAGCAGCGTCAAAGAGTCAATCTGCGTACTGGTCAAGCCGGCCGCTTGCGCGGTGGTAAACGAGTCGATCTGGCTGCTGTTCAACCCGGAGATCTGGGTCGTGGTCAGCACAACAAGCTGCGCACTCCGCAGACCGTCCAACTGGGTCGTGGTCAGAGCGGCCAGCTGGAAAGCAGCCATGCCCGCCATTTGGGTGGTGGAAAAAATATCCAGCTGGCTGCTGCTCAGACCGCTCAGCTGTTGCGTGAGCAGTGAATCAATCTGGGTGGTATTCAAAACAGCGACTTGCGTGGTTGTCCAAGAGGCCAACTGGATACTGTTCAAGCCGTCCACCTGGGAGGTGGTCAGGAAGGCGACATGGGTTGTCAGCAGTGCATCCACCTGGGTGGTGGTCCACACGCTTAACTGCATACTGTTCAGCCCAGCCAACTGGGTGGTGGTCAGGGAGGCCACCTGGGTAGCCGTCAAACCCGTCACCTGCCCGGTAGTCAGTGCATTGAGCTGGCCGCTGGTCAAACCAGCCAACTGACCGGTGGTCAAAGCGTTAATCAGGGTGCTGCTGAAGGCCGACAGTTGGCTTGTGGTTAAAAAATTGACCTGGGTGCTGCTGAAACCCGCCAGCTGGGTGGTGGTCAGCACCGCAATTTGAACCTCCTTCAGCCCCCCCTCCTGGGTTGTGGTGAGGGAGGCGAGTTGCACACTGCCGAGCCCTTTCACCTGGGTCGGCGAAAGGGTGTTGACCTGCTGACTGCTCAGACCATCGATCTGGGTGGTGGTCAATGAGACCATATGGGTAGTGGTCAGACCCTGTATCTGCAATGTGGAGAGCGACCCCACCTGCACACTGCCTAAGCGGCTCACCTGCGCCAGGCTGAGTACGTTGACCTGTATACTCTCCAAGCCCGCCATTTGTGTGGTCGTCAGCAGCCCAACCTGGGTACTGCTCAAACCGCTGATCTGCGTTGTCGAAAAGGTATTGATCTGCCGACTGGTCAAGCTGCCCGCCTGGATCGAAGAGAGTCCGTCAATCTGGGTGGTACTCAAACCAGGTACCTGCAAAACGGTCAAGGCATCGATCTGGGTGGTGGTAAACCCACTCACCTGGGTCGTGGTCAGGGAGTTCACATGGATGCTGCTCAACCGGTCCAACTGGCTGGTCGTCAATGCGCCAACATGGGTATTGCGGAAACCATCCAGCTGAGTCGTGGTCAGGGTTGAGATGACCACGCTGCGCAAACTGCTCACCTGAGTGGTGGTCAATGCGCTGATCAGGGTGCTGTTCAGGCCATCCACCTGCAAATTGTTCAACACCGCCATGTTGGCACTGCTCAGCCCGGCAATCTGCTGGGTGGAAAAAGAGTCAATCTGCGTACTGCTGAGTCCAAAAGCCTGTTCGGTGGTCAACAGGCTGATCTGCAGGCTGCTCAGGCCATCCACCTGGGTGGTGGTCAGGGCACGCAGGTGCAAATTGCTCAAGCCCGCAAACTGTGTTGTAGTCAATGCGGCAATATGGGTGCTGCTGAAACCGTCAAACTGGCGATTGGTCAGGGAGCGAATCTGCAGGCTTCCCATACCCGTCATCTGGGTTGCCGACAAGGATTCAACCTGGGTGGAGTTCAGACCGCTCATCTGGGCTGTGGACCACCAGGCTACCTGGGTACTGCTGAAGCCATCCACCTGCGTCGTTGTCAACTGGGAAAACCAGTAGACATCGAATGCCGCCAATTGGGTGGTGGTCAACGCGGCAATCTGCGCGCTATTGAGGCCAGCCAGCTGCAGGCCGCCCAAAGAGAGTATTTGGCTGTTGTCCAAACCGGCCATCTGGGTGGTGGTCAGCGAACTGATCTGCGTACTGTTGAAACCATCCAGTTGCGTTGTCGTCAGGGAGGAGAGTTGGGTGCTGGTTACCCCATCCAGCTGGGTGGTGGTCAGGGCAGAGATCTGTTGGCTGCTGAGCCCATCCAGCTGGGAGGTGGATAAAACATTGACCTGGGTAGTGTTGAAACCGGCCAACTGCGCCGTACTGAAGGCTGCAATCTGGTCGCTGAGCAAACCGTTCAACTGAGTTGTGGAGAGTGACCTCGTCTGGGTCGAAGAGAGAGATTGCAACTGCATGGTGGCCAAACGGGCCAGGTCGGTGGATTCCAACCCCGACAGCTGGGTGGTCGTCAAGGCCCCCATTTGTGTCGATGTCAAACCACCAACCTGCCGGGTGATGGTTGTTGTGGAACCATCGGCATTCAAAAACAGCTGGGAGGCGATGACCCACTCAACCTGTGTCTCGGTCAATGCGGCGATTTGCGTTGCCGTCAAACCACGCATTTGTGCAGTAGTCAGCGCGTGAATCTGCTTGTTGCCAAGCATGGCCACCTGGGTCGTGCTTAAACTTCCCAACTGGGTGGAGGTCAACGCGCTCAATTGCTGCGGCAGGAGTCCATCCAACAGAGCCGAGGTCAAGCCCGCCATCTGTGTTGTTGTCAGAGAGGCCACCTGTTCACTGCTCAACCCCCGGAACTGGATTGTGGTCAGTGTGGCAATGTCCGTCGATTCAAAACCGGTTACCTGCGCAGTGGACAACTCAACCAGTTGTCTGATGGTCAACCCACCCACCTGCTCGGTGGTCAAGGCAGCAATCTGGGTGGTGGTCAATCCACTCATTTGCTGACTGCTGAACGATTTAAGCTGTGTCGTAGTCAGGCCGGAGATCTGTGTTGTGGTCAGCGCACCCACCTGGGCTGCGGTCACCCCTCGCCACTGCACCGCAGTGAGAAAACCGATCTGATCGTTGCTCAATCCGCCCACTGCCGTCGTGGTCAGTGAACTGATCTGCTGGCTGGTCAGACCCCGCATTTGGCTGGAGGTCAATACAGCGATATCGGTGGATTCCAGGCCACCGATCTGTTCAATACTCAACCTGGCAATCTGGGCGGTGGTCAGGCCGCCAATCTGCCCGGTCGTCAAATAACCAATCTGGGCAGCCGAAAATCCCCGCATTTGAACGATGGACAGCTTTTCGATGTCGGTGGATTCCAGGCCGGCTACCTGGGTTTTAGTCAATGCCCCCAGAGCCTCTGAAGTAAGGCCCCGTATCTGCATGGTGTCCAGCGCGGCAATATCGGTGGATTCCAGACCGCCAATCTGCAGCAGGCTTAATTTGGCAATCTGGGCACTGGTCAACCCTTCCACCTGGGTGGTGGTCAAGGCGGCCATCTGGGCAGAGGTCAACCCATCCATCTGGGCTGCGGTCAACACGTGGATGTCGGCGGACTCCAGACCGCCCATCTGGGTGGTGGTCAAGCTGGCAATTTGCAGGCTGCTCAACCCCCTGATTTGGGCTGTTGACAGCGCGCCGATCTGGGTGGAGGCCAACCCCCCCACCTGCACCGTACTCAGGGAGCCGATCAGGGCGGTAGTCAAGCCGCCCAATTGGACACTCTCCAGCACCCCAATCTGGGTGGTCGTCAGTCCCACCACCTGGCTGGTGGCCAGGGATCGGATCTGGGTGGAGGTCAGACCTTTTATCTGTGTCAGCGTCAAGGCCCCAATCTGGGTGGCTGAAACGCCATCCCACTGTCTTGGGGTCAAGAGGCCAATCTGCGTACTATCCAACCCCCCGATGGCGGTTGTGCTGAACGAACCAATGTGCGCCGAGGTCAAACCGGCCACCTGGTCTGCGGTCAAAGCCGCGATCTGGGTGGAGAGCAGGCCGCCGATCTGTTCCAGCGTCAATCGGGTAATTTGCCTGCTGCCGAGCCCGGCCACCTGGGTAGTGGTCAGGTAGCTGATCTGGGTGGAGGATATTCCTCTGAGTTGGGCCACCGTCAAGGCGGCAATACCGGCGGTATCCAATCCACCGATTTGGGTTTTGGTCAAGGCGGCAATGTGGTCGGATTTTAATCCCCCTATCTGGGTTCTATCCAAGGCCCCCATGGCGGCTGAACCGAATCCTCCCACCTGGGTGACGGTCAGGGAGGCAATCTGTGCCCGGGTCAATCCCCCTATCTGGGCGGTGGTCAACAGGCCAACCTGGGTGGAGGTCAGGCCATCCATCTGCCGGATGTACAGGGATTTGATCTGTTCGGTAGACAAACCTGAAATCTGCGCTGCCGTCAGCGAACCGACCTGCTCCGAGGTAATGCCGCGCCACTGGGATGTGGACAACCAGCCAATCTGGGTCACCGTCAAACCGACCATGGCGGCTGTGCTGAACGAGCCCAGTTGTCTGGCCGACAGCCCTTGCAACTGTGTCTCGGTCAGCCCGCTCAGATCCTGGGCATCCAGGCCACCCAACTGCGCCGTTGTCAACCGGGCAATCTGTCTGCTGGTCAAACCCGCGATTTGAGCGGCTGTCAGAAAGCCAATCTGGCCGGAAGAGAAGCCCCGCAGTTGATTGGCCGAAAACCCCTCTATCTGGGTTGCCGTCAGGGCAGCCATCTGCGGCTGAGTCAGCGCGCTCATCTGGGCCGTGGTGAGGCCATTCATCTGCTCCACGCTCAGCACGGCGATCTGGCTGGCAGACAGGGCAGCCACCTGTTCCACGCTCAGGGTTCTGACCTGTACTGCGGTGAGTCCGGCTATTTGGGACGATTGGAGGGCCCCCACCTGGGCCGAACTCAGGCCGCGAATCTGGGGAGTGGTCAGGGAACGCACTTGGTCTGCGGTCAATCCCGTCATCTGATCCAGGGACAACGCCCCCAATTGTGCCGCGCTCAAGCGTCTCAATTGGGTGGATGAGAAAACGGCAAGCTGTGAGGCAGTCAGGCCGCCCATCTGTGACGTACTCAATACGCTGATCTGTGCGGTGCTCAACTGGCCAATCTGCGCGCTGGTCAGGGCAGCCAATTGCGCTCGGGTCAGTCCAGCCACCTGCGTAGTGGTCAGGGCTCTGATCTGTACATCGGATAGCGTGGCAATCTGCTCTGTGCTCAAACTGCCCACCTGGCTGGCTGTCAAGCCTCTGATCTGTATGGCACTTAACGCCCCCAACCGGGTCCCGGTCAATGCGCTCAATTGACCGACGGAAAACTCACCGAGCTGTCGGGCTGAAAAACCCGCGATCTGTTCCGCAGTTAAGGCCGCCACCTGACTGGCATTCAAACCCGCCACCTGGGCCGTGGTCAGGTAGCTGATCTCCGCCGCTGAAAAGCCCCCGATAGCAGCAGCCAACTCGCTTGAACCCAAAGCCCGTACCTGCGCAGATGTCATAGCCAACGTATGTACTCCCCCTGTCACTTTCAGACACAGATCGTTATGATAACCGACTTCAATTGATTAAAAAGAATCGCTTCACTTGACAAAAATCAGAAAAAACGGCTGCATCAAAACGCCCAAACGGCCTCGCAAAACAGTGCATCGTCGCCCAAGATACAAATATCGCTCTCTTGACATCAACAACAAATTTACTGATACCCCGATAACACAACGGAATGGGCTGCGCTATCCACACCATTTTGTGACAGTTTATCATCAGTGGCCAAGAAAATTTAACCGTGGAAAAAACAAGAGAAAAGCCAACCGATTGCTGTCAACACAGCAATCGGTTGTTGCAGCAGGCCGCGTTTAAAGTAAAACCCGTTCTATCTCTGCCTGGCTCAGTGCGGTACGCCACTCTTTTCCCAACAACCGGTCGGCCAGTTCAACCGCCATGAACCGGGTCGCAATGGAGCGATTATCCTGCTGTCGGGACAGGCCCTGGAAGCAGGAGGGACAGGAAGTAAACAATGGAGTCGCTGGTTCACTCTCCTGCCGGACAGGCAGCTCCATGCCTTTGCGAAAGCGGACCTGAGTGGCAATATCGGGTCGTGCCAGGGCAAAGAGACCGGCCTCCCCACAACAGCGGTCTGTCAGCTGTGCTGTTCCTCCCATCAGGGTGGAGGCAACCTGATGAGGATTATAGTATTTCATGGGTGAATGACAAGGGTCATGAAACAGAAATCTCTCCTTTGTTGCCGGAGCGGGGGCAGAGACCCCTTTTTCCATCAAATATTCATGGATGTCCATCAGGCGACAGCCGGGAAAAATTTTGTCAAAGGCATAGGTTTGCAACTGGGCCAGACAGGTGCCACAGGAGACCAGGACAGTCTGGATCTCCATGTCACTCAGGGCATCCGCCATCCGATGAAACAGCACCCGATTGCTGATGGCCATCCGACGCCCCACGGACTCTTCGCCGGCGGCGGCCTGGGGAAAACCGCAGCAGAGATAACCGGGTGGCAACACGGTTTGCACACCAATATGCCGCAACAGGGCCAATGTGGCCAGCGCAATCTCCCCAAACAGTCGTTCGCAGCCACAGCCTGGAAAATAGAAGACGCTTTCTGAAACGGGACCGCCTTCAACCCCTTTCAGGATCGGTACGGCATCCGTCTCCTCCAATCCCAAAAAGGCACGGGCGGTCACCGAACTGCCGGGTTCCGGCAGCGGGCTGTTGAACAGTTGGGTAAGGTGTGTTGTCAGGGCAGGTGGGCCGCTGGTGGCCACAGGGGTGGGGTGGAGCCGCCGCCCCAATACCCTTTGCCACTGATAACCCAATCGTTGGGCGGCGTAGCCCCATTGAATCATGGTACGGCGGGCAAAATGGATCACACGGGGGTCGGTGGTGGTCAAGAAGGCCATGGCCAGCCGTTTGGCAAGGTTTTTCTCTTTCTTGCCCCGTGTTTTCAAAACTTCACGCATCCGAATGGTCACCTGGCCAAAATCAATATCCACCGGACAGGGTTTGAGGCAACGGTGACAGACGGTGCAGTGATCGGCCAAATCCTGCAACTCCTCGCAATGATGTAAAACCCCGCCGCCGGTGGGACGGCTGATCCGCCGGGTCTGCTCATCATACAGGAAGGCTTCGATAACCAATCCGGTGGCCAAAATTTTGTTGCGCGGTGAATAGAGCAGGTTGGCCCCGGGCACATGGGTGGAGCAGACCGCCTTGCATTTGCCACAACGCAGACAGTGGCGAATATCGTTGTTGAGAGCCTCCATGGCACTCTCTTTCAGGATCAGGGCCTCTTTCTGGACCAGACGCAAAGAGGGGGTATAGGCCTGTTCCAGTCCAGAGCCTGCCAACAATTTACCCCGGTTGAAATAGCCTTTCGGGTCCACCTGCTGCTTGTAGCGGGCAAACTCTGTGATAACCTTGTCATCCAGAAAGCGAAATTTGGTCAAGCCGATGCCATGCTCGCCCGAGATACAGCCACCCAACCGTTGTGCCAATACCATGATCTCTTCCACCATTCGATCGGCCGCCTGCAACATTTCATAGTCGTTTGAGTTGACAGGGATGTTGGTGTGGACGTTGCCATCCCCTGCATGCATGTGCAGGGCGGCAAAGAGACGACTGGAACGGATGCCGCTGTGAATGGTATCCAACTGGCTGCGTACCCCTTCCCAGAGATCACCCC
The DNA here is from genome assembly GCA_002753505.1 of Magnetococcales bacterium HCHbin5. GTDB lineage: Bacteria > Pseudomonadota > Magnetococcia > Magnetococcales > Magnetaquicoccaceae > Magnetaquicoccus. The sequence continues at coordinate 196,824 of PEAG01000001.1, read as the reverse complement.
CAAACAGGTTTTGCAGGGGTTGGGCCACCTCCAGCCGATAGGAGATGCGCAGGGTTCGCCGCAACAATAACTGGATCAGGCTCTCCCCCGGACGGGCCAAGTCCCGCTCTTCCGGTTCCAGCGGAAGATCCCCTTTGAAGGCAGGGGTGTCCAGATGGTTCAACAGGGTTTGCCAACGGTGGTAAACCCGATCCAGCAGATGCAGGGCAGCCGTCTGTTTGCTGACCAGAATGGTTTCACTCTCCCGTTCAAAGTTGCCCAGGAGACGACCAGGCAGCTGTTGCAACCACTCTTCCCCCGCCAGATAGCGGCGCATGGCCTGCACAATTTGCAGCTTGTTGCGCATGGAGTGTTCAATGTTGAGGCGTTCGATACCGGTGTTATACTCTGCCAGACGTTCCAGGGGAATCACCACATCTTCGTTGATTTTGAAGGCGTTGGTATGGGCCGCGATGGCAGCGGTGCGGGAGCGGTCGGACCAGAATTGGCTGCGTCCCTCCGGGGTGGTGGCGGTAAACCCTTCGCCGCCCCGCTCGTGGGCCAGTTCGATGACATGGGCTGAGGCCGCCTCCACCTCCGCATACTTCTCGCCGACAATATCGGCCAGCAGTACCATCTTGGGCCGCTGGCGTCGGGTGGCTTTGGCGTTATAGCCAATGGCGCGAATATAGCGTTCGTCCAGATGTTCCAAACCGGCACAACCCACCGCCGGGTGGCGGTCCAGGTAGTGTTTGATCTCCACAATGGCCGGCACCGCCTGACCCAGATCGGGATCAAAAAACTCCAGACAGACGGTGTGGGTATGGCGGGGCATCGGATGCAGCACAAAGACAGCGTGGGTAATCAGACCATCGCAACCCTCTTTCTGTACCCCTGGCAGCCCTCCCAACCATTTGTTGGTGACATCTTTGCCCAGACCGGGCTTGCGGATCTGGTCGGTAGGGATGGTCAACAGCTCCGGCTCACCGATCACCGTTTGGCCGTCTGCCTGCAAACGGGTGAGCAGAAAGCGCGCCACCGGTTGGTCGTGTATTTTGCCGAGATTATGGTCCAGTCGCTGCACATCCAGCCACTGAACAGCGGGTTGTTCGGCAGTCGGGGAGGGGACGACCATGCGCCAGGAGAGCAGATTGTCCAGGGTGGTGCCCCACAAGACCGCCTTTTTACCACCGGCATTCATGGCAATGTTGCCGCCGATGGTGGAGGCGTTTTGTGAGGTGGGATCAACGGCAAAGATATAGCCAGCCGCCTCCGCTGCCAAAGAGAGCTCTTTGGTCACCACCCCGGCCTCGACCCGAATGGTGGGCACAGGCATCGCCACCCCCGGCACTGCCCGCAGCACGACGGGGTCAATGCTGTTGAGCCGTTCCACATTGAAGACGACGGTGTTCCGATGGAGGGGAACCCCCGATCCGGTGTAACCGGTACCGCCCCCCCTGGGGATGAGAGTCAGCCCCAGCTCCATACAAGCCTGCACCAGGGAGGGGATCTCCATCTCCCGGGCCGGGGTCAATACCAGGGTCGGACAGGCCACCCGCCAGTCGGTGGCATCCGTCATTTGCGCCACCCGCGCCATGACGCTGAAGTCAATGCTGTCCCGGCGGGTCAAGGGGGCCAGTTTTTGTACAATCCGTTCCCGCAGGGCAGCCAAACCCTGGTACTCTTCGGCAAACGCCTGGACCGCCCGTTCTGCTGCCTCCACCAGGGAAAACACCAGCTTCTGGGTCTCCGGGTTGGTGGCCCGGCTGCGGATACGGGCCAACCGCTCCTGCATCGCTGTCAACAGGGCATCCAGCCGTCGAGGATCTGCCAGCAAATCTGCCTGCAACAGAGGGTTGCGGGAAAAGATCCAGAGATCGCCCAGCACCTCAAACAGCATGCGGGCAGAACGACCGGTTTGGCGGCGGGTGCGCAGACGATTTAAAATATCCCAGCTCTCCTGACCCAGAAAGCGAATGACAATTTCCCGGTCGGAAAACGAGGTGTAATTGTACGGGATCTCTCTGATGTTATGCTCTTTGGCAACCGGATTGGCCCGGGCTCCGGCCAGGGCGGGGCAGAGCTGTTCCCCTGCTGCCGGGGCAGAGGCCTGCTCGGCGGTCCCGCTGGCCAATGGTGCAACAGAGGCTATTCCCGCCATTTAAGGCTGCATCCCATGCTGGCATGTTGGGGTTCTGGTACCGGTTCTCCCGCCAGCAAAGCCTGAATGGCCCGCTTCAACTCCTGGCTGCGAACGGCGGCCGGGTTGCGGGGTGCATCATCCAACCGGCCCCGGTAGCGCAACTTTTTTTCGGCATCAAAGACAAAAAAGTCCGGTGTGCAAACGGCCCCGTAGGCCCGTGCCACCTCCTGGGACTCATCCATCAGGTAGTCAAAAGGGTATCGGTGCTCTTTGGCCCGTTTTTTCATCTGTTCAAAATTGTCTTCCGGGTAGCTGATGGGGTCGTTGCTGTTGATTCCCACAAAAGCCACTCCCAGGGGCTTCAATTCGTTGACCAGATCGATCAATCGACTCTCAATGGCCTGCACATAAGGGCAGTGGTTGCAGATGAACATGACAACCAAGACAGCGGCGGACTCATAATCCATTCGGGTGTGAACCCGGCCATCCACGCCAGGCAAGGAAAAATCAGCTGCGATCGCTCCCATGGTTCCTGGAGGGCTGTATAAAAGAACCATTTGTTATATCTCCCAATATGCATGTGCCACCTGCCTGGGCAGAGGTGGCTTGTGTCCATTCAGAGGGGATCCCAGGGAAAGGCCATCACCTCTTGAATTTGATTGGCACCCAAGGCCAACATGATCAGCCGATCCAGGCCAACGGCCACCCCCGCACAGGTCGGCAGGCCATGGGCCAAGGCATGCAGAAACCGTTCATCGATGGGTAACGGCTGTTTGCCTGTCTGTTGCCGTTGCTGATTGGTGTGCAGCAAGCGGTGCTGCTGTTCGACCGGATCGGTCAACTCCTGGTAGCCATTGGCCAGCTCCACCCCCTCCATGTAGAGTTCAAACCGCTGGGCCACCGCAGGGGGACCAGGGTCAATCCGGGCCATGGCGGCCGCTTCTGGCGGAAAGTCCAGTAAAAACACCGGTCCGCTCCGCTTCTTCAACCCCGGTTCCACCTGTTGCAGCAGCAACAGATCCAGCAAATCCTGCCGATCCAGCCCCTCCGGTAACGGGTCAATCTGTCGTTCGGATCTTACCCCGGCGGTGGATTTACCTTGGCAGGCTGCGCGCAACAGGGCGACGGAATCGGTAAAAGGGTCAACACCGGCGAAGTGCCGGAAGGCCTCCCGATAGTGCCAGCACTCGGCCCGGGTGCGTTTTCCTCCCCGGGCCAGCCACCCTGCGCATTCTAACACGGTCCAGAGCAGGCTTTCCACCTCTATCATCAGATCCCGATAGGACCATCCCGGTTGATACCACTCCAGGATGGTAAATTCCGGGTTATGCAGCACCCCCTGTTCACCTGCGCGAAAAGAGCGGCATATCTGATAGACCGGCCCACAGCCTGCGGCCAACAATCGCTTCATGGCGGTCTCGGGCGAAGTCGACAAAAACCCGCATTGGCAGGCGATGGGATCCTGATGCAGTTCAGGCGCGACCCCGGGCAGCAGTTGCGGCGTCTCCACCTCCATCACCCCTCGCTGCCAAAAAAAGTTGCGCACCTGGTGCAGCAGGTGGGCTCGTTGCCGCAGGATCGCCGGGGTGGCGACGGGACGCCAAGCCTGGGGGGTATCTGCCATCCGGCCAATCGCCTATTTGGCCCGTTCCACATACTCCCCTGTTCGGGTATCCACCCGGATGCGCTCCCCCTCATTGACAAACAGGGGTACCTTGACCGTCGCACCGGTTTCCAGCACGGCGGGTTTGTTGGCACCGGAAACGGTATCCCCTTTCACCCCAGGTTCACACTGGGTGATGGTCAAGGTGACAAACTGGGGTGCCACAACGGCGATGGCCTTGTTTTTCCAGAGGGTGACCTGATAATTGCTCTGCTCTTTCAGCCACTGCAGGGCATCTCCCACCTGAATATCGGTCAACGCCACCTGCTCGCAGGAGTTGGGGTCCATAAAATGCCAAAACTCCCCGTCACTGTAGAGATATTGCATTTCTGAATCCACCACATCCGCCTTGGCAACGGTTTCGCTGGACTTGAAGGTTCGTTCGATCACCCGACCATCGATCAGATTTTTGATTTTGATTTTGGTGAAGGCTTGACCTTTGCCCGGCTTGACAAAATCAGCCGCCACGATGATCCAGGGTGCGCCATCAATCTCCACCCGGGAACCCTGCCGTAATTGATTATGGGTTAGCATCTTTTTCCCTTACATGTTTTGTTTTCTGCATTTTAAATAGCAAACAAATCTGCGCCCCCCCCTGCACGCTGGAGCGTTTATAACCCAATCGAACCCGTTACACAACAGATTATAGCACCGGCAAATATCCTAACTCCGCATAAAAGCAGGCACTGGCTCACAATAACCCGTGCGGGTTATTCGATGGGATGATGCCCGACAGCTTGCATCTCCGGGCATGGGGTCGCTATGATTGCCGCCGCAGTGCGTTCCCAGGATTTGTCGTCTATACAATCGCCAAGAGACCCGCGATTGGTCCCACCGTTACGGGAGAGTAGGTTGCAGAAAAAAAAGCGTTCGATTACAGAAGCCGGGGCCAGGCAAGCAGCGGAACGCTATCCCTTGCGGGTGCCCTCTGCCTGGGCCAAACGGATGGATTGGGCCGACAGCCAGGATCCTCTCAGCCGTCAAGTCATGCCGGTCGCGGAAGAGTTGCAGGTAGTGGAGGGCTTTGGGGTCGATCCGCTGGAGGAGGGGGCGGCTCGTCCCATCCCGGGTCTGTTGCAAAAATATGCGGGTCGTGTTTTGCTGCAAACGACCGGGGCTTGTGCGATCCATTGTCGATTTTGTTTTCGTCGTCATGACGCCTATGCAGACCTGCCCGGTACCCTGGCAGACTGGTCTCCGGCTTTGGCCTATATTGCAGCGGACGACTCGATCCATGAGGTGGTATTGTCGGGTGGAGACCCGCTTATGCTGGCTGACCGGCAGTTGGCTGCGTTGGTGCAGCGTTTGGCCCTCATTCCCCACCTGCAGCGGTTACGGATCCACAGTCGCATGCCTGTTGTCACCCCCAGGCGCGTTGGTGAGCCTCTGCTCCGTTGGTTGACGGGCAGTCGTCTGACGCCAATCCTGGTGCTGCATTGCAACCATCCGGCCGAGATTGATGGGAATGTGTTGGCTGCCATCGCCCGTTTGCGGGGGAGGGGGGTGTTGCTGTTGAATCAATCCGTGCTGCTCAGGGGGGTCAATGATCAGGTGGAGGTTCTGGCTGCCCTGTATGAGACACTGGTCGACCATCGGGTATTGCCCTACTATCTGCACCTGCTGGATCCGGTCGCTGGAGCGGCCCATTTTCAGGTGGACCGGGCGCGTGCCCGCCTGCTGATCACCCAGCTTCAGGCCCGTCTGCCTGGTTATGCGGTGCCAAAGCTGGTCTGTGAGCAACCTGGCCACCCCTCAAAAACACCTGTAGAGCTTTGCATGCCTTTGGAACAGGTATGTGGGTAGGTTTGGTTTGAGTCCTGACCCAAGATAGGCACAGGTGCCTTGGTATGATGCGTAGAGGTCATCCAGGCAGGCCCTCCACCAGGATTCCATTTTTGCCCCCCTTGGAAGTGGTTGATCCAACGCCAACCCTTTATTGACCAAATGGGCCAACCCTTTTTGTCGGACATCGGAATCAAACCGTTCCTTTTCTCTTTTCACAAATCAACAATCATCTGTAATTTATTATCAGACAGAGGCCGCGCGTTTTCGTCAAAGTTCAAATAGTATATCAAATCACCACGGCGAAATGTGGCAGCGAGTTGTTGCAGAGAAATTGAGTCCGGGCTGGCATAGAGATGATACAATGCATTCTTAACATCCTGAATGGCTTGCTGTAGATAGCTTTCTGCATGCGCGTCGAGTAACTGCTGTGCATTTGAAAAACATCTATGATTCAGACCCGGTAACTGGATATTCAGATCACACAGCAGGTATCTCCCCATCCGCATTGCCAGGAAACAGGAGGCATAACGCACAAAAGCCGGATCCTCTGTTTGCGGACGCCGCCGTCGATTCTCGGCCATTCGGTAGATGCGGACGGCAAGGATGGTCTGCGCTCCCGTCAGATCATCGGTAAAGACAATGTCGTAGAGCTTGCCGAAATGTTCCCTGGAAAAAAATTTGGCCTGATGAGGACGTTGTCGCCAGACGGAAAGAACGGCCTCGGCAGCCACCCCGGATGTGATATCGGTCGGTTTAAGCGAAAGATCTGCCCGCTTCCGTTGATAATTGTAGCCCAGTTGTTCCATATCGGTCTGTAAACGGCGTTGCCGTTCATCATTGGATCTCAGGTCACGCAAGTCCACCGGATTCTGGCTGTTGGTGGCAAACGTGATACGACGCACCTGATCTTCGTTGTCACCTGCCAACTGATACAGGCGGACCAGGACATGGGCGTCAGGAGAGAGAGGAGAGGGCGCAGGTTCCTTCAAGGTCTTGAAAATGGTCATGCAGGTCTGGCCACCATTGATGATTTGGAGATTTTCCACCTTGACCTGATAGTCGCCTGCCTGTAGCGCATTATACGAAAATTTTTCACATATCAGTGTTATGCCGTTGTTATAAAAATAGAAATTCCCACTCTCGTCGCTTTTCAAGGTGGTTCGGATACCCTCGTTTACCCGGTTTCCCTGGAGTCCCAGGTAGCGTCGGATATTGCGCTCCAGCAGGCGTTCCCCATGGCGTTCGATCAGGGAGGCCACTTCAGTCACCGCCATCCGACCGACCAGCACCCGACTAAAATTGAAGTCTTCAACCATGGCCTTGCCGCTTAAACGCAAGGAATCATTGACCGGCTTGGCAGCCTGTAAGACCATGACAACGCGGTCGTGATTGATGTATTCCCATGTCACCTGGTTGCCGAAGCCGGAGCGGGTGATCTCTTCCTCCGCAGCATCATTCCATTTCAACCCGTTGTTGCAGGCCAAGGCACGCACTTGGGGTATGTAGCCGTCGCGAATCAGGGAACGCACCTCTTCGATTTTGATTTTAAGCCGATCATTGACCGATTCCAGGATCGTCGCAGGATCAAAAAGATATCGAATGGCATGGATCAACGCCTTGATGCCATCCTCGGGAAAGTTGGCATTACCCTCCACATTCTTGTGAGTGTACTTTGCCTGGAAGAGCGAAACGGTAAATTCACCATCCCTTTCCTCGGAGAGATGCATGGCATCCACTCCAAAATCTCCGCCGCCTTCTGTGAGGCAATCAAAGGCATCCTCGTCGGAGAGATCCAGCATGGTGCGCACCAGCAGGTAGACAAAAGCCAATGATTTCAACTTGGTCTCATCGGTCATGTTCAACTCATCACGCGCCCGCTGCCGAATCTCGTCGCGAACGGCTTCCAGCCTTTGATCCACTATGGCAGCGTTAATGTTCATGGTTGTTTGCCCTTTCTCTCCCGTGCATGCAGTTCGCCCATGATATTGTATATTTTCAAAAAATTCCAGCCCCTTGAATGCATCCATTTGCCAACCCGCGCGATCACACCGGCAGCCGACATGGCCGGAAAAGGCTGTCCGATAAAGGGGCAGCAAGAAAATTTGCAACGCAGGGTTGCTGTCCGGCAGGAAGGCGGCTATTCTGTCGGTCCGATGGGCTATGTATACCGTGTATCTGTTGAATCTTCCAGCAGCACAACAAAAACGGGCAAGCGGCAGCGATGGGCAAGCGATTAAATTTGAAAGAATCACAGAGAATGATCCGTGGGTTTGCAATACCAACCCGGCCAACGGTGTTGCTGGAAACCATGAAAACACAAAACGCCTTTGTGCAAAATCCTGTGCAAGTAAAAGCGGTTGTCTTGCGGGATGTGGCCCTCTCCGTCCAGATACTCCAGGCTGCCAATACCCTGTTGGGCGGCTACAATCGCAAGGTGGAATCCATCGAATGCGCCATGGTATTGCTGGGACAGGACAAGCTGCGCGAAATCACCCACGAACTTTTTTTAAGCGCAGCCATTACCCGCAAAGAGAGCTGGATGCAAAAAATGCGGGCCAAAAGCGTACGGGCTGCCCACATCATGTCCTGGCTCTCCCAGGAGATCTGCCTGCTCTCACCCCATTTCAAAAATGGCAACCTGCCCGCCGTACCGCATGATGAGTCCTATCTGGTCGGATTGTTGCACGATTGTGGAAAGTTTGTATTGCTGAAACGTTTTGCCGACTATTCGGATCTGCTCTCTGAAACGGCCAACGAACGCAACCAGAGCCTGGAATCGGTCGAAGCAGAGCAGTACCAAACCACCCATGCCCTGTTGGGGTCGCTGCTCTGTAACGCTTGGCAGTTGCCCAAACCGCTGGTCCAGCTCATTGAGTCGCACCACCATCAGGATGTCTTTGCCGGACGACCGATCAGTGAACGCAAATATGTGGTATTGCACGCCCTGTTGCTGCTCACCGAGTGGATTGAAGGGGATATGTCGGCGTGGGAATGGGCACAGCACCAGGAGTATGTGCAACGATTTTTTGCGTTGGACAGCGATCTTTTTGTGCCGTTGCGGCAAAAAGCCCTGGAAGCGATTCCCGCTGCCGCTCTGCGGGCAGAGTAGTATATTTGATATTGAATGGATAATGAATATTTTGTCCCCACAATACAACCACAATAAGGGCTGAAAAAACCGTGGCCAGAGTTGTTCAACGTTTTCAAAAACAGATTGAAGATGGCGGTAATCCCTTTTGGATCAGTTATGCGGATCTGATGACCGCATTGGCCATGCTGTTTCTGGTGGTCATGAGTATCGCCATGGTGGCCATTGCGTCTCGTCCGCTGGTGGAAAAAAAGGAGCGGGAGACCGCCATTCAGGCCATCCTTAACCGCCTGGAACAGCGTGCCAAGGAAAAAAATCTGGGATTGGAGATCAATCACGCCACCCACACCATCAGCTTTGGCGAAAAAGCCAGCTTTGCCTTCAACAGCTACCAATTATCCCCGGTGGCCCAGGAGTCGTTGCGCAGTTTTGTGCCGCTGTTGCTGGATTTGGAACCAGAGAGTCCGGCCAGGGAAAAGCGGTGGCTGAAGCGGATCCATATCGAGGGATATACCGACGCGACGGGAAGCTACCTCTATAATGTCAATCTGAGCCTGAACAGGGCACAGGCGGTGGTCTGTGCCCTGTTTTCCGCTGAGATGCCGGGCAATCAGCAGGAGAGACTGCGGCAGTTATTGATTATCGATGGCGCGTCTGTCACCGGCATCAAGCAGAGTGCCGATGAAAGTCGACGGGTGGAGGTACGTTTGGAGTTCCGGCAGGCGGACGATGCGGGCAGCGAGGGGATGCCTGTGGTCAACATGCCCATTGGCCGCTGTGCAATCCACCTGGATGACGCTGCGGCCCCCCGTGCAGGCCAAAAGGCGGTGGAACCGCCGACCAACAAGGTTGACAATGCGGAGACAGCTCCACCTCCTGATGCCGCTCCATAACCGTCAGCCAATTTTCATTCCGGGTTCGGCCCCGGCATCGGGGGACAAAAGGAAGAGTGCTGTTTTATCGGTGTTGTCCTCCCTGCTGGCGGCCAGAATCATCCCCTCCGAAAGACCAAACTTCATTTTGCGGGGCAACAGGTTGGCCACCACGACCGTCAATCGGTTGGTCAGCGATTCCGGGCTGTAGGCGGCCCGAATGCCGGCAAAGACGGTGCGCGGGCCCAGTGGACCCAGATCCAGGTTTAATTTTAACAATTTATCCGCCCCGGCAACCAGCTCGGCCTGAACAATGCGTGCCACCCGCAAGTCCACCTGGGCGAAACTCTCCAGCGGGATGGTGGCAAGAGCAGGTGGGGAGGAGGGGAGGGGAGGGGGCGATACCGGCTCTCCGCTCTGCGGGGGAAGCTCCTGGGGACGCGCAGCCGCCAACAGTGCCTCGACCTGCTTGGGGTCCACACGGGCCATCAAATGCTTGAAAGGCTTGATCGTCGTGCCACACAGGGGGAGACGGCACCCCTCCCATGTCAGAGCGGGCAGATTTAACAGATCCCGGGTCCGTTCCGCCATGACCGGCAGCACCGGGGCCAGATAGGTCAACAGCACCCGAAACAGGTTGATGGCAACAGAACAGACAGCATGCAACTCCGCCTCTTTTTGCTGTTTGGCCAGACTCCAGGGGGCGTTTTCTTCGATATAACGGTTGGCTGTGTCGGCCAAGGCCATGATGGCACGCATGGCCTTGGCATACTCCCGCGCTTCATACCAGGCAGCAATCTCTTCTCCGGCCTGAACAAAGCTCTGATACAGCCCCCCGTCTGCGGGATAATCTGGGCAGAGCTGACCCTGGAACTGCTTGTGGATAAACCCCGCCGTCCGGGACGCCAGGTTGACCACCTTGCCCACCATATCCGCATTGACCCGCAACACAAAATCGTCCAGGTTGAGATCCAGATCATCCACCCGCCCCGAGAGTTTGCAGGCATAATAGTAACGTAAATATTCGGGATCCAAATGGTCCAGATAGTGGCGGGCATTGATAAATGTTCCACGCGATTTGGACATTTTCTGGCCATTGACGGTCAAAAATCCATGGGCAAAAACCGCCGTCGGGGTGCGAAACCCACCTCCCTGCAGCATGGCAGGCCAGAACAGGGTATGGAAATAGAGAATATCCTTGCCAATAAAATGATAAACCTCTGCCGTACTCCCTGGACGCCAATAGGCATCAAACGACCGGCCCGTTCGTTTGCAATAGTTCCAGGTGGAGGCCATATAACCCACCGGTGCATCAAGCCAGACATAAAAATATTTGCCCGCTGCATCCGGAATTTCAAAACCGAAGTAGGGGGCATCCCGGGAGATGTCCCAATTTTTCAGGCCACTTTCAAACCATTCATCCAGTTTATTGGCCATCTCCGCCTGCAAGGCACCGGAACGGGTCCACTCTTTCAAAAACGGTTCGAAATCGGACAACCGGAAAAACAGGTGTTCGGAGGATTTTTCAACCGGCGGCTCACCACAGAGGGCACATTTGGCCTGTTTCAGGTCCAGAGGCGCGTAGGTGGCGGAACAGCTTTCGCAGGCATCTCCGTACTGGTCCAAGGCTCCACAACTGGGGCAGGTACCCCGAATAAAGCGGTCCGGCAAAAACATCGCATCCTTGTTGCAATAGGCTTGACGCACCAGTGCGGTCTGAACATGTCCGGCATCGCGGTTTTTGCAGTATATCTCTTCGGAAAGGATACGATTTTCTTCCGAATGGGTGCTGTAATAGTTGTCGAAACCAATGGAAAACGCTTTAAAATCCGCCTGATGCTCCTCGTGCATCCGTTGCACCAACAACTCCGGCGCGATGCCTTCGTTGCGGGCCCGGATCATGACCGGCGTTCCATGGGTGTCGTCTGCACAGAAATAGAGGCAGTCGTTGCCCCGCAACTTTTGAAACCGTACCCAGATGTCTGTTTGAATATATTCGACCAGATGGCCGAGATGGATGGAACCGTTGGCATAGGGGAGGGCACTGGTAACCAAGATGCGGCGCGTCATAAGATGTTTCCCTGAAATGGTCCTGATGGTGATTAAGCTTGGCAGCTATCCTGGGGGGGATTCTATGCGGCAAAAGGCCATCCGGCAAGTTTCCAGGTGGACGGCAGTAGCAATTTAACATAATACATCTTATACGACAAACTCTAGCCTGCCATCACCACCCCCGAATCCTGCCTGAAATCCTGTCGTATAAGATGTATTATGTTAAATCTGACATTACAAACCCGTCCCGCCGCAGCCACACCACTCCCTGACGGCTGGCTTCGACGATTTCGGACGATTTCGTTTGTTGACCAAATCGTCGATTCATCGCTATTCCATTTTCCGTTTGGAAATGCGCAGACTGGTTTCCACGCTGGGGTTGGTGGTGAGGATGGCGTCGGGTTTCCAAAAATGCGGGACGAAAAGAATAAGAACGGTAAACACTTCCAAACGCCCGGTCAGCATCAAAAACACCAGCATTAACTTGCCATTGTCTGGTATGGCACCAAAGTTGTCCATGGGGCCAACCATCCCTATGCCCGGCCCCACGTTGATCAGCGTTGTCAGGGCGGCAGAATAAGCGGTTTGCAGGTCAAGCCCCATGGCCACCAGGGTAATGGTAGCGACCGCCATGGCCAAGGTGATGGCAAAGCCCAGAGCCATCACGGCATCCAGCAGATCCGAGGGAATGCGTTTGCCGTTAATTTTGACCGCTATCACCCGCTCCGGGGTAAGTATGCGGTTGATCACGGCTCCCAACACCTTGAACAGCACGATGGCCCGCACCATTTTGATCCCACCGGTGGTAGAGCCGGACATGGCACCAGGTATTGCGATTGTCATCAGGATAATCTGTACATAGAGAGGCCAGCTCTCCCAATCCACATTGGCATATCCGGTGTTGGTGACCAGGCTGACCGCCTGAAACAGACCGTGCAGCAGTGCATCGTGTAGATCATTGGATGCCGTGGAGGCAAAGGCCTCCAGACAACAAAAGGCGGCCACCCCCAGGATTGTCAATAGATACCAGTGCAACTCTTCATCCCCAAGGGGCCCCCACTCCCGTTTAAAAAGCAACCGGTAATAAAGCACAAAATTGATCCCCGCCAGGATCATGAACAGCATGGAACACCATTGCACCGCTGGGGGGTATGCTCCCATGCTGGCATTTTTTGGGGAAAAACCGCCTATGGAAATAGTCGTGAAAGCGTGATGGACAGCATCCAAAACAGGCATGCCAGCCAGCCAATAACAGATGCCGGCGAGCAGAGTCAAACCGAGATAGATGCTCCAGAGAATACGGGCAGTATCCGTCACCCGGGGAGCGATTCGATCTTTTTTAAATCCAGGCATTTCCGCCTTCATGATCTGTGCCCCTCCTATCCCAAGATAGGGCATAATGGCTACAGCCAACAGCAAAATACCCATGCCACCGATCCACTGGGTGGTGCTGCGCCAAAAGAGCAACCCCTGGGGCAGACGCTCTATGTCTGCCAGGATGGTGGAACCGGTGGTGGTAAAACCGGATGCAGACTCAAATATGGCATCCACCCCAGACATGATACCCGAAAAATAGTAGGGCAATGCCCCCAGCAGGATCATCATCACCCAGCCCATGATCACGGCAACGACCCCATCCCTGGCTTGCATGCCGAGAAACAGGGTACGTCGGGTCAACATGGCCATCAGGATGATGATGATGGTGGTGAGCAACGTGAGTACAAAGGGGATGATCTCTTCGTCAAAGTGCCAGGCCAGGGCCAGGGTGGGCACCTGGAAGATGGCCAGCATGGCCGCCACAACCCCAACAATGCGCAGATTAAGAATCAGATTCATGACAACCTCGTTGTGGGATCAAAGTGGCAGTCGCAGCGTGCGACGGGGAGCGATCAGATCATCCAAAACCGCTGCCCGGCCGGGTCTGACCACGAAAACGGCAAAATCCCCCTCTTGCATACGCAAGTTGCCATGGGGAACGACCACATCCTTATTGCGTATCGCAGCGGCCACAATCACCCCTTGGGGAAACTCGACATCTTTGAGGGGAATATTGTCCAGACTGGAACCCGACTTGATCTCGGTCAGAAAAATATCCAGCTTGCCTCCCAACAGTAGATTGGCATCCAAAACCCGACCCATGCGAATAAAGCGCAGGATGGAACCCACGGCTGCCGCGCGTGGACTCAAAATGGCATCCACACCCAGTTCGGGGGCCATGGTATAATAGGCCTCGTTATCCATCATGGTGATCACCTGCATGGCACCCCGCTTCTGGGCCAACAGGGAGATCAAAAAATTGACCTCCTGAGAGGCGGTTACAGCCAGAAAAACGGTTTCCGGGGTGATGGCACGGCTGAGCAGAGAGGCATCGGTGACATCGCCATGCAGAAGGATGGCATTTTTGAGTGTTTCGGACAGAGTGACACAACGCTCATAATCCGATTCAATGATCACCGCCTGCTGCCCTTTAAGAGCCAATTGGCGGGCAATGTGTTCACCGATGGCACTGCCACCTGCGATGACAAATTTTTGCCGGGTGACCGGACGTTTACCCAACAACGGCAGGATGGCATGCAGGTCGATGCTCTGAGGAAGGGTCAGAAAAATACGGTCACCCTCCTCCAGAATGGTCTCACCGGTTGGAATGATCACCTCATCGCCGCGTTCAGCCCCCACCACCAGAATGTTTGCCGAAGGAAACAGCGCGTGCGATTTTTTGAGTGGTTTTCCAGCCAGCAGGTTGCCAGCAGAAAGGCGAAAACCGGCGATGCGCAGTTCCCCATCGAGAAATTCCACCACATCAAAAGCGTGTTGCACCTCCAGAATATGGATCGCTTTTTCTATCACAGCCCGCTCGGGGCTGATGACGATGGTATCCGCCAGGGTGCTGGACTTCCACAGCAGACGGTTATCCAAAAACTCTTCGTCCCGCACCCGGGTGATGATCCGGGCCATGGGATTCAGACTGCGGGCGATCAGGGTAAGAATAATATTGCTTTTATCCTGATTGGTGACCGCCAGGATCAGATCAGCGTTTTGTACCCCGGCCTCCCGCAGAGCCTCCTGATCCTCTGCAGTACCATGCACAATCTGCACATCCATCTGTTCGCGAATCTTGCGCACAGTATTTGCGTTGGCTTCGATAAAGCAAACATTGTTACCTTGATCAGCAATATGGCGTCCAAGGGCTTCACCTACAAGCCCCGCCCCGAATACCACCACCCGCATGGATGAATGAGCCATTAAGTTGATTTCACCTCGAAAAACAGTTGCCATGCTACGGTTTGCAGGTCCCCACAGACCTTCGTCAAAAAAACTTATAAAGCAATTGAATATGGTAATCCTCCTGATTGTGTGATAGCATCTACCGACCGGTGGTGGATGGTCACAATGTACAGTTGGCAATTGGGATATTCCTTTGTACCCTACCCTGTTTCCTGTGCACAAGGTTGTTTTGTCTCATTTGGTTCAGGTGATGGCGATCAATGTTCCATTGACGTGTGCGCAGTGGGCTAAACCTGTCCGTGATCGGACTCTGTTTGTCCTATTGGTGAGGGACAAAGATGTGGGTGGGGATTGTATTGTTGTGTTTTGTCCGAATTTGTCGTATTTTGTGTGTCCGGTCGGTTGGGTCAAGCCACTTTATCCTGCAAATCAAGGGGGTTCGGCGTGAGTACAAGTCCTTCTATTTCTGATCAACTTTCAGGTCAGCAGTCTGTTAGCCCGGATGCGATCAATAAGCTGCGCAGCCATTTGCTGGAGCGGGTTAATCGTCTCAATGAGATTGGTGTGGCTCTCTCCTCAATGCGCAACACGGACATGCTGTTGGAAACCATTTTGATGGGTGCCAAGGCGTTGACCCATGCGGATGCGGGTACCCTGTACACGGTGACAGATCACGAAACCCTTAAATTCCAAATTCTTCGTACCGATTCGCTCAATATTGCCCAGGGTGGAACGACAGGGGTAGCCATCAAACTGCCGGAGTTGCCCCTCTACCGACATGGCAAACCCAACTTGGCAATGGTTGCCGCCTACACGGCCATCAAGGGACAAACTGTCAATATTCCAGATGCTTACGAAGCAGATGGCTTTGATTTTTCCGGTATGCGTGCCTTCGACAAGGCGATGAACTATCGTTCCAAATCTTTTTTGACGGTGCCCCTTAAAAATCACGAAAGCACCCTGATTGGGGTTTTGCAGTTGATCAACTCCTTAGACCAGGAGAGCGGGGAGATCAAGCCTTTCTCTCCTGAAGATCAGCAACTGGCTGAATCGTTGGCTTCCCAGGCTGCCATCGCTTTGACCAATCAGCGACTGATCGCTGATTTGAAAGAGCTGTTTGAGTCGTTCATTCGCACCATTGCGACCGCCATCGACGACAAGTCCCCCTACACGGGTGGTCATGGCAACCGGGTGCCGATTCTTGCCGAAATGTTGGCAAAGGCGGCCAAGGAGTCGGATTTGGGTGACCTGAAGGGGTTTAACCCCACTGAAGACGAGATGTATGAAATTCGGATCGCGGCCTGGATGCACGATTGTGGCAAGGTGGTCACACCGGAATATGTGGTGGACAAGGCAACCAAATTGGAAACCATCTATGACCGCATCAAAACGGTCACCACCCGATTTGAAGTGTTGAAACGGGACGCTGAAATTGAATATCTTAACAACAAGGTGGCCATTCTCTCCTCCCCGGCGGCGGAACAACAAGCGCAACTGGCCTTGATTGAACAAGCCTTCAACGAAAGATTGGCCCAACTGGATTCGGATAAAAAATTTATTATCGAAACCAACAGGGGGGGGGAATCCATGTCGGAAGCGTCGCAAGATCGGATCAAGCAGATCAGCCGGTACCGTTGGAGGGGACCGGATGGGAAGGAGGAGCCGTTTTTAACGGAAAATGAGGTCTATAACCTCTGCATCCCCAAGGGTACTCTTACCCCGGAAGAGCGGTCCATCATCAATCATCACGTGACCGCCACCAAAAAAATGCTCAACACCCTCCCCTTCCCGAAAAATTTGAAGCGGGTGCCGGAGTTTGCAGCGAGTCACCACGAAACCATGAATGGTAAAGGTTATCCCGACGGTTTGGTACGTGAACAGATGCCCATTCCGGCTCGGATCATGGCCATTGCCGATGTGTTTGAGGCACTGACCGCCAGTGACCGACCCTATAAACCGGCCAAGTCCCTTTCCGCCTCGTTGAAAATTTTGGGATTCATGAAAAAAGACCAGCACATCGATCACGAACTGTTCGACGTTTTCATTCGCAGCAAGATTTATCGGACCTATGCAGAACAGTATCTGGATCCCTCCCAGATAGATGAGGTGGATGAGAGCCAAATTCCTGGTTATGTACCCTGATTCGCGTTCTGCATCCCCCCTCCTCCCCTGTGCCGGACATACCCGCTGGAAGAGCGACATGTTGGGGGATGTGCCTCGTGTGCGCCGACATGATTGCGATGTTCAACCAGGACAACAAAAAATCTTTTATTCGGAGGCCACTCGAAACAGTTGAGCCAGGTCGCATTGCCCTTTGAACACCTTGGCAACACCATCCTGCAACAGGGTACGCATCCCCTCCTTCATGGCCAGTTGGCGCAATTCATCGGCCCTGGCCCCCCGGGCAATCTGCTTTTTCATTTCCGGAGAGGCCACCAGCAGTTCATGCACGCCGGTGCGGCCTTTGTAGCCGGTTTTGGCACATTTGCCACAACCACCCGGGGCAAACAGGACCGCTTCCGCCTGCGTAATCCCCAGTTCATGAAAATTTTCCTCACCATAAAGGCTTTTTAATCGCTGCCATTCACTGTCAGAGGGCTTATAGTGCTGCTTGCACTGGGAACAGAGGGTTCGCACCAGGCGTTGCGCCAGAATACCCAACAGGGCATCGGCAAAATTCATGGGATCCAGACCCAAATCCAACAATCGGACAATGGTTTCCGGGGCAGAGTTGGTGTGCAGCGTGGAAAAAACCAGATGACCGGTCAACGAGGCCTCGATACCACTGTGGGCAGTCTCCTTGTCCCGCATCTCGCCGATCAAGATCACATCCGGGTCTGCACGCAAAAATGAGCGCAACGCCTCGGCAAAACTGAAACCAATTTTATGATCCACCTGAACCTGTTGCAGTCCCGGTTGGGTGATCTCGACCGGATCTTCGGCGGTCCAGATTTTGCGGTCAGGGGTGTTGATACGCCCCAAAACCGCATGCAGGGTGGTGGTCTTGCCCGAGCCGGTCGGACCGACAACCAGCACAATGCCCTGGGGGATGGTTAGCAGACGGTCCAACTCTCGGTAGTTGCGATCGGAGAGGTTCAGATTGTCAAAGGGCAACGCCCCTCCCGAAGCCAGCACCCGGAGTACCGAACCCTCTCCAAAAATGGTGGGAATGGTCACAACCCGCAGCTCCAGGGGGGTTCCCTTGACCTTGATCACAATCTTGCCGTCCTGGGGTTTGCGTCGCTCGGCAATATCCATCCGGGCCATGATTTTGATACGAGACAACACGGCTCGAATGTGAGTGGAAGGAATTTCCAATGCTGGCCGACAAATACCGTCAATGCGCAGACGCACTTTGGAAGGAGAGGCTCCCTTGGAAGGTTCAATATGAATATCGGAGGCTCCTGCCCGGAAGGCATCGATGATGAGCCGGTTGACCAGTTGGATAATGGTATTTTCATTCTCGTTGACATCGCCGGTCTCCATCCCCTCGTCGGGACGGTCGGCCTCTTCCACATCCTCTTCTTCCAGCTTGGCCGTCAAACCGTGCAGATAGGATGAGACCGATCCCCCACCCAGATACTGCAAAATATCTTCGCTGAAACCGACCCGAAAAATATATTTTTTGGCGGGCAAGGCCCGCTGAATCTCCATTTGGCGACCGACATCGGCAGGATTATCGATCAGGATGACAATTTCATCGTCCAGATCACCCGCCAACGGCACCCACAACTGGCGGCGCAGGTAGGACATATTCAACTTTTTCAGCAGCTTTTTCGGAGGGGTAAAGCTGGGATCATAGCGCATGAACGGCACCTGATAATAACTTTCCAGGGAGGCAGCGACCATTTCAGGCAATATTTTCAGATCTGTCACCAGTAGAGAGGTCATGGTGACCGCTTCCCGTTTGGCCCGCTTGGTCAACTCCTCCAACTGCTCCTGGGTCAAAAGCTGTTTTTTGATGAGAAGGTCATAAGGGCCGTCGGTTCCCTCAAACTCTTCATGAAATTTTTTGGCCAGCATGTCAGCCAGTATCTGGGCAGATTTCAGATCATTGTCCGAAAAAGTCTCGCCCCCCACCTTGTTGATGACCTGCAACACCCCCAACAGGGGGGCACCAAACTTGATGGGAACCACCATCATGGCGCGACAGGTAAAACCGGAACGTTTGTCAAAACTGCTGTCAAATTTCAGGGTTCGATAGATACTTGTCAATGCTTCCGCATCGTAGACATCCGCAATATTCAATACCTTGCCACTGAGGGCGGCATAACCGGCAATGGAGTTGGCCGAAAGAGGCAGGCGAATTTCATGGAGTTCGAGGCCGGTCTTGAATTTTGCAGTAATCTCCTGACCATCCCGGGCACTTTGATAGACCGTCAAACGCTGCCCTTCCAGAAATTGCAGCAACAGCTCCTCCAGCTCTGGCAGCACATCGGAAAAGGTGTTGGACTTGGCCAGTTGCACCTGAATTTTATTGAAGAGCGATCTTTTGCTTGGGGGCAGATCCAGCGGAACGGGCTCTGGTGCGCGCTCACCTTCGCCGGAACGGCCCTCTGCCGGTGCATCCGTATCCATCAACCGATCATCCACTGGCGAGGGCGGCTTCCCGCATCAACCGTTTCATCTCGCGTACGGCACGCTCCATGCCGTCAAAAACGGCGCGGGCAACGATGGCATGACCGATATTCAACTCCTGCATGCCAGGGATGGCGGCAATCTCCTGCACGTTGTGAAAATCCAGCCCATGACCCGCATGAACAATCAAACCCAACTCTTGCGCCAGTGCGGCGGCCTGCCAGATTTTATCCAGCTCTTTTTTCAGTTGATGCGGGGTCTTGGCCGCAGCATAGCGACCTGTATGCAGCTCGACAACAGGCGTTTTGACCTCGGCCGCCGCACGTATCTGCTCCAGGTCCGGGTCAACAAACAGGGAGACGCGAATATCGACACGGGATAATTGCCGCACCGCAGCCTGGATGCGTTCCCTGTTATCCAGTACGTTCAATCCCCCTTCGGTGGTCAGCTCTTTGCGCCGTTCCGGCACCAGACAGCAATCGCTTGGGCGCAGTTCACAGGCCAAATCCAGCATCTCCTGGGTGGATGCCATCTCCAGGTTTACCTTGGTTTGCACGGTTTCCAGGAGAAGTCGGATATCCCGTTCCTGGATATGACGGCGATCTTCCCGCAAATGCGCTGTGATACCGTCCGCACCGCCTTGTTCGGCCGCTGCTGCGGCCAGTACCGGATCAGGGCACCGCCCCTCCCTGGCCTGTCTGATGGTGGCTACATGGTCAACATTTACCCCGAGTTTAATCATTTTTCCTCCTCCCCATCCGGCAGATAAACCGGTCTTATTATAGAAGAAAGAGAGCAATAGTCACAGGATTTAATCCACTCAACGGTGCAATTATTTTATCACTGTGTGCAAGGCAGACTGTTCCTCCCCCCTTTTTTAGTCTTAAAGAATATCGTTTGAAGCTGAATCCGGGTTGAATGGGAGCCCGATTATGTTTCCTGACTGGAACAAAGAGATGTTATGATCCGACCATGGGATGCTATAATGCAGCCTGTGGAGATTGCTCAACAAACCAACCTGTTATTTCGGAGGTGACTGATCATGTCCATTTCTTTGCAAAAGGGTCAAAAAATTCGTTTATCCAAGGAGTCCGGCGAAGCCTTGGACAAGGTGGTCCTGGGCCTGGGTTGGGATGTGTCCGCCCCCAAAAAGGGGTTGCTCGGCTTTTTTGGGCTTAGCAGTGAGATTGATCTGGATGCCTCCTGCCTGCTGTTTGACAAAGCCGGACAACTGGTCGATATTGTCTGGTTCGATCAATTGAGCGGCCTGAATGGTGCCGTTCAGCATACCGGCGACAATGTAACCGGAGCCGGCGAGGGGGACGACGAGCAGATTGTGGTGAAACTTTCTCAACTGCCACCCACCGTAACAACGCTGGTCTTTGTGGTCAACAGCTATAACGGTCAAAGCTTTGATCGGGTCCAGAACGCCTACTGTCGCTTGCTGGAAGCCGACAGCCAGCAGGAGATCGCCCGCTACAGTCTGGACAGTCATGGGGAACATACCGCCATGATCATGACCAAACTTTACCGTCATGTGGGAGAGTGGCGCATGCATGCCATCGGCTCGTTTGACCATGGCAAGACACCACACGATCTCCTGCCGGTCGTCAAAAGCTATTTGTAAAACAAAATCCTTATATTTTACAGGAGTTATGGATGGAAACCCCTCTGTTGTTCGACCCCATGCTTATCATCCAACTTGTGCTGTTTGTCGTCCTGCTGGGGTGCTCGGCCTTTTTTTCTGGCAGCGAAGTGGCTCTGTTTTCCCTGAACCAGATCCAGTTGGATCAGATGGCCAAGGAGAACCACCCCCGGCTGGATCTGATCCGCACGATGCTGAAAGATCCACGGGCTCTGATTACCACCATTCTGATTGGCAACGAATTGGTCAATGTGGCGGCCTCCAATATTTCCGCGACCTTGCTGATCACTTTTTTCGGTGGCGAGGAAAAATGGTGGCTTAACATTCTGGTCATGTTGCCCATCCTGCTGCTGTTTGGAGAGATCACCCCGAAGACCATTGCCGTCCGCAACAACAGCGTTGTGGCCGGGTTTGTGGCCCCTCCGTTGGCTGTGTTTCGCCGTCTGATCGGTCCGTTGCGTACGGTGGTGGGATGGGTTTCAAACCTTTTCATTACCCTCCTGATCGGAGAACAAAAGGGAAAACAGTCCACCATCACGGAGGAGATGGTGCGTACCCTCGCAGAACAGGCCAGCCAGGACGGGGCCATTGACAGCACAGAACGGATCTACATCGATAATATTTTTAATTTTGGCAACATCCGGGTCAAGGATGTGATGGTTCCGCGGGCCAAAATATTTTTTCTGGCCAAATCTGCCAGCCTGGACGAAATCATCCTGGCCTGCAAGCAGACCGGTTATACCCGCATTCCCGTCTATGATGGCCACCGTGATGATCTGGTGGGTATCCTGCACGTGCGGGATTTGGTCAAAAGCATCTCTGCAACCGGTAAAGCCACTCTTAATCCGATGACTCTGTTGCGCAAGCCTGCCATCGTTTCCGCCAATCGGCTGGTCTCCTCCCTGTTTCAATCCTTCAAGGAAAAAAACCACTCCTTGGCGATGGTGGTGGATGAGTTTGGTGGCATCATTGGCCTGATCACCATGCACGATCTGCTGGAAATTATTTTTGGCAACCTCCATGTCCCTCCTGCAGATGGAGCCTCCGGCACGACCGCTCCCGCAGCCAATGGCTGTTATGTATTGGAGGGGGTGGTACCGATGGACAAATTCAGCCAGATGGTGGGGAGTGCCTTTCCGGAAGTCGATGCGGAAACGGTGGGCGGAATGGTGCTGGAAATCCTGGGAGAGTTGCCAGAGTTGGGCCAAAAAATAACGGTATCCGGCTGGGAGCTCACCGTGCTGGAGTTGGAAAACAACCGTGTCGCAAAGGTGTCTGTCTGTCAAAACAGGGCAAAATCGGTGCCAGACCCTGTTGAACAAGGCACAGCAACAACCAGAGAGAGCCGTTCCTCCCCCCAAGAGCACCCATTGGATAGGGCAACACCATCCCCTCAATCCCCCTCAACAGAGGAAAGTAAACTATAATGGACATCTGGATCATTCCTCCGTTAATCGTGTTGTGCCTGTTGGTGGAGGCCTTTTATGCCGGTTCTGAAATTGCCGTTGTCAGTGCGGATCGTCTCAAGTTGCGTCATCAGGCGGCCAAAGGTTCCAAAGGGGCGCGATTGGCCATGGATATGTTGCGCCGGCCAGAGCACCTGCTGACCACCACTTTGGTGGGTATCAACATTGCCATCGTGACCAACTCTTCCCTCGCCACCTTGTTTGCCATCGAACTGCTGGGCCAGGAGATGGCGTGGGTTGGTATTATGATTTCTGCACCGCTGATCTGGGTATTCGGCGAGATTGTGCCCAAAAGTGTGTTTCAGCAAAAAGCGGACGTATTGACACCGCGCATCATCTTTGTGCTTAAAGCATCCTCCTTTGTCTTTTATCCGGTCATCCTGGTCTTTACCATGTTTTTCAAGTTGATCAACCTTTTTCTGGGCGGCAAGAGCAAAAAAAACCCTATCTGCCTGCGGGAAGAGATTGACCTGGTTTTGCAGATGCAGCCCAGCGAAACCGACATTTTGCCGATCGAGAAAAGCATGATACGCCGACTTTTCAACTTTGGCGAGACGCAGGCCAGAGACATCATGGTTCCCCTGATTGAGTTAAAAACCGTCGATCAGAATGCCACCTGTGGCCAGGCACTGCAGTTGTCCAGTTCCTGTGCCCATCTGATTTTGCCAGTCCATGCAGATCGGATCGACAACGTGGTGGGCTATGTCAACACCATCGATTTGCTGGATCTGCCAGAGACTAAACCCATCAAATCCTACGTCAAACCGATTCACTACATCCCGGGTGCAAAAAGCATCGAAAGTTTGCTGTTAACCTTCCAGCGGGATGGGGCAAACATGGCTGTTATCGTTGACGAATTCGGTGGATGTGAGGGGATGATCACCCTGGAGGATATACTGGAACGGGTGGTTGGCGATATGCGGGATGAATACGATGTCGGTGAAAAAACGACTACCTGGTGGCAATCTCTGGAATCAGGTGGCTGGCGGGTCAATCCCCGCATGCGGCTTGTTGCCCTGCGGGACGAACTGGGCATCACCCTGCCGGATGGCCACTATGAGACCCTCGGCGGCTTTCTCCTGGACCATTTCCAGGAAATTCCCAAAGAGGGGGACAGCATGGTCCATGATGGTACCACGATTATCGTTACCAAAGCGGCTCTGCATTGCATTCGTGAGGTGAAGATTTTGCCGTCACCGGAACACGCTTCCGACCGGGAAGCTGTTGCACATCATGGTCATGGATAGAAATCCGCCCTCTTCCACCACTTCCTGCCAAACGGAGGCAGGGAGTTATGAACAGTCAGGCGTCCCGGCAACTACAGTTCATACCTCTGCCTCCAGATCCAGGCACAGAGCCTCTGCATGCGTCTTTAATGTCGCTGCTGCACCGTCAAAGTCATAGGCTGCAACCTGTCGTTCTATTTTGACCACCTGATCCAATGTCTCCTGTGGCAGTACACACGTGCGAATATCCAAAAGGGTCTTTTCAACGTCTGCATCAAAAACGGACAACTGTCTGGCAGCCTTCCTGAGGAGTTGATTGCGCAGACTGCGCGATTTTGCCGTCTCCTCCGTTACCGGTCCAGGTTGCTCCACAGCTGTCTCCCCGGGCAGGGCGCGATCCAGGCGGTCGCAAAGGGCAGCCAGTTCCGCAGCCATATCACGCAAAGATTTCTCAATCTGGACGATATGGGTTTTTGCTTTGATTTCGGACTCCAACACCCTGGCCTTCTCTGCCAGGGTATCCGCACCAATCGCAGCAGCCACCCCCTTCACAGTATGGGCGAGACGTTCAGCCGTTGCCGAATCATTGGCCGCCAACGCCTTGCGGATGGCCGTGGCGGCCCCCTCCTGGTTGGTGCGAAATTTGGCCAGCAGATTTAAATATCCCTTGAGATTGCCTCCCATTCGCAGCAGCCCGGCTTTCGTGTCAACACCAGAAATCTCTGGCATACAAAGCTCCTCTGCACCATTTTTATCCTGGTGTTCCTGCTCTGCAGGTTTTGGCAAAGAGGTGGGTGAGGCCGGCTTTATCCATCTGGCGAGGGTGGCATACATCGCGCTGGGATCTACCGGTTTGGCAATGTGATCCTGCATACCCGCTTCCATACAGCGTTCCCGGTCGCCGGACATGGCATTGGCAGTCATGGCCAGTATGGGCAGGTTGGCGAAGCGTGCATCCTTGCGTATCTCACGAGTGGCGGCCAAACCGTCCATGATTGGCATCTGCACATCCATCAGCACCCCGTCAAAGTTCTCCTTATAGACCATCTCCAAAGCCTGTTTGCCATTTTCAGCCACGACCACCGTGATGTTGGCCTGTTCCAGAAGTTCACAGGCTACCTGTTGATTGATCTCATTATCTTCGGCAAGCAATATTTTGGCACCGGAGAGAGCATTCATAAAGTCCAGAGAGCCACTTGTATTGGCTGAATCCTTCCTGTCCTCGGGGAATCTCTTTCCAAATGCCTCCATGAT
Organism: Magnetococcales bacterium HCHbin5; assembly: GCA_002753505.1. Classification (GTDB taxonomy): domain Bacteria; phylum Pseudomonadota; class Magnetococcia; order Magnetococcales; family Magnetaquicoccaceae; genus Magnetaquicoccus. The sequence goes on along the minus strand of PEAG01000001.1, from coordinate 171,848 downwards.
GGTTTCAAACAGCAGGCTTTGGTTGATGGGTTTGACCAGAAACCCATCAACCAAAGCCTCTTTGATGGCCCGTTTAACCACACCCTCCTCGCCGTAAGCTGTGGCCATGATCACCACCGGAATTTTTCTCAATCCTGAATCATTCCGTATCCTGGTGATGGCGGCAATACCGTCCATTTCCGGCATCATGTAGTCCGTGATCACCAGATCAAAAGGCTTCCCGTTCCTCTCAGCCGCTTGCACGGCGATGATGGCCTCCTTGCCGTCAACAGCAGAAGTCACATCGAAGGTAAAAGAGGTCAGATAGTCCGTCATGACGTTGCGGGCACTTTCATTGTCATCCACGGCAAGAACCTTCATTCCCCGCAGGTCGGGAGTTGGAACAAGGCTCCTCTTCACGGAGCGGTTTCCAATACCCAAACGCACCTCAAAAATGAAGCGACTACCCACACCTGGTTCACTCTCCACGCGCACGCTCCCACCCATCATCTCGACCAACTGCTTGGAGATGACCAACCCCAAACCGGTTCCCCCATATTTGCGCGTGGTGGAAGAGTCCGCTTGGCTGAAAGCCTGAAACAGCTTTGCAATCTGCTCCTGGGTCATGCCAATACCGCTGTCCCGCACGGTGAACTGAAGCTGAACGTAATCGTCACCCCGCTCAAGGAGTTCGGTGATGACGGCAACCTCTCCTGTTTCCGTAAACTTGATGGCGTTGTTGGTCAAATTGGTCAGGATCTGCCCCAGCCGCAGGGAATCGCCCAGCAGACTCGGAGGAATATCCACCGTGGTTTCCATGATAAATTCCAGGTGCTTTTCCTGGGCCTTCAGTGAGACCACAGATGCCAGATTTCCCAGTACCTCCTCCAGAGTGAAGTCGATGCTCTCCATGTCCATGCGGCCCGCCTCAATCTTGGAATAATCGAGAATATCGTTGATGATCCGTAACAGCGCGGTGGCCGAGTTGTGTACCTTGCGCAGATAATCTTTCTGTCGACCCGTCAACTGTGTCTGCAGGCACAGATGGCTCAAACCAATGATGGCGTTCATGGGGGTGCGGATTTCATGACTCATGTTAGCCAAAAAATCACTTTTAGCCCGATTGGCCTTGTCCGCATCATGCATGGCTTGCTCGGCGATCGTCTTGGCGTGAACGAGTTCCAGCGTCCGTTCCCGAACCATCTCTTCCAGATGGTCCCGATGTCGTTCAATCTCCTGGTGCGCCCGATGGCGTTCATGCAGAACCTCATGAAAAACCGTCACTGCAGTGGCCAAATGACCGATTTCGGTGATGCGGCCATGATGCATGTTCCATATCCATGGCGGCAATTGCGAGGGATCCCCTTTGTGTCGAGAGAGCAAGGCCAACAGGTCTGCCAGGCGCGTTAAACGATGACGGAGCCCTCTCCCGGACAGAAAAGACAAAATCATCATGACAACTACGCCAATCACTGTGACCGCAACCACCTGATAAAACAGTTTGCTCAGTGAGGCCGAGCCAGTGGCGATATGATTGGCGGTATGATTGACCAGTTCCACCGAAACGGCGTGCAGGGCGTGATTCACACCGATGAAAGCCTTCTGAGCTTTGAACAGGTACTCGGTTGCCCGTTTGGGATCGATGGCGACGATATCCGTAGTCATCATGATAAAATTACTGTAACGGGCAAACGCATTCACCAAAGAAAGGGTCGCCTGTTGATCATAGCTGATAACCTCCGGCTCCCGAGAGAGTTCGCTGACCTGCTTTTTGAGCAGGGCGAGTTGATCGACAACTCTGGAGTGAATGAGATAGGCATCTTCCTCGCGCATCTGTCCGGCGGAGGCTTTGTCTAATGTGTCGGATACCAGGTGATGGTTGGCCTGAATATTGGAACTCAGTTTATTCAAGGTTTCCAAAACCAGCAGGTCATGTTCTCCCTGGATGGCAAAAGAGTCGCTCTCCTGTCGCAGCCAGTTGAGAGAGACAATATTTATGGCTCCAACAATGACCGCAACGGCTACGACAGGCAGGAAGATGACAAAAGAGAGCGACCATTTTCGCATGGGTTACACATTCCCTGGACGATGACTCAATAAGGGTGCGGCACTATTTCAGCTCTTGCCAACGAGCAGGAGGAATACTGGCAATGTACTCAAAACCCTTTTCACCCATGGGGCGAAAAATGACAACAATCCCCTCAGGCTTTGGAAAATATCCTGCGGCGTCCATCATGTTTGGCGCGTGGGCAACGATCACCCGGTTGGTACCGGAAGAGAGCGGTGTCGAAAGCAGACGATGGGTGATTTCCTTGCGCTGAACCTTTTCCTCACTGGTGAGATTTGCTGTATACATGAGTCCCGCATTGACGACAAAATCTTTTCCAAATGCTGCCTCGGCGGTTTGCCTGGTCCGGCACATGGGGCTGACCAGCACATCACCCACGGGAATGCCGTGATGACGGATTTCCTGACCCACGCTGGCAGCCAGCTGTCGTCCCTCCTCGGTCAGCGGTCGTTGGGTTGTGCAATCATTCAGGTCCACATGAGGGACACGATCCGGAATGGATGTATCTGTGGTTCCGTGACGCATATAAAGAACGAAGCCCCCCTGCCTGAGAGCCTTGACGTTTTCGATCGTAGCAATTTTCTCTTCAAAATTCAGTAACTTTCCCGCATCTTCGGCATGGATTTCCACAGCGGAAATCATGAGGCAGGCGGAAAAAAGTAAAAAAACAAACCCAATATTTATGCTGCATTCTCTCAGCCCGGCAACAAAACATGAGCAAGAATATCTGAAATATTTCATCACGACCTGTCCTGCAGTTGTCCAATTGTTGGGAAAATATCATCCCCTCTGCGGGGGCAAAAAAAACCTTGAAAGGCAAGGATATTGTGGAGATGCATCCGTTTCATTCTGCCTCCTGATACTGTTCCATGATTGCGACCACCTCAGATCGCAACCCAACAAACAGCTCGGCCAATCTGGGATCAAAATGGGAACCGGCCTCCTTGCGGATCAGATCCAAGGCATCCTCCACCGACCAGGCCCTTTTATAGGGCCTGACAGAGGTCAACGCATCAAAAACATCTCCAATGGCTGCAAGCCGGCCCGCCAAAGGAATCGCCTCCCCGGCCAGTTTTCTCGGATAACCGCAGCCGTTCCATTTTTCATGATGGGTCAAGGCAATCACCCCCCCCAAGGTCAAAATTTCGGAGCTTTGTTTGCCAATAATTTTATAGCCTATGTCACAATGCGTTTGCATGGTGGCAAACTCCTCTTCTGTCAACTTGCCGGGCTTCAGCAGTATATGGTCCGGAATACCTATTTTACCCAAATCATGCATGGGAGAGGCGGACATCAATCGATCAGCCTCCGGTTCGCTCAACCCACACCGCAAAGCCAGCAGGCGCACATAGCGACTCATGCGCATCACGTGCAAACCGGTTTCATTATCCCGATATTCCGCCGCTCGGCCCAGTTGGTTGATCACCTCTTGCCGGATCTCCTCCAACTCAATATTGCGAATCTGCAGTTGCGCTGTTCGGACAGCCACTTGATCAGCCAAATGTTTTTTCTGGTCATGCAATGCCAGATGGGTTTTTACCCTGGTCAGGACAATGGGCGGCGTGACAGGCTTGATCAGATAGTCCGCTGCCCCCAACTCAAACCCCTTGATTTCATCCTCCATTTCCGATTTGGCGGTGACAAAAAGTATCGGAATATCCCGGGTCCGATCCATCTCCTTGAGCAGTCGGCAGGCCTCATAGCCGTCCATCTCTGGCATCATGACATCCAACAGGATCAAGTCGGGTGGATTCGGAGAGAGCGCAACCTTGATGGCCAAACGACCATTGGTCGCAATCTGGACCCGGTAATGCGGAGTGAGAATCTCTTTCAGAATATCCAGATTTTCCGGGGTATCGTCTACGATCAGAACTGTCTTTTGTACCGGGTGCGTCATGACGGATCACTCTCCAATGCAATTCCCTCTGCCGTCGCCCACTCGTGGAAGAGGGAAAGGGCTTGTTCAAAGTTATAAACAGCCAGTGCTGTCCGAATGGCATGCAGCCGTTCACTGCGGGCGGGATGCCGTGCCAACGGGACAATCTCTTGAATTACGGCCTCCACCGCCGAGTCAAAATGGCGGAGAAACCCGACGGCTTTCTGAAACAGGGGAGCCAAATCAGTCGGAGAGACCACCGCCTCCGTTGTTGGCGACTCCCCCACTGTCTCCCGCCTGAGCTGTGACAGATTGCTCTCTATGGCGGCTGTAACCCGTGCCAGCTCTGTGGCTGCTGCATCAGCCAACTCCGGCAAATGGTCCCAATTTTCAGGGGTTCTGGACAGTTTTTCAATGTTTCCCGCCCATTTTGCCAAGGCGAGGGCACCGACGGTTGACGCCACCCCTTTCAAGGTGTGGGCGGTACGCTCCAGCAGCGGAACATCCTTGTTCGCCAGACACGCCTTGATCACTTGACAGGATCCACCCTGATTTTGGGAAAATTTAAGCAGCAAATTCTGGTATAAGGTGGCATTGCCGCCCACATTGCGCATCCCCTGTGTCACATCAACCCCCGCGATGGGGGGAAACAAGGGTTCCACTTCCTGAGCGGCGTCAGCAGCGGATGGAATTGCCCGTGGAGCCAGTGATCCCCCTTGATCGGGCAACCACTTCAGCAGTGTGTTATAAAGCTCCTCTGGTACCACAGGCTTGGCAATGTGGTCGTTCATCCCGGCTGCCAGACATTTTTCCCGGTCACCCACCAGGGCATTGGCCGTCATGGCGATGATGGGTATCTGTGCGAGCTTCAGGGTTTGTCGAATGATCCGACTGGCCGTCAATCCATCCATCACAGGCATTTGCAGATCCATCAACACCTGATCCACCGACAATTGCTGCAGCAGATTTACCGCCTCCTGCCCGTGCCGGGCAATCGTTACCTGGATGCCCACCTGTTCCAGCAGCTCTTTTGCAACCTGCTGGTTGATCTCATTATCCTCTACCAGCATGACCTTTTGGCCTGTCAATCGGGAACGGTCACCGTAGGCTGTTCTGGAGCCCGGTTGCCCGGTGGTGCCGGCTATCGGAACCGCTGGCGATGGCGCGTTCGCCCATTTGCTGAACTCGGCGGTAAAGCTGAAACAACTCCCCTGCCCGGGAGCACTTTCGACCTGGATCTGCCCCCCCATCATCTCCACCAAGCGTTTGCTGATCGCCAACCCCAACCCGGTACCACCATATTTGCGGGTGATCGAGCTGTCGCCCTGGGAAAATTCCTGGAACAGATTGCCCACCTGTTCGGCCGACATGCCAATACCGGTGTCCCGCACAGAAAATTGCAGCACGACAGTGCCTGTTTTTTCCTCCAACAGCTCCGTTGTGATGGAAACCTGCCCTTTTTCGGTAAACTTGACGGCATTACTGGCCAGGTTGGTCAAAATTTGGCCCAAACGATGGGAATCTCCCAGCAAACGGCCGGGCACATTGCTGCGGGTCTCCAATAACAACGCCAACCCTTTTTCCTGGCTCTTGATACCCAGGATGGTGGCAACGCTTCCCAACACCTCTTCCAGGGCAAAGCCGCTTTTTTCCATGGTGAGCTTGCCGGCCTCAATCTTGGAAAAATCCAGAATATCATTGATCAGTTGCAGCAGGGCATTGGCACTGAGCCCCACTTTGGCAAGATAGTCCCGCTGTTGTTCGGTCAAGGATGTCTGCAAACAGAGATGGGTCAAGCCAATCACGGCATTGAGGGGGGTGCGGATTTCATGGCTCATGTTGGCCAAAAAGTCCCCCTTGGCCCGACTGGCCTCCGCAGCCTGCCTGGCAAGCCTGTCCGCCTCTTTTTTGGCCTGTATCAACTGGACAGTGAAAGCCCGCTCTTCGGTAACGTCCACCATGACACCGATGATGGTCAACTTTTCCTGGGCTGTCTTGTGAAATTTAAGCAAGGTCACATTCAAGATACGGAGACTGTCGTCGCCCGCCTTGACCGTCAGCTCCTGATGAATCCTATCCGCATCCGGAACTTGATGCAAAGATTCCAGCAATCCACGAACGCTGTGCTGATCCTCCAGACAAAACAACTCGTTCAGAAACACGCCATCCAGGGAGTCACCGGGGATGCCGACAAATTGCTGAAAAGCCTCATTGGACAAGATCAGTTGCCCTTCTGCTTCAAACAAGAAAATGGGCAACGGCACCGCATCCACCAGTTGCCGCAATAATTTACGCTCTTCTGCAAGTGCATTTTGGGCCTTCTGGCGATCCGTTATATCCCGAATCACCCCGACCGTACCGACATACTGGCGGCTCCGGTACGAGGTTTCGCTCCCTACATCCCCGTACAAACCGGTACTGTTGACCTCCACGCTCAACAGATTCGAATCAATATTTTTCAGTTCATAAATGGTTTCGGAGTGGCCCTTCTTGGTTCGCAGGCGCAGCTCCAACCCTACGGTCATGCGTACCCCGGAGCGTCTTTCATCAAACAGTTTTTGATTGGGGTGGCTGGTCCCCCTGCCAAGACGCTCCAACACCTTTTCCAGACTGGCATCATGGACATCCGCACTGTGAATGATTTCCGAAAAATGTTTACCGATCAATTCAGACTGGTGATAGCCCAGCCGCTCGATGGATTTGTTCAAAAAGGTGAATCGACCTTCAGAATCAATTTTATAAACAATATCAGGAATGGTCTGCACCAGACTCCGAAACCGTTCCTCCGAAGCGGAAAGCTGCTCCATACTGTCGGTCAACCGTTCATTGATCTCATAAAGACGGTGATTTTTTTCTTCCATGGCCCGGCGGATCTCTCTCAAAGCCAGATGGGTTCGTACCCGGGCTTGGACAATGGGAAGACTGATGGGTTTGGTGATATAATCCACCGCGCCCATCTGCAACCCTTCCAACTCGTCCTGGTCACCGGATTTGGCCGTGATAAAAATGACCGGAATATCCCGGGTACGCTCATCCCGTTTCAGTTGTCGGCAAACCTCGAAGCCATCCATGTCCGGCATCATGACATCCAACAAAATCAGATCCGGCTGTGGTTCCATGAGAGCCAAGCGCAAAGCCAGAGAGCCGCTGATGGCAGGGCGCACCTTGTACTGCTCTACCAGGGCGGACTTCAATAGATCCAGGTTTTCCGGAGCATCGTCCACAATCAGGATGGCGGGTTTGCTACCCTCATTCGTCATTTTTTCGGCCCTCCGAATCAGGCTGCATCCACAGCCTCCAAGTCAATATGCAAAGTTTCCGCGCACTGTCTGATCGTTGCAGTCGCCTCTTCAAATTCGTAGCGGGCCACCTGCTTTTGCAATTTGATCACCCATTCCTGCATTGGGCCAGAGCGGGTATGGGTATGCAGAGCGGTAAGGGTCTCTTCCACCTCTGAGTCAAACAGGGCCAATTGCTGGGCAACCTTCCTGAACAACTGCAAACGCAGTGCTTTTTGTTCCGGCTCCTCCTCCCCCTCTGTGGCCTCCGCAACCGTTGTTGAGCCATTTTCCACCGGAAGGGATTGATCCAGCAAAGCACACAGGTTGGCCAGTTCAGCGGCCATCCCCTCCAGTTTGTTTGCCAACCTTTCCGCACTCTCCATGCCTTTGATGGCAGATTCCACCGTTTTGGCCCTCTCTTCCAACTCACCTGCACCAATGGCACCCGCAACCCCTTTCAAGGTGTGAGCCAGGCGTTCTGCCGTGCTGCGGTCCAGATTGGCCAACGCCTCCCGGATGGCCGTGGCAGCCTCCCCCTGATTGGCGCGAAACTTGGCCAATAAATTTTGATAGCCCTTGATGTTGCCACCCATACGACGCAATCCAACCCGGGTGTCGAGTCCGGGAATTTCAGGGAGCCAATCCTCCCCGTCGCGCTCTCTCTCCTCCGCCTCCGGCGGGGTGGCCGGGACAGGTTGCGGGGTGGAGGGTTTGATCCAACGGGCCAAGGTGTTATACAGCTCCCTGGGATCCACCGGTTTGGCAATATGATCCTGCATACCTGCATTGAGGCAGAGTTCCCGGTCCCCGGACATGGCGTTAGCGGTCATCGCCAAAATAGGCAGGCGTGCAAACCGGTCATCTTTGCGAATTTCCCGGGTGGCCGTCAGACCATCCATGACCGGCATTTGCACATCCATCAGTACGCCATCCAGCTTTTCTTTAGCCACACATTTGACCGCCTCCAGGCCGTTCTGGGCCAACAGCACCGTAATATTCGCCTGTTCCAACAACTCCCTGGCCACCTGCTGGTTGATTTCGTTGTCTTCGACCACCAGCAGTCTGGCACCCGACAAGACTGCCCTGAAATCCCGCACATTGCCGCTGTTGCCAGGACCACTCTTGTGTTCGTCTCCCTGGACCTGGCCAAATACCTCCATGATCGACTCGAACAGCAGGCTTTGGTTGATGGGCTTGACCAGAAAACCATCGACCTGCGCCTCCTGGCTCGCCCGTTTGACCACCTGTTCCTCTCCATAGGCGGTGGCCATGATCACGACTGGAAACCGGCTCAACGCCAAATCTTTCCGCATGGTGGCAACGGCAGTAATCCCATCCATCTCAGGCATCATGTAATCGGTAACCAGCAGATCAAACGGCTCGCCGACCATATCCGCCTCCTGGATGGCAATGATGGCCTCTTTGGCATCAGAGGCTTTGGTCACCTTGAAACTGAAGGAGGTCAAATAGTCGGCAATCACGTTGCGCGCACTCTCATTGTCATCCACAGCCAGCACCTTCAATCCCCGCAGATTGGTACCGGGCAGCAATGCTTTTTTTACCGTCTGGCTGGTGTACCCCAAATGGACATCAAAAATGAATCGGGTACCCTTTCCGATCACGCTCTCCACCCGGATGGTGCCTCCCATCATCTCGATCAGCCGTTTGGCAATTGTCAATCCCAGCCCGGTGCCCCCATATTTGCGGGTCACCGAAGAGTCGGCCTGGGAAAATGCCTGGAACAGACCGGACAACTGCTCCGGTGTCATCCCGATACCGGTATCCCGCACGGTAAACTGAAGGTGTACGGTGTTTTCCCCCTTTTCCAGCAGTCTGGTCTCTACAACCACCTCGCCATTTTCGGTAAATTTGATGGCATTGTTGGCCAGGTTGATCAAAATTTGACCCAGCCGCAGCGGATCCCCGATCAGGCTGGTGGGAATATCCACCGCAGTCTCCATCAAAAATTCCAACTGCTTTTCCTGGGCCTTCAGGGAGATCATGGAGGCCATGGTTCCCAACACCTCTTCCAGGGTAAAATCGATCGCCTCCATGTCGAGACGACCGGCATCAATCTTGGAAAAGTCAAGAATATCATTGATGATGCGGAGCAGAGAGGTGGCAGAGTTGTAGACCTTCCGAATATAATCCTTTTGTCGGGTGGTCAATTGGGTCTGCAGGCAAAGATGGCTCAAGCCGATGATGGCATTCATGGGGGTACGAATTTCATGGCTCATGTTGGCCAGGAAATCGCTTTTGGCGCGCCCGGCGGCCTCTGCCTGCTCTTTGGCGACCATTAAATTGGCCTCCAACGCCTTCATGGCGGTTATGTCTGTGCGGATGGAGACATACTTGAACGGTTTGCCATCGTCATCCAGAAAGGGCACCACGGTGGCCTGTACCCAATAGAAAGAGCCATCCTTGGCCCGGTTTTTGACCTCTCCGTGCCAGACCTGTCCACTGCTGATGGTTTTCCACAGGGTTTGAAAAAATTCGGGGGGATGCTCACCGGATTTGACCATCCGATGATTTTTTCCCAGCAGTTCTGCCGAAGTATAGCCGCTGATGGCAACAAATTTTTCATTGATATAGGTGATCACCCCTCGCTTGTCCGTGGTGGAGACGATGGCGTGTTCATCCAGGGCGCGTTTTTGAAACTCCAACTCGCGCCTGGCCTCCATCTCCGCCCTGTCAGCCAGACGACGGGTTACGGTAAACAGTGCCACCAGCCAGGCGACAAACAGACTGAAGATACAGCCACAGACAAACAAGATTTCCATGGCAAGATGGTCCTGTCCATCCTGCAAAGGCCAGGTGGCATTGTCTTGTTGGGCAATCGTAATACCGTAGATGTAGGCAGCCACCCAGAAGATGGTGCAATACATGCCCAGGCTAATGGCCGATGAGCGCAGCAGAATATCCCTGTTCTCTTTATGAAAAGGCGAGACCAACATAAAAAAAAGCTGGTGGGGGGGGTGCTGGCTGTCGTGCAGATAGAGGGCAAACAGGAAAGAGGCGACCAGAATAAAAAAAACGATGGCCAAACCGATTCCCAGTACCAGGGGATCCAGCAGGAGTCCTGACGAGGCGTCAACCCTTTGCCCTGGAATAAAGCGGGTGGCTGCCATGGCCAGATAGTGCATACTGGAGATGGCAGAGGCCATGATCATGGGAGCCAACTGACGCCCGAAGCCCTGGTCCGGGTTCAACCCCACCAGGCGGGCCAAGTGACGCGCATGAACGGCAAGGACAGCCAAAAACATGGCGGACAGGATGGAAAGTGCAAACAATGCAGGGTCAAACAGCATCTGTACTTCCATCCGCATCGCCATCATGCCGGTGTAGTGCATGAGGCCAATACCCGCCCCTCCAACGCTCCCGCCCACCCAGGATAGCCGTGCGTTATAGCGGCTTCGCTCCACCAGGTGCAGCATCCAACCGGCGGTCAATATGGCAGGCAGACCGGAAATCATGGTCAGAGCAACATCATAATGGACCGCAACGGGCAGTTTGAAAGCCAGCATGCCAACAAAATGCATGCCGAAGACACCGTTGCCAAAAGCCGTGGCACCAAAGAGCAACCATACCCTTCTCTGAACGGGATGTTCCGTCTCCCGCAAAGGTTTAATCATCGCCAGACCGGAAAAACTTCCCAAATAGGCAGCCAACAGCGATAAAACCAACAGCGGGATTTCATATACCCCGACAAGGGCTGTACTTAAATCCAATCCCTGGGGTACAAAATGCATCATCATGCCAACCTTTCCTCAAAGGGGAATTCAATCAGTGGCGCACAGAGTGTAACAAAAAATGACCGGCCATTCTCACAGAATCAGCATGGAATGGCAACAAAAAAGAGCGGGGGAAGTGCGAAATTTTGCAATAAAACCGCCATGCAACGGGTGTTGCAACCCTTTGGTCGATGCTGTCATCCAGTGCAACGATGCAGTAACAAAAGCACTCCATGCAACGGACCTGATTGTGCTAGAGTCCTCCGGTGTGGCGTGAATGGATTGATGTTGGAGTTTGAAAATGGCAAACGAGTCGAGCGAAGCGGTTTCCCAACAGCAGAGACCACCCTGGGGGCTGGCACTGCTGATCGTCCTGGGCGTGTTATGGTTTTCCTTGCTGGGATACCGGGATCTGAATGAGCCGGATGAGGGGCGTTATGCGGAAATTCCCCGGGAGATGGTTGTCAGCGGAGAGTGGCTGACGCCCCGTCTGGACGGTTTTAACTATTTTGAAAAACCCCCTTTGCACTATTGGGCGACCGCATTTTTTTATCAGCAGTGGGGTGTTCATGCCGCCAGCAGTCGGTTGTGGGGAGCCCTCATGGGGTTTGTGGGCATTTTATGGGTGATTCGGGTCGGCAGCCGCCTGTTTGGCACCACCGCCGGTTGGTACGCCGGCATGATTCTGGCCAGCCTGTTCCTGTATGGTGTCTTGGGCCATTTCAATACCCTGGATATGAGTACCTCCGTCTGGCTGATGCTGGGCATGGGGGCCCTGATGGTGGCCCAGACGGAGCGTGACAACAATCCCCGCGCCTGCCGCAACAATATGCTGTTGGCCTGGGCCGCCCTGGCCGGGGCCTGTCTGAGCAAAGGGGTGATCGGACTGTTGCTGCCGGGTGCCAGTCTGATCCTCTATACCCTCTGGCAACGGGATTGGGGTTTGTGGCGACATATGCAGTTAAAATGGGGGATTTTGCTGTTTTTGCTCCTCTCCGCCCCCTGGTTTGTTGCCATGAGCCGGCTCCATCCGGAATTTTTGCACTTTTTTTTTATTCATGAACACCTGGAAAGATACACCCAGACCGCGCATGGTCGGGGTGGTGCAGGATGGTATTTTATTGGGGTGTTGCTGCTGGGCAGCATGCCTTGGAGCCATCGGAGCGTGGTGGTTTTGTTACGGCCCGGTTTTGCGGAACGCGCCGGGGGCTTTGATCCGGTACGATTGCTGTGGGTCTACATGGTGTTTATTCTCTGCTTTTTTTCCCTCTCTCAATCCAAGTTGATCCCCTATATTCTTCCCCTTTTCCCTCCCCTCGCCCTGCTGCTGGGCCGTCACCTCTCCCGCGACAGCCTGTTGGCGGTCGGCTGGGAGAGCCGAATGGCCGCCATTCTGGCTGTTTCGTTGCTGGCGGCGGGGACACAGGTGGCACTGTTTGCCAACAGACTCTACCCGGTTGCCATGCTGTTGGATGCGCGTCCCTGGATTCTGGCAGCCGGTTCCGTTTTGGGGGTGGCGGTGGGGATCTCGCTTTGGCAACGGTGTCGGGGCGCGACCGCCCTGGCCTCGCTGGTTGTCTCCACCCTGCTGGCTGTCCAACTGCTCGCCTGGGGGGCACAGAGCTTTTCCGCCACCAACTCCAGCCGTCAGGCGGCAACCGCCATTGCCGCTGTCGCGGACGCCAACACGCCGGTCTATTTTGTCGACTGTTATTTCCAGTCGCTGCCATTCTATTTGAACCGCAACATTGTGCTGGTCAAATACCAGGGAGAGCTGAAGTTTGGCATCCAACAGGAGCCGGAAAAGTGGCTGGCAGAGGAGAGCCGCTTCCAGGAACAGTGGCTGGCCGCACCGCAGGCGGTGGCTGTGTTTGATCAACAGGATTTTGCGGCATGGTCCCTGCGCGGACTGCCGATGCGCACAATCCATGTCGATCCCAAGCGGGTGGTGGTAGCCCGCCGCTGAAGCGGTGGCAACCTCAACAGATCCTGGCGTATTGCCCTGCCCAGGCATACAATGACCCCGTTTTGCTTGGCAGCGAAAGGCTGCACGCAACAGTGCCCCATCAGCGTACCTGTCTGACAAGGAGTGGTCATGTTTCCCCGCCCGTTATCCCTGTTCATTGCCGCCTCGTGGGGGTTGCTGCTGGCCGGTTGCAGTGCCAGCGACAACTCCGGCAATAAAACGGCCGCTGCCAAAGCGGCCCCTCCCCCCATGGAGGTGGAGATGGTGTCGGCCGTGCGCAAGACCATTGCTTTGCAACAGCAAATTCCCGGTCGTCTGCAGGCGGTACGGACGGCGGAAATCCGCGCCAGGGTGGCGGGCATTGTCGAACAGCGTCTTTTCAGCGAAGGATCAGAGGTCAAGGCGGGTGCCCTGCTCTATCGGCTGGATGCCCGCCCGCTGGAGAGCCAGCTGCAGACGGCTCAAGCCCTGCTGGACCGCTCCCAGGCGGAACGCCAGTTGGCCAAACAGACCATGGAACGGATGCAACCGCTGCTGGCCAGCCATGCGGTCAGCCGGCAGGAGTTTGAGCAGGCTGAGGCCCAGTACAAAAAAGCCGTGGCCGAGGCCGAGGCGGCGGAAGCCGGTCTGCATCGGGCCCGTATTGACCTGGAATATGCCCACATTGCCGCGCCCATCGAGGGTCGTATCGGTCGCAGTTTGGTCACCGAAGGGGCATTGGTGGGCCAGAAAGAGGCGACCCACCTAGCCACCATTGAACAGCTGGATCCCATCTGGGTCAACTTCAGCCAATCCAGTCCAGAGTTTTTCCGCCTGCGGCGTGCCATGCGGCAGGGAGGGGCCCAGCCTGTTCAAGAGGTGGATATTCGCCTGTTGCTGGAGGACAATATCCCCTACCCGCAGCCGGGCAAGCTGCAATTTACCGACATGGCGGTGGACCCCTTGACCGGTTCGGTGGCGTTGCGGGCAGAGTTTCCCAATCCAGACAAAATTTTACTCCCCGGACAATATGTTCAGGTACAACTTGCCCTGGCCACCGCCGAAGGGGTTACGGTACCGCAACGGGCCGTGCAGGCTGCGCCACAGGGACAGATTGTGTTGATGGTGAACGAACAACAAAAAGTCACGCCGCGCCCCATCCAGACCGGTGGCTTTTCCGGCCAGGATTGGATCGTGACAGAGGGGTTGAAGGAGGGAGAAAAGGTTATTCTGAATGGGGTGCAAAAGGCGCGTCCGGGCAGCGTGGTAACACCCAAGGATTGGGTGGCCCCTCCCCCCGCTGTGGGATCCGGCAGCCAATCGGCCCCCGGCTCGCCCGCCTCTGCCAGTCGGTAGGATTGCGCCATGCTGCCAAGATTTTTTATTGATCGCCCTGTTTTTGCCTGGGTTATTGCCCTGGTTATCCTTCTGACCGGCCTGCTCTCCCTGAGCAAGCTGCCGGTGGCCCAATACCCTGACGTGGCACCGCCCGCGATTGCGATTACGGCAACCTATCCAGGTGCATCCGCCCAGGTGGTGGAAGAGACGGTCACAGCCCTGATCGAGCAGGAGATGAACGGTTTGGAGCATCTGCTGTACATGGAGTCGGCCAGTGACTCCATGGGCACCATGACCCTGACCATCACCTTTGCCTCCGGCACCAATCTGGACATTGCCTCGGTGGATGCCCAGAACCGCATCAAACGGGTGGAGGCCCGCCTGCCGGAGGAGGTGCGGCGGCAGGGAATCACGGTCGTCAAATCCCGCCGCAACTATCTCATGTTTATCACCATTTTTTCTCCCGATCTCACCCATGACCCGGTGGCCCTGGGCAGTTACACGGCGGGTTCGGTGTTGGAACATTTACGCCGTGTACCCGGTGTCGGCGAGGCCAATCTGTTTGGAACCGAGTATGCCATGCGCATTTGGCTGGATCCGGTGCGGTTGGCCGAGTTTGGCATCTCACCGGGTGAGGCCCTGCGCGCCGTTCGGGCCCAGAACAGCCAACTGGTCACCGGGGAGCTGGGCCAGTTGCCTGCACTGCCGGGTCAGGAGATCAATGCACCGATCCTGGTCCGTGGCCGGCTGTCGAGTGCCGAAGCCTTTGGCAATGTGATTTTGCGTGCCGCGCCCGATGGCTCCACTGTGCGCCTCAAGGATGTGGGACAGGTGGAGTGGGGCGCGCAGGAGTATACCATTCGCGCCCGCCTCAACGGCCAACCCACGGCAGCCATCGGGATCAAGGTGGCACCCGGGGCCAACGCCCTGGAGACAGCCCAACGGATCAAGGAGCGTATGCGGGAGCTGGAAAAATTTTTCCCGGCGGGTATTGCCTGGGATATTCCCTACGATACCTCCAACTTTATCCGCATCTCCATCCACGAAGTCCTCATCACTTTGGCAGAGGCCATGGTGCTGGTATTTTTGGTCATGTATCTTTTCCTGGGCAACCTGCGTGCCACCCTGATTCCCACCATTGTGGTTCCGGTGGCATTGACAGGGGCATTGGTGGGCATCTATCTGCTGGGATACTCCATCAACGTGTTGACCCTGTTTGCCATGGTACTCTCCATCGGTATCGTGGTGGATGATGCCATCGTGGTGGTGGAAAATGTGGAGCGGGTCATGGCCGAGGAGTCCCTGGCCGCCCGCCCGGCTACCGAAAAGGCCATGGGCCAGATTTTTGGGGCCATCGTCGGCATCACCCTGGTATTGTCCTCCGTTTTTATCCCCATGGCCTTTTTCAGCGGCAGTGTGGGGGCCATTTATCGGCAATTTGCTGTCACGTTGGTGCTGACGATGCTCTTTTCGGCCCTGATGGCCCTCACCTTGACCCCCGCCTTGTGTGCCACCCTGCTCCGTCCCCCCCAATCCGGTGTGCATGGCCATCATCGGGGTGTTCTGGCGGCTTTTGCCGCGCTGTTTTGGCGTGCCAGCCAGCGATATCGCTCCCTGGTCGGCTCTGTCTTGCACCGACCCCTGTTTTATCTGGCCCTTTATCTGGCCATCGCCTCGACGGCGGGCTGGCTGGTATTGAAACTGCCGGGGGGATTTTTGCCGGACGAAGACCAGGGCTATTTTATCAGCATTATCCAGTTGCCCCCTGGCGCAACCCAGCAACGGACGCTGGATATTCTTTCCCAGGTGGAAAACTATTATCTGCAACAGCCGGAGGTGGCCAAAGTGGTGGGGGTGGGTGGATTCAGTTTTTTCGGACGGGGCCAAAATGCGGCCATTGTCTTCAGCCGTCTGAAAGAGTGGGATGAGCGACAAACGCCGACCCAACAGGTTGGCTCCCTGGTCATGCGGGCCAACGGGGCGTTGTCACAGATCAAGCAATCCCTCATTTTTGCCATCAACGTTCCCCCCATTCCAGAACTCTCTGCGGTGGGAGGCTTTGATCTCCGCTTGCAGGATCGGGGTGGTGTCGGTCGGGAACGGTTGCTGGAGGCGCGCAATCAACTGCTGGGACTGGCAGCTCAGGAGCCCATCCTGGGCGGGGTGCGGCCCGAGGGACAGGAGGCAGGCCCCCAACTGTTGCTCACCGTCAATCGTACCAAGGCCGCAACCCTGGGAATCGAGCCGAGCGAATTGAACGAAACCCTGCAGGTAACGTTGGGCTCTGCCTATGTCAATGATTTTACCAAGGATGGACGCATCCTGCAGGTGCAAATGCAGGCCAATGCCAACACCCGTGCCGATCAGGCGGCCATTCTGGCGGTTCGGGTACGCAATCGGACCGGCAACCTGATCCCGTTGGCAGAGTTTGTGGAGGCGAGTTGGTTGACCGGCTCCCCCAAACTGGACCGCTATAACGGCATGCCTGCCATGAAAATATCCGGCAATCCCGCCCCGGGGCGCAGTACGGGTGAGGCCATGGCTGCCATGGCGGCACTGGTGCAGCAGTTGCCCCCCGGCATCGGCTATGAGTGGTCTGCCACCTCCTTTGAAGAGTCCCTCTCCAGTGCCCAGGTGCCGATGCTGTTTGGACTCTCGCTGTTGGTGGTCTTTTTGTGTCTGGCAGCCCTGTATGAAAGCTGGTCCATCCCCTTTGCGGTCTTGCTGATTGTGCCCATCGGCCTTTTTGGTGCGGTGATGGCCGTTCTGGGCTTCGGAATGCCCAACGATGTCTATTTCAAGGTGGGACTGGTGGCCGTCATTGGCTTGTCTGCCAAAAATGCCATTTTGATTGTGGAGTTTGCCCGCACGCTATCCAGCCAGGGGGTGCCTCTGCTGGAGGCGACTCTGGAAGCGTGCCGGATGCGTTTTCGTCCCATTGTCATGACCTCAGCCGCCTTTATCCTGGGGGTGATGCCCCTGGTCTTTTCCAGCGGTGCCGGCGCAGCCAGTCGGCGCGCCATTGGCACCGGCGTCATGGGTGGCATGGTCTCCGCCACCCTGTTGGGTCTGGTTTTGATTCCGGTGCTGTTTGTCACGGTCCGGCGTCTGTTCCCGGAGCAAGCCAACCCATCTGCCTCCAGGCCGGCAACCCACGATGCGCACAGGGGGGACTCAGCATGATGGATCGTCGTCTGCGCTGGTTGCCGGTTTTGCCGTTGCTCTGGGCGACAACGGGTTGCTCCCTGACTCCAGCCTTTTCGTTGCCCGAAGCCCCTGTTCCCAAGCAGTGGCCTGTCGTCATTGCGGCAGAGCAGTCGGCACCCCAGCCGCCACCCTGGCGTGCCTTTTATGACAATCCGTTGTTGCAAAAGCTTGTTTCCACTGCGTTGGAGTCCAGCCGTGACCTGAAGGCTGCCACGGCCCGCATGGAGAGAGCCAGGGCCTTGCTGGGAGCAACGCACAGCAGCCGATGGCCGACCCTGCAGGGAGAGGCGTCGCAGCAATCGGTGCGTGTGCCGGCTGACCTCTCTGCCAGCGGGCAACCGGCCATCAGCCAGCGGGCGGATGTGGGTGTGCGGCTACCCGCTTTTGAACTGGATTTTTGGGGCCGCCTGCGCAGTATGGAAGAGGCCGCCCGGGCCACCTATCTGGCCAGTGAAGAGAGCATGCTGGCTGTGCAGGTTATTCTGATCTCGCAGGTGATGGAAACATGGCTGACCTGGCGCGGCTTGTCTGAACAGGTTGTCATTGCCGAAGCCCAATGGAAGGCCCAACAGGCCATTGGGGCCCTGGTGGCCCAGCGGGAAAAGGCCGGGATTGCGACGGCCCAGGGCAAATGGTTGGCGGAGATCGGGGTGGAGGGGGTTCGGGCAGAGCTGGCAGACTTGAAACGGCAAGCGGCTTTGTCTCTCAACGCTTTGCAGTTACTGACCGGCGAAAGTCTGGATCCGCTCCAACCGTGGCCTGCACTGCACGACCTAGTGTTGGCGGTCAAACCGCCCCAGTCGCTACCCGCCCAGGTATTGGCCGCGCGCCCCGATGTCCGGGCAGCCGAGCACCATTTAATGGCGGCCAATGCCAATATTGGGGTGGCGCGGGCAGCCTTTTGGCCTCGCATCACCCTGACCAGCTCGGTGGGCAGTGCCAGCCAGGGGTTGCGGGGACTGTTTCAACCGGGCAGTGCCAGCTGGAGCTTTCTGCCCCAGCTTGAATTGCCCATTTTTGACTTTTCCCGCCGACAGCAGGAGCAGGCGGCGGTGGAGGCGGAACGCGCCGTTTTGTTGGCGGAATATGAGAAGGTGTTACAGCAGGCCTTTCGGGAGGTGGCCGACGGGCTGACCTCGCACGAGAGCTGGTTGGAGCGTCTCCAGGCCATGGCCGCCAGTCGGACGGCCCAGCGGGCCCGACTGGCCCTGATCCGGGACCGTTTCCAGGCCGGATTGGATGGCAGACAAGCAGTACTGGAAGCGGAGCAGGCCCTTCATGCCATCGAGCAACAGATTCGCGTGGCGCAAAGATACTGTTTGATCAACCAGGTGGCCTTGTACAAGGCGTTGGGGGGAGGTGTTCACTGACACTCTCACAGCGAGCCCAAGCAACAAGGGCCTGGGAACCGCGACGGTTCCCAGGCCCTGCAATGATCAAAGCGGTCCAAAAATATTGGGGAGAGCTGTATGGAGATGCGCTCTCACACTGGAAGATCAATCATTGACAACGTGCAGAAAGACCAATTTGCTGATGATTTCCCGATGTTTCCAAAGCCGGTCAATCTGGCTCAGGGTGACATTCATCTTCAGGCGGGCATCGGCCAAGTTTTGAGTCGCGGCCTGGATCTGCTGATTGAGCCACTCCACCCGGTCCTGCCGATCACGAATATTGACCTCGGTCTCCCGTTTGAGCCGCAGGTACTCCTGACGCTGCGCGGCCGGGTCCATCATCGGGTCAACCATGGAGATGGCCTGGGTGCGGCGATATTTTTCCGTCATCTCCAGCAGCGGTTTTTGGTGGGCCTTCAGGTCCGCTTCGGCCGCTTGCAACTGGTCCAACAGATCGGCCAAGGTCTCTTCCGCCCGGGTCCGCTCTATCAACTGCTCCTCCCGCAGCTGATCCAACTCCTGCAACTGGGCGTTGATGGTCTCCGTCTGCTCTACCTGCTCCATCGGCGTTTCGGGGTACCAGTTGGCCAAACGGGCCGAAGCATCCGAAACGGGCAATAACCAGAGAGTGCCGGCAACCAGGGCATAAGACAGGGAGCGTCGATAGGGGGAAAAAGCCAAGCGTTGCATCTGTTTCTCCTCGATAATGGATCGGTCACCTGCATCCTGTTCCAGGTGACACACTGGCCAAAGCAGGTTCAGCGTAGAAAAGCACTCTCCAGGCAGAGGGGCCTGCCACAGAGCCCTCACTATAGAGGATCGGCAAAAAAATGCCAAACCATAACCTCATTTTGACGGAGCAATTTTTTTTTACCCCTTTTGCCATTTTCTGGTAGACACCGGGAATGGTTAAGTTAAAATCTGAACCAGTTGTACCCCTTGACAGGGGATGATCCGCTCGCCCGATCAACGGATAAAACCGTCCGGGCAGTCAATGAAGGAGTCTGGCGATGCCGGTGGAAGTTGTCCTGGAGTTGGTGACCGATGCCCTGAAGGTGGCACTGCTCGTCTCCGCACCCATGCTGCTGACAGCCCTGGTCGTGGGTATCATCATCTCCCTCTTTCAGTCTGTCACCCAGATTCAGGAAATGACCCTGACCTTTATTCCCAAAATTCTGGCCACTTTTCTGGCTCTGGTGATCACCCTGCCCTGGATGATTCAGACGTTGATGGACTATTTCAGTCGACTTTTCAGTGCCATACCCGGCATGCTCAGCTGACCGGCCAGACGGAGATCCCCCATGGATCCTACAGCCTTGATGGATTTTTTCGGGTTCAGCGTCGGCGAAGTGGAGCGCATTTTGCTGGTCATGGTGCGCATATCCGGTCTGTTTCTCTCTGCGCCTTTTTTTTCTCGTACCGCCGGTCCCAGTCGGGTCAAGGCCATCCTGATCGTTGCCCTCACCATTATTGTTTATCCCTTGGTGGCTCCCTGGCCCCACGAAGGAGAGGGCAATGTGCCCGCCATGTTTTATGCAGCCCTGACAGAGTTGCTGATCGGGGCGGTGATCGGCCTGCTGGTGCATTGGGTCATGTTTGCGGCTCAGGTGGCTGGTGGCGTGATGGGGTTTCAAATGGGACTCTCCATGGCCATGGTCATGGATCCCACCTCCGGCATCCAGGAGGGTGTGTTGAGCAACCTGTTCTACCTGACCAGCTTGATGCTTTTCCTTACCATGGATGGACACCACATGTTGCTGGAAGGGCTGGCCCGCTCTTTCCGCTCCCTCCCCCTCGGGGTTGGCCTGCCACCGGGCAATGCCCTGTTGGACGCGGTTGTGATCGCCTTGCTGGGCATGTTTAAACTGGCACTGCTTATTGCGGCTCCCATTATCACCTTTACCAGTATGCTCTATCTGGGTATGGGTCTGATCAATAAAGCCTCACCCCAGATTCAAGTGTTTTTTCTCTCCATGCCCGTCGCGCAGTTGATGGGACTTGTGGCACTGGGACTCTATCTGGCCGTGATTGGAGAGGTGATGATGCGAGACACGGTTGTCTTTATCCGTGCCACCTTCAAACTGATGGGATTGTAAAGACAAAACCCTTCACAATAACGGATTGAACCCATGGCTGAAGACAGCGACAAAGATTCCAAAACCGAAGACCCCACCAGTAAACGGCTTTCGGACGCCCGCGAAAAGGGGCAGGTACCCAACTCCAAAGAGGTCTCCACCGCCTTTCTGTTTCTCGCCGCTACCGGGCTGTTCTATTTTCAGGGCAGCCAGTTGTGGGTCGCCATGCAGCAGCATATGCGATTTTTTTTTAGTGGTGCCATCCAGGATGATTTTAACGTCGAGAGTCTGGCCCGCTTGCTGGAGGGCACCATTGCAGCCGTTCTGTCTGATTTGGCCCCTTTTTTTATCATTTTTCTACTCATGAGTATTACCGCCTCCCTTATTCAGCACGGTTTTGTCCTCTCCTGGGAACCCGTCATCCCCAAATTTTCCAAAATCAATCCCATCACCGGCTTGGGACGACTCTTTTCCACCCGTTCCCTGATCGAGTTGGTTAAATCCACCCTGAAAATAGCCATTATTTCCATCGCCGTTTACTGGGCTTTGCAGGACACCCTGGAACGAACCCTGATGTTGACCGCCACTTCGCTGGATGAAATCGTGCGTGCTTTGGGAGAAGATATTAACAACGTGATGGTTTTTGTCACCTCCACCTTTGTGGCCATCGCTTTGCTGGATTTCAGTTACCAACGGTTTCACCACAACGAAGGCCTGCGGATGACCAAACAGGAGATCAAGGATGAACAAAAACAGATGGAAGGGGATCCCCTGATCAAGGGACGGATTCGGCAGATTCAACGGGAGTTGGCCAAGCGGCGCATGATGGAGGAGGTGCCAAAGGCGGATGTGGTGATTACCAACCCGACTCACTTTGCAGCGGCTCTGTTGTACAAACAGGGGGAGATGACGGCACCGATTGTGACCGCCAAGGGGCGGGGTGAAGTGGCCGCCCGCATCCGGGCCATCGCCCAGGAAAACAACGTGCCCCTCGTGCAAAACCCGCCGTTGGCCCGTGTGTTGTACAAGGATGTGGAGTTGGGAAACCCGATTCCCCAGGATCTGTTCAAGGCTGTCGCCGAGGTACTGGCCTACGTTTACAGTCTACGCCGCCAGACCGGGAAACGCCCTGCAGCGCGCCCCTCCTCCGTATAAGACGGTCACAAGGGAACTTTTGCAAGCAAATCTATACCGTCAAATCCGGAAACCAGGCCAAGGATTCCCGATACCGGACAACATCGCCGATCACAATAATGACGGGAGGCTTCAAGTCCGAAGCGGCCACATCCTGCACCAGATTCCCCAACGAGGTCACCAGGGTGCGTTGCTGGGGGGTGGTGGCCCACTGGATCAAGGCAACCGGGGTATCTGCAGAGCGACCGCCAGCCATCAATCGCTGACTGACAAAAGCCAGATTTTTCATGGCCATGTAGAGTATCAAAACGGGAAAGGTCCGGGCAATCAACTCCCAGTTTACCCGCGAACCGTCCCGATCCTCCTCACCCTCCGGCAGGCCGCTGTTTTCTGCCGACTCTTGTCCCGTGATAAAAGCAACATTGGCATTGACCAACCGATGGGTGATGGGAATGCCCGCATAGGCCGGTCCGGCGATGCCAGCTGTCAGACCCGGCACAATCCGAAACAGGATTCCTTCGTCTGCCAAACGACACGCCTCCTCGCCGCCCCGCCCAAAGACAAACGGATCGCCCCCTTTCAGGCGCACCACCCGTTTGTTCTGCCGTGCCAGGGCAACCAGGGAGTCACAGATATCCGACTGACAGGCCGAGGCGGGATTGCCGCCCCGCTTGCCCGCTGCAATCACCTGACATCCGGCCGGTATCAGCTCCAGGATGGCCGGGGAGACCAGGGCATCGTGTACCACTACATCCGCCATCTGCAGTGCCTTGATTGCGGCTACAGTCAGCAGGTCGGGATCCCCAGGCCCTGCGCCCACCAGGGCCACCATACCAGGCCGCAAAAACTCAGGATCGGGGGGAATGGAAATGACCGTCACTCTCTATGACTCCTATCGGCTGGCATTCCTGGATACCACCGGCTGTGCCCGGGTCCACCTGCCCCGAAATGAAGCGAGGGAAAGGCCGTAAAGCCGGGGCCACCCGGTCGTTGTGCTTTGCTCATGACAAGGGCGTCCATCCCGTCGGGAGAGAGAACACCATGACAGGAAATACAATAACGCTTGTAGATCTGCTGGTTGACCGCAAACACCTGTTTCCGCCAACTCCAACCCCAATCCCCCGCATCATACTGCTGTGGCATTCCACTCCAACCCGGCTGTGACAACCTGGTTGCGGTTGGAGAGAGTTGCTTGGCCGCAGCAGCCTTCCCCGCGGGCGCAGAGTGGGCAGGCGCAGCCTTGCTTGTCTCCTTTTGCTTGGCTGGCTCCGGCTCCATGGGTTTTTCCGGGACCGGAACCGTGGTCAATGGATCCGCAATGGGCGCACTTTCCACTGCCGGAACGGTCACAGGAACGGCTGAATCCTCTCCTTCAACGGGAATCGGCACAGTCGGATCGTCGGTCATGGAGACGGGAACCACAGCGGGGTTGGAACGGGCCATGGTATTGGCGGTTCCTTCAGGAACCGAGGCGGTGATGACAGAGTCCGCCAACGGTTGCGTACCCCCCTCCTCCTCCTTGGCCGTCAAAGGGCCTTTGTCCGTGGCAGCCTCCTCTTTCAAGGGAAGCTGTTCAACAATGGCCGCCTCTCCCGACGGGGATGGGGTGTCAACAGGAGCCGCCGCCACCGAAGCAGCCTGCTCAACAGGAGCCGCCACCGCCGAAACAGGATGCTCAACAGGCGTTGCTGCCGTCGGGGCGGACTGGCTGATCGCCGTCTCCTCCGCAGCCCCGGTCAGGCCGGCTCCCACTGGCAACGCCTCATCCGCGGCCTCTGCTACAGACGGTATCGTACAGTACAAGATCGATATGGAAAAAAAATACGCGAAATATGTACCCAACCGTTGTTTTGCCATCTTCTCTCCAAGCGCATACGTTACGTTAAGGGAATGCAACTCTCCGGTGTCAGCCCGGGGAATCGCGCCGGGCAACCGGAGTTTCCACCATGGCCCGGACCACCTCACACCACCCTTTGGCAATATTTTTCCCGTTATAACCGCCTCCTCCCAGGGCCAAAACACGCCCGTGCCCCAGGGACTCCGCCAACTGAATCAACCGGGTTGTTACCAGAAAATGGGTGGTGGGGGAGAGGCGCAACTGGGTCAAGGGATCCCCGGCAATGGAATCCGTCCCGGCTTGCAGAATAAAAAATTCCGGCTTGTGTTCCTGCAGGAAGGCGACCACCTGCGGCCACACTTGCGCAAAATGCGAATCCCCTGCACCGGGAGGCAGGGGAATATTGAGCTTGGTGCCCTCCGCAGCCCCTTTGCCCCGCTCCTCCGACGAACCGGTGCCCGGGTAGAGGGTGCGACCATCCTGGTGCAAATCGGCAAAAATCAGCTCAGGGTCGGCCTCAAAGGCGTAAAAGACCCCATCACCGTGATGGGCATCAATGTCGACGTAGGCGATACGTCGAATGCCATGTTTGATGCGCAGGGTATGGATGACCACACCCGCGTCGTTGAAGACACAAAACCCACCGGCCCGTTCCGGTCTGGCGTGGTGCAAACCGGCAATGGGCACAAAGGCCCGCCGACAGTGGCCGGCCATGATATTTTCCATCTCCTGCAGGGCAGAACCCACCACATGGGAAGCGGCGTCAAACACCCCTGGAAAAGCGGGGGTATCGCCATAATCCAGAAATCCCTCCCCCGTTTCGGAAAGCTCCTGTACCAGGTCAACATAGGCGGGGGTATGAAACCTTTCCAACGCCTCCCGGCTGGCTGGCACCGGCTTGTTGACGCGGAGGTGGGCATCCAGCCCCTGCCGCAGGGCCTCTTCCCAAAAGAGACCCATCCGGTGGGGACCAAACGGATGGCCATTGGGAAAGCCATAGCGGCCAATCTCCGGGCCAACCGTGACATGGGTGATCATATTAGGCTGTGGGGACATTTTGGGCCTGCCGGTCGGAGGTAGAGAGAGTCCCTGTTGCATGGGCAGAGGTATTGGAAGGGGCACGCTCCAGTACCACCTTCTGGTACAGACCACCAAAAAAGGTATCTTTGCGGATCGACTTCAGTGCCGCCTGCCCGCCAACCGATCGGTTGTCCGCACAATATTTTTCGGCCCAGGAGACAATTTCCTGTCCCCACAAATCCAGCGCGAAGGGCTCCAGCAGGAACAAAATGGGGATCATGATATACCGAAACGGGTTAAATACGGAGGGGCGGTGGTAGTCGACAAAAATCACCCGACCACCCGGCTTGACCACCCGCATGGCCTCACGAACCGTCTTTTCCCTCACCTCGTCCGGTTGTTCATGCAGCAGGAAAAAGAGTACCACGTTGTCAAATTCCCCATCCTGAAAGGCCAGGGCTGTGGAGTCCTGGTGATGCAGGTGGACGTTCATGCCATTTTTCAATTTGCGTTTCAAATTTTCCAATTGCACGGGTGCCACATCCACCACATCCAACTGGGCCCCCGGCGTCAACCGATCCGCCATCCGGGGGGTAAAATCACCATAGACGCAGGCCACCTGCAGAGTACGGCCCTCGATGGTCGTGCCCATCTCTGTCAGGGCCGCATCCCGCAACCGGGCAAAATTACCCCACAGAATCAGGTTGACCAGCCATTGTCGTTCAAAAAACCGGACCCCATTCGGGTGCAGATAGGCCCACCAATAGGTCTGCTCCAGATATTGCGGAACCACCAGCGAATCCGATATGCGCAATTGCAACGCAACAGATGGTCTGGCCGTCAAGCCTTTTTCCATAACAACCGCATCCTTAGAGTCCATTGTGTCCACCCTACACCCAGAAAGCAAGACGCTTTTCCCCCATGCAGGGCCCTGCCTTGCCGTGGGGACACTACAGCCCCTACGGCAAAAAATCAAGTGAAAGCGTACAAAAAGCCCCCCGACCCGCCCAGGCAGCCGGGGAAAGTTTTACCACACCGACAAATATGTAACAGAAATTTTACCCTGTGCCATAGGAAGAAAAAGCCACAAGCAGAAAAAGATCCCGGCTGCCTACCCTGTCTCCAGCCATCGACGGGCGTTGTGGAACAGCTGCAACCAGGCCCCCTCCTCCGGCCAATGGTCCGGGTGCCAACTGTTTTGCACGGTTCGAAAAACCCGTTCCGGGTGGGGCATCAGTATGGTTACGCGGCCGTCTTTGCTGGTGACGCCGGTTATCCCCAACGGCGAACCATTGGGATTGGCGGGATAACGCTCCGTGACGGCACCCCGATTGTCGACAAATTGCAGGGTCACCCCTCCCTGAGCCAACAACAGCTCGGCCATTTCAGGTCGGTCGAAGGCAACCCGTCCCTCGCCGTGGGAACAGGGTACGGCCAATTGGGAACCGGCCATGGCAGAGAGCAGGACCGAACGGTTGGCGGGAATGCGAACCAGAGAGAAGCGGGCCTCAAAACGACCGCTCCGGTTGGGCAAAAAGCGGGGCCACGCCTCGGCACCGGGAATCAGGCTGCTCAGTTGGCTCAACATTTGACAGCCATTGCAGACACCCAGGCTGAAGGTGTCTGGACGCTGGAAAAAGGCGGCAAAGGCGGTGCGCAGCGTATCGTGGAACAGAATGGACTTGGCCCACCCGGCCCCCGCTCCCAGCACATCCCCGTAGGAAAATCCACCACAAACGGCCATGCCCTGGAACGATTGCAACCCGCTCCTGCCCGTCAACAGGTCGCTCATCGGCAGATCCACCGATTCAAAACCTGCCCGGTCAAAGGCAGCCGCCATCTCCATCTGCCCATTGGTCCCCTGCTCACGCAGAATGGCCACCCGAGGCCGTTTGCCGGTGTTGATCATGACCGGTTGGGGTACTGTCTCGCCCGGCCAGTGAATGGTCAAACCCGGATCCCCGGCGTCCAACAGGGCATCGTACTCCTGGCGGGCGCACTCGGGATCATCCCGCCGGGTACGGATCAACCAACTGGTCTCGGCCCAAAGCCGCTGCCAATCCACCCGACTGGCACGCAGCAGGGATTGGCCCTGCCAGCAAAAGGTGAGATGATCATCCTCGCTCAGCGTACCGATGGCACGCACATGGCCGATACCCTCCAACCGGGCCAGCACCGTCGACAGCTCGGCCTGGGCAACCTGAATGACCGCGCCCGGCTCTTCGGCAAACAGGACGGCCAACGGCTCTGTGCCCAAATCGGCCAGCTCCACCGTCAACCCGGTATGACCCGCAAACGCCATCTCGCACAGGGTGACAAACAGACCGCCGTCGCTGCGATCATGGTAGGATAAAATGCGTTGCTCGCCATGCAGGGCCTGGATGGCGGCAAAAAAGTCAACCAGCAGCTCCGGTTCGTCCAGATCAGCGGATTCGTTGCCCAACTGTGCATAGACCTGAGCCAGGGCCGATCCGCCCAGACGGTTTTTTTGCCGACTGAGATCAATCAGGATCAGCCTGCTGCCGCCCTGCTGCCGCCGCAATTGAGGGGTAAGGGTAGAGCGTACATCCGTCACAGCCGCAAAGGCGGAAACAATCAACGAAACCGGCGCAACCACCTGCTGTTTTCCGGCGGCGGTCTGCCAGACCGTTTTCATGGAGAGGGAGTCCTTGCCGACCGGAATGCCGATGCCCAACCGGGGGCAGAGTTCCAGTCCCACCGCCCGCACCGTGTCAAACAGGCGAGCATCCTCCCCCGGATGACCGGCCGCTGCCATCCAGTTGGCGGAAAGCTTGACCTGTTGCAGACGGTCGATGGAGGCGGCTGCCAGATTGGTGATCGCCTCTGCAATGGCCAGGCGGGCCGAAGCAGGGCCATTGATCAAGGCGACCGGGGTCCGCTCCCCCATCGCCATCGCCTCCCCTGCCACCCCCTCATACCCCCGACAGGTCACCGCGACATCCGCCACCGGCACCTGCCAGGGCCCGACCATCTGGTCCCGGCAAACCAGGCCCGTAACCGAGCGGTCGCCAATGGTGATCAGAAAACCTTTGTCTGCCACTGTGGGCAGTCGCAAAACGCGCCGGGCCGCCTCGGCCAGTTCAATGCCGGCGGTCTGCAGCGGCGGCAGGGTTGGTGTATGACGGCTGACCTGCCGCTCCATCGCGGGGGGATTGCCCAGCAAGACCGCCAGCGGCAGATCGATGGCGAGTGCAGGGGGTGTTGTTGTTTCATCCACCAACAACAGATGTTGTTCTGTGGTCGCGCTTCCCAGAATGGCAAACGGGCACTGTTCCCGGGCACACAGAGCCTCAAACGCCCCCTGATGGAGGGGAGAGATGGCCAGCACATACCGCTCCTGCGCTTCATTGCACCAGATTTCCATCGGCGACATGGCCGGGTCGGCATTGGGAATGGCGGCCAGCCGGATTCGCCCCCCTGCCCCGCCCCCATGCAGCAACTCCGGGACCGCATTGGAGAGCCCTCCTGCGCCGACATCATGAATGGAGAGGATCGGGTTGGCGCGCCCCAACCGGCAACAGCCGTTGATGACCTCCTGACAACGGCGTTGCATTTCGGCATTTTCCCGCTGCACACTCTTGAAATCCAGCTCTGCCTGCGAAGTGCCGCTGGTCTGGGAAGAGGCCGCTCCCCCACCCAGCCCGATCAGCATGGCCGGTCCTCCCAGTTGCACAATCAGGCTGCCGGCTGGTATCGGCTGTTTTTCCACATGGCTGGCATCCAGGCTTCCCATCCCGCCGGCAATCATGATGGGCTTGTGATAGCCTCGAATCTCCCCGGCCACCTCCTGCTCAAAGGTGCGAAAATAGCCGGTCAGATTGGGACGGCCAAACTCATTGTTGAAGGCCGCCGCCCCCAACGGGGCCTCCACCATGATTTCCAGGGCAGAGACAATATGTTCCGGCTTGCCATGATCCATTTCCCAGGGCTGTTCGTGGCCGGGAATGCGCAGATTGGAGACCGAAAAGCCGGTCAACCCGCCCTTGGGTTGCGAACCCTGGCCGGTCGCTCCCTCATCCCGAATCTCGCCGCCGGAGCCGGTTGCGGCACCCGGATAGGGAGAGATGGCGGTGGGATGGTTATGGGTCTCCACCTTCATCAGCAGGTGGGTGGTACCCCCATGAAAGCCGTAGACCCGGCTCTCCGGGTCGGGATAAAACCGCTGCCCGATCCCCCCCTCCATGATGGCGGCATTGTCCCGATAGGCCAGGACGGTACCTTGCGGTGAACAGCGTTCCGTATGGCGAATCATGCCAAACAGGCTTTCAGTCTGGGGCAGGCCATCGATGATCCAGCGGGCATTAAAAATTTTGTGTCGACAATGTTCCGAGTTGGCCTGGGCAAACATCATCAACTCCACATCGGTCGGGTCGCGCCCAAGGCGGCTGAAATGGGCCAACAGGTAGTCCAACTCCCCCTCCGACAGGGCCAAACCCAGCTGCTGATTGGCCAACGACAGGGCGGCACGGCCCTCCTGTTGCAGGGGAATGGTCAGCAGTGGACGGCGTTGGGTCGCCTGAAACAGGGCCTGAGCCTGTTCCAGCTGCTCCACCACCTGCTGGGTCATGCGGTCATGCAGCAGCGGCCAGAGGAGCTGGCGTGCCCCGGGCTCCAACACCCGATCGAAACCATACCACAACCCCCGTTCCAGACGAATCACCTCGGTCAAGCCACAGCGGTGGGCAATTTCGGTGGCTTTGGTTGACCAGGGAGAGATGGAACCGATCCGGGGAATGACCAGCACAGCGTCTGCGGCCGGGGCCAGCGTTGCCGCCTGGCCATCCGGTTGCGCCACACCAACCGACAGCAGGGCCTCCAGCAGGGCCTGCTGCCGGGGGTCAAGGGGAGCCTTCAGAGTGGCAAAGTGGAGATAACGGGCCACCGACAGCGGAACGCCCGCCCCCCGCAGGGCCTCCAGGCGGAAGGGCGAAGGGCCCTCTGTGCCAGGCAGAACGACAAAATGGGCCAAATCCGCACTCTGGGGCTGGGTCGGGTGATCGTCCGTTGGGGATGAAAGGATCTCTGCCATCCGTCAATGCCGCAGGCCATTGATGGCCAGATAGGAGTGAATGGCCCCGGCCTGCCGGTAAAAATCAACCTCTTCCCGGGCGATGGCACGCACCTGCTGGGCCCGTTCGACGCGGGCGGCAGCGGTATCACCTTGTTGGGAGCGTTCCAGGATATGGGCCAGCAAAACGGCAAATTTTTTCTCCTGAATTTTCAGGAATGACTCCTGGATAACAGGTGTATTGGGATAACGGCCCGACTTTTGCCCCGCCTCCAGCAGTTCGTGAAACGAGACGCCATGGGCAGCAGCCTCCGCCTTGGAAGATTTGATGGCCTCGATCCAATCGGCGTGCATGATTTTGTAATAGTCACGAATGGCCTGTTTGTTGAAGTGAACAAACATTTCATGTTCATCTTCCGTCACGGTACAGGTCACCCGGAGCGAGTCGGTATCGATGGTATCCACAAAGAGCAATTGGCTGCCCTTTCTGGCCACTTCCCACTTGATATCCCAGAGTGTCAGCGAGAGTTCTTTGAAAACACCCTGCACCAGCAGGGTACCCAACAGGGTCATGCGGATCAGATCCAGGAACTGTTCGCCGCTGCAACCGGAAATATGCAGGGCCTCCTGGTAGCTCAGGGCGCGGTCCTCCGGTTCATATTTGCTGGTAAAGTCGGCGATGGGCACCGGGAAAAATCGCCAGAGCGGCAGCTCCTCCACCCCCATCTCTTTCAGAAAGAGACGCCGATGCTGCTCCCCCATGCGGAGAAATTTCTGGTACAGCGAGGAACCGGAGGTAATGCCCAGACGGACAATATTTTCCAACGGCACCACGTGACGGGTCTGGTTTTTATAGGGGGAGTAGTCCCAAAAATGGCTGGACCGGTAGGAGATGGGCAGCGGTTTGATGACGGTAAATTTTTCCACCAGCACAAAGGGGCTGACCTGGGCCGGAAAAGCGTCCTTGTAGACCACCCCGGTTGCCCGGTCAATCATGCCCAGGTGGTGTGTCATGGCCCCATGGGTCTGAAACTGTTCCAGCAACCCTTTGCCGTCCGAGCGTTTGGCATGGATAAAGTTCAGGAAACGTTGCTTTTCGCCATACTCCTGTTGCAGCTGATCCCCAACCGCCTGCCAGGCGGTCGGCGCGTGCATGAGGGAGAAGATAAAATGGCGGAAAGCGGCCCGGCAAAGGTCGCTGCCGGCGATGCTGAAGATGGAACCCACATCAAAGACCGAACCCGACGCGGTGGTCTCGCACACCATGCAGTCGCTGCCATCCTGCAGGTGATAGAGATTTTGCACCGATCCCTTGTAATCCGGGCTCTTCAGCAGGGACAAATCCACCCTTTTTTGCTCCATCGTTGGTCTCCTCCCAAAAAAAATTAAACCATGCGGAGGGTTGCCGGCTCCCTGGTCCTCTCCCAGGCAGGGGGCAGAGGGGCGTTGGGGTGGACAAGAGGCGCAACACCACGGGCCTCCTTATAGCATGAATCGAGGGCCGCAAAACAGGATCCATCGTCATTGCCAGCGGATTTGCGGGGAGGGCTGGCCGCTTGCATCCCCGACCCGGCCAGTTCCTTTCAGCGTCAGGCGGCCCGGCGTCAGGCCGCCAGGGTTGGAAAATAGACCCGGTTGATCTCATCGCACAAATGGCCCAGCTCTTTTTGCAACTGATCGAGAAAAGCCGGCAGCTGATCCTTTTGCAACAGGGCGTTGAGGTCGGCAGTGTGCAGGGTCGATTTCATGTTGCTCACCGTGATCAAAGGAGCCTCATTGTTGACCAGATTGGTCAAACTGAAGGAGACGGTACCCAGGCAGCAGTTGAAAGCCCGTGGAAACTGCTCATCCATGAGCAAAAAGGTCAACACCTCCGGCAGTCGGATGCGCGGATTGACATGGTGGCGGTACATCTGCTCGCCGGAAAGGGCACGCAATATGTTCAACCAGATGGAGTTGATAAACGGCAACATGGTCGGGTCTTTCAAAATACCCCGCATGCTTACCCCGCCCACATCGAGAATGCGGGTGGTCATATCCGCCCGCTCAATAATCTGCCCAAGACGAAAAAACTCGAAGGCACTGTTCCGGCTCATGGTTCCAAACAGCAGGCCGGTTATCTTTTGGCTATCCTGAATCACGTGGTCCAGAGTCTTGTAGAGTATCCCCTCATCCTGCAAGCCGGCATCGATCTGCTCCTTGAAGCCCAGATACATGGCATTCAGGTACTCCATCGCCTTGCGGGGGAAAAGGTCACGGGTTGTACGTAAATTTTCCCGGGCCGAGAAGAGCGAAGAGAGAATGGAGCTGGGATTCTCCTTGTCGCAGGTCATGAACCGCATCACCGACTCCTCGTTGGCCACTTGGCCCGATCGGGCAAACAGATCCTGACCACCGGTAATAATCACCAGCGAGGGCCAATCGGTCCCATAACCGACGGTAGACAAAAAATCGCTGCCCTTGCCGCCTTTTTGATCGTTACGCATAAAAATGGGGGCATCCAGCAGGGCATGGGTGGTGACAATCAGCAGTCTGGCCATGTTTTCAGCCCGCTCCAGATAACGTGCCATCCAGTAGATATTTTCAGCAACGCGACACAACATGGTCATTTCCCTCCCAAATCGACAATCCAGGTATCCTTGCTGCCACCCCCCTGGGAAGAGTTCACCACCAGGGAACCCTTGCGCAGTGCCACCCGGGTCAGGCCGCCAGCGGTCAGTTGATGTTTTTCTCCCTGCAGGATAAAGGGTCGCAAATCCAAATGGCGGGGCTCCACCTGGGTGCCAAATACTGTCGGCGCGGTGGACATGGTCAGGGTTGGCTGGGCAATATAATTGCGGGGATTTTCCTGAATAAGGGCTGCAAATGTGCGTCGATCCTCCACACTGGCGTGCGGACCGATCAACATGCCATAACCGCCAGACTCATTGGCCGGCTTCACCACCAACTCATCCAGATGATCGAGAACGTAGGCCCGCTCGGCTGGAACCATGCACTTGTAGGTATGCACATTGGGCAGGATGGGATCCTGGTCCAGATAGTAGCGGATCATTTGCGGGACAAAGGCATAAACCACCTTGTCATCGGCCACCCCCGAACCGGGGGCATTGGCCAAGGCCACTTTGCCCTTGCGCCAGGCCCGCATCATCCCCTTCACGCCCAGGGTGGACTCGGGATTGAATACCTCGGGATCGATAAACAGATCATCCACCCGGCGATAAATGACATCGACCCGTTTGGCTCCAAAAATGGTGTTGATGTAGAGACAATCATCTTCATCCACCACCAGATCGCGTCCCTCCACCAACTCCACCCCCATCTGCTGGGCCAGATAGGCATGCTCAAAATAGGCCGAGTTGTAGATGCCCGGGGTCAGAACCACCACGCACGGCACCTCTCCAGGGCGAGGACTCAAACTGGCCAGGGTATCAAACAGGTGGGAGGGATAATCATCCACCGGCAACGGTGCCAGACTGCGCAGCAGTTCGGGAAATACCCGCTTGGTGATCAAGCGGTTTTCCAACATGTAAGAGACCCCGGACGGCACCCGCAAATTGTCCTCCAGCACATAGAGGGTACCATCCCGGTCCCGGAGCAGATCCGAGCCGCACACGTGGGCCCAAACGCCGTGTTTGGGATGCATGCCGACACACTGGGGGCGAAAATTGCGGGAATCGGCCAGCAACTCCCCGGGGAAAACACCGTCTTTGATAATTTTCTGGGCGTTGTACAGGTCGTCAATGAACAGGTTCAAGGCGGTCACCCGCTGCACCAGCCCCTCCCGAACCCGACGCCACTCGGTCAGATCAATGATCCGGGGGATGATGTCGAACGGCCAGGAGCGGTCAATGTTGCCCGCATCGGAATAGATGGTAAAGGTGATACCCAGGTTGACCACCGCCAGCTCCGCCGCCACCTGACGCAGGTGCAACGCCTCCGGGCTCAAGCCGGCAATGTGGTCGCATACCAACTGTGCATAAGGGCGTGGCATCCCGTGATGATCGATCAACTCGTCGTAAAATGTTCCACGCGGATAGTTGCCCCAATCAATGCCCATATTCCCATTCTCCCGAACAGCCGACCAAGGATTGTAACCACTTACTGCTCTCTTGTTACAAACAAGGTACACAGTTTTGTTGCATCCCCTTTTTTATTCCCAATCCGGGCGACGACGCAAGTCCAGCGTATAGGGATAGGCCGGGTTCCACTCCTCCGTGAGGGGTGCCTTGGGGGGATCCAGGCTGCCCTGGGGAACAAAGCTGCCCAACCCGGCCTGCGCGGGCGGATGTTGCAGCGGACCAGGGGTATGCCCCATATCCCAGAAACGGGCGATGCGGCGCGACTCCGCCTCAAAGGCGTTGACCGGAAAGGTTTCATAGTTGCGTCCCCCCGGGTGGGCGACATGGTAGGTGCAGCCACCCAACGGTCGCCCGTTCCAGGTGTCGATCAGATCAAAAACCAGAGGGGAGTGAATACCGATGGTGGGATGCAGGGCGGAAGGGGGGTGCCAGGCACGATACCGCACTCCGACCACATGGACCCCATGAATACCGGTAGCACGCAAGGGCAGACGACGACC
Organism: Magnetococcales bacterium HCHbin5; assembly: GCA_002753505.1. Lineage (GTDB taxonomy): Bacteria > Pseudomonadota > Magnetococcia > Magnetococcales > Magnetaquicoccaceae > Magnetaquicoccus. The sequence continues at coordinate 137,358 of PEAG01000001.1, read as the reverse complement.
GTTGCACAACAACGCATGCCGTCCCTCCGTCATGCCGCTGACCACGACCTCCAGCCGTTCCATGGAGGAGTCGACAAAGCGGGAGACCCCTGACCGGCTGACCTCCTCGCCCAGCACATTCCACGGTTCCAGTGCCATCCGCAGCTCAATGCGTATCCCTTCCAGATCCAGGGTGCCATAATGGGGAAAGCGAAACTCCATGAAGGGCTCAAGCCACTCCGGCAGAAAGGGCAGACCGGCCTCCCGAAGATCGCGGCAGACATCCCGCATATCGGCACGAACAAAATGGGGCAGCAAAAAGCGGTCATGCAGCTCCGTACCCCAATGGGTCAACGGTTTGCGATAGGGTTGCTGCCAGAACCAGGCAACCAGACAGCGCAGCAACAGGGTTTGGGCCAGACTCATTTGCGCATGGGGAGGCATCTCAAAGGCACGCAGCTCCAGCAGACCGAGACGACCGGCCGGGCCGTCCGGGGAGTAGAGCTTATCGATGCAAAACTCGGCCCGATGGGTGTTGCCGGTAATATCCACCAACAAATTGCGCAGCAAACGGTCCACCAGCCAGGGGGCAACCTTGGCACCACTGCTGCTGTCAGGCATCTCCCGAAAGGCGATTTCCAGCTCATAGAGTGCCTCATCCCGTCCCTCATCCACCCTGGGGGCCTGACTGGTTGCACCGATAAACAGGCCACTGAACAGGTAGGAGAGGCCGGGATGATGTTGCCAATAGGTGATCAGGCTGCGCAGCAGATCCGGTCGACGCAACAGCGGGCTGTCCGCCGGGGTGATCCCCCCAAGCGTGATATGATTGCCACCGCTGGTGCCGGTATGACGACCATCCACCATAAATTTTTCCGTGCCCAGGCGGGCAAGGCGGGCCTGGGCATAGAGGGTTTCGGTGATGGATACCTGCTCTTCCCAGGAGGTGGCGGGGTGGATATTGACCTCAATCACCCCCGGATCGGGGGTGACCAGCAGCCGTTTCAGGCGATAATCCCGCGGAGGCTCGTACCCCTCCAGCACCACGGGCATGTTGAGTTCTGCAGCGGTCGCTTCGATACGGGCCAGCAGATCAGCGGCCTCCTCCAGACGGGTCAAGGGGGGCAAAAACAGGTGCAGACGACCGTCACGGGCCTCCAGGCAGAGGGCGGTGTGAATCACCTCTACCGCTTCCACCTTCCCGGTTGAGGGTTGCTGAACCGCCCCGACGGCTGCCAAACCATCATACTGGCCCAGGGGGGGATGGCTCTGCATGGGGTCTTCGGCAAAGGACTCCTCCCGTTTTTCGGGGGCCAGCCAGGGCAGGCTTTCCAGCGGCAGACGGAAGCCGATCGGGGAGTCCCCTGGTAACAAGAAGAGTTGCCGGCGACGCAATGGCCAGACGCTGGATCGCCAGCCCTCTCCAGCCGCCCCCAAGGGTAGAACATAGCCGGCCGGGCTATTCAAACCGCGCGATAAAATATTGGCGAGGCGGCGACGTTCTGCGGGATCGGCGAGATTCAGGGCCAATGGATCCAGATTTTCCGGCAAATTATTCTCTTGCCAAACCGCATGAAACGGATCCTCAAATGCGGCCATGACAAAGCGGCTGGAAAGTCCCAAACGACAGGCCAGTGCCTCGGCAAACCGCCGGGCTTCCTGCACACCGTGGCCATAATCACGGGTTTCATCGGCTTGCAGAGCGGCATCCTGCCACAAAGGCAAACCATCGCTGCGCCACAGACAGGCCAAGGCCCACCGAGGCAGTGGCTCCCCCGGATACCACTTTCCCTGCCCAAAATGGAGTACACCTCCAGGGGCAAACGCATCGCGCAGACGGCGGAGCAGATCACCGGCCAGGGCCCGTTTATGTTCACCCAGGGCAGCGACGGTCCACTCTGCGCCATCCATGTCGTCGATGGAGACAAAGGTGGGCTCTCCCCCCATGGTCAGGCGTACATCCATCTCCCGCAGCAGCGCATCGGTCTTGCGACCCAAGGCGTCGATCAGTTGCCACTGATCACTGCTGTAGGGCTTGGTGACGCGGGGATCTTCGTGAATCCGTTTGACGCTGTTGTCGTATTCAAAGCTGACCTCACACAGATCCGTCAGACCCGTCACCGGAGCGGCACTGACCGGATCGGGAGTACAGGCCAACGGGATATGTCCCTCACCGACAAAAAGACCCGAGGTGGGATCCAACCCCACCCAACCCGCCCCCGGCAGATAGACCTCTGCCCATGCGTGCAGGTCGGTAAAATCTTTCTCTGGACCGGATGGACCATCGAGATTTTTTGCGTCCGGGGCCAACTGAACCAGATAGCCGGAGACAAAGCGGGCCGCCAACCCCAAATGGCGCATGAGCTGAACCAACAACCAGGTACTGTCACGGCAGGAGCCGGTCTTCAGGGTCAGGGTCTCCTCGCAGCTCTGCACCCCCGCCTGTACCCGAATGGTATAACCCACTTTCTGGTAGACCTGCCGGTTGAGAGCCACCAAAAAATCAACGGTTCTGCACTTTGTGCGGTCCACAGTGGCGAGCAGTTCCCGCAACAGCGGGCCGTCATCCCGAATCTGACAATAGGGGATCAACTCCTGCTTGAGTTGGGCATCATAGCGAAACGGATAGTTTTCCGCATACTCTTCGACAAAAAAATCGAACGGATTGATGACAGAGAGTTCGGCAACCAGTTCGACATCGATTTCCAACGAGCGGGTCTTGTCTGGAAAGACCAGCCGGGCCAGAAAATTGCCAAACGGATCCTGTTGCCAATTGATAAAGTGGTTCTCTGGACGCACCCGCAAAGAGTAGGAAAGGATGGGGGTGCGGGTATGGACCGCAGGGCGTAACCGAATCACATGGGGCGACAGGCTGACAAGGCGGTCATAGTGGTAGAGGGTACGATGGCGCAGGGCAATACGAATGGACATGGAACAACTCTCATCTATCAATTTACGGCATGGGGTTCAGGTTTTACCGGAACCATGAAAGGCGTTCTCCGGGACCGGCAGCACATCCACGGAGACCTCCAGGGTGTGGTGCGATCCCCCTATGATGATGCCGCTGACCGGAGCTACATCACTATAATCGCGCCCGCAGGCTACCATGATATGGCTCTCTCCAGCAACCACATTATTTGTAGGGTCAAAGGGTATCCAACCCAGATCCGGAATACGGACCGCGATCCAGGCATGGGAGGCGTCTGCCCCGACCAATCGGGGTTGACCAGGGGGGGGACGGGTTTCCAGGTAACCGCTGACATAACAGGCCGCCAATCCCATGAGGCGCAGGGCAGCGATCTGGAGATGGGCAAAATCCTGACACACCCCTTCACGACGTTTCATCACCTCATGCAGGGGGGTGGAGATCTCGGTACTGCCGGGCGCATAGCGAAATCCCTGATGAATCCGCCCGGTCAGATCCCATACCGCTTCCAGCACGGGACGACCGGGGGGAAAGGAGGGGGTGACAAAATCGAGTATGGCCTTGCCGGGTTCAGCCAACGGAGAAACAAGCAAAAACAAGCGGTTAAGAATGGATTTCGCGTCACGATCCTCTCGAAGTCGGCGTACCACCTGCTCCCAGGGCATGGAACGCTCCAGGATGGAGAGATCGCGCCTGCAGGTTGTAACCTCACTCCGAGCGGTAATGTTGAGAACCTCATGGGATTCATGAATTTCAAAGTAACGTTTGCTGTTGCCGAATCGGTCGCTCATCTCCTCCATCAGGCTGGGTTTGGGATCAATGCGTGTCTCAAAGCGGTTGAGTTGTTGAAACCGGGTTGTCCGTGGGGTAAGCAACAGAATATTGTGGGAAAGACTGACCGGCTCATTGTAGAGGTATTGGGTGCGGTGGGTGATATGGTAATGCATGGCATCCCGTCTTAAAAAATGGCTGCCAACTGCTTGCGCGGCTGGGTGTGTTGAAAAAAGCTGCTGGAGAGGGTTGCCGAATAGACAGAGAGCAGACCATTGATATGCAGCAACAGCTCTTCCAGATTTGGCCGGTGCGTCCCCTCCTCTCGCGCTGTAACGGAAATCAACTGAGGATCCGCCAGCCGCAGAGCCGATAGCGCATCCAGAGTGATGCGTCCTTCCGGCGAGCGATAGCTGGGCATGCGGCGCGAACGGGGCAGATGGGCAGCGTGTTCGTCCAGGGCCTGGATCTGAAAGGCCAGCGAACGCGGGTTGGTTTCATCCAACAAAATCAGGTCCAGCACTGGTCGAGCCTCCAGGCGTGAGCGATAGCGGCGTCGAAAGGTGATCAAACTGTCGGTGATGATAAGCAAAAACTCAAGGACAGCATTTTCGTGCTGGGTTTGAATCTGCTTTATCATCGTGCCTTCCACCAAACCAATGGTATAAATGGCCCGTTCCAACCGCCTGCCCGAATTGAGAAAACGCCATCCCTGCCCCTGGGTCATGCTCTCCATGATTTGCCCGGAAAAGGCCATCAACAGAGTGATGAAAAGATCAATCTCGCGCCGAATCTCTGACAAACGGTAGTCGCGACTGGTTTGCATCCCCTCCAACCCCTTGATGATCTGCTGGATGACCTGCCAGGTATCCAGACTGAACCGCTCCCGTACCATCTGGGTACTGCGCACGAGAGCGGCCAGCATGGAGGTGATGGAACCGGGCTGGTCCGCATTGAGAATGGCGGCCAGCAGTGTCTCCTCCGGGTCGGCCAATCGGCTTTCGGCATCCTCACCCAGGAAAGCCGGGGCCCCCCCGGTAATGCGGGCAAAGGTGACCAGAAGAATTTTCAGACATTGTTGACTTTGGTCTTCCGGCAAGCTGCTCTCCTCGTGCCACAGCAGGAGAATGGTGCGCATGATCCGAATGGCATACTCGGCCCGTTCCGCGTAACGACCGATCCAGAACAGGTTTTCCGCCACCCGGCTGGGCAACTCTCCCACCAGCAGGGGGGCCTCGATGGGATGCAGATCCCGCGCCCTCGGGGTGGGCGGTGCCGGTTCGTCAGAGAGGATCCAGACCCCCTTGCTGACATCATATTGCTCTTTTGAGTGGGCATGCTGAACAGAAAAACGGGCCAACCCACCCGGCAACACCTCCCGCTCTTTGCGGTTGGCGGTGATAAAGCTCCGCACGACCACGGATTTGGGTTCAATGCGGCCAGCACTCAGTACGGGGGCCGTCCCCGGTTGAAAGGGGAGTTGACCCACATAAAGGGCCGGGTTGCGCTTGATCCGCTCCAACAGTTGCTCCCGCACCGCATGGCTCACTTCACTGACAACGGTCACGGGTTCGCTGGCCATGGGGCGCAAGGGCTTGATGACCATGTCGTTGAAATGGGCGATGACATGATGGCGTTGAACGGGGTCACCGCACCACCAGGTGGCAATCGATGGCAGCAGCAGATCCTCTCCCAGCAGGGCCCGACACAACTCTGGCAGATACGGTATCAGGCCCAAATTTTCCAGCATACCGGTACCGGGCGCATTGGCCATACCCAGCGTGCCGCGCCGCAGCGCGTGCATCAGGCCGGTCACACCCTGGCAACAATCTCCACGCAGCTCGAGGGAGTCACAGTCGATGTCGGCCACCCGCCGCAAAATCACGTCGACCGGTCGCAACCCATCCAGTGTTTTGATGGCAAGACGGCCGTTACGCACCGTCATGTCATCTCCCTGGGCGAGGGTCAATCCCAAATAGTTGGAGAGAAAAACCTGCTCAAAGTTGGCCTCTTTCATCAACCCGCCAGCCATCATGACAATGTGGGGATCCTGCGGGTTGTTGACAGCCAGTGCCTCCAGGTTACTGCGCAGGGAGGCAAAAAATGGCAGCAGGCGGCGTATGTTCAGCTGTTTGAACAGACCCGGGATCACTCTGGTCAAAATCATTCGATTTTCCAGCACATAACCCGCCCCGGAGGGCATATCGCAATAGTCCGCCAATACGGCAAATCCGCCGTCACTGCGTCGCGCCAGATCGACCGCACAAAAGGTCAGTGGAAAGGCTCCAGACGCACGCAGATTGTGCCAGGTGGGATGCCAGGCCGGATGGGCAAAAAAAAGTTCCGGCGGCAACAAACCATCCCGAAACAATTTTTCCGGTCCCGTCAAATCGGTCAAGATCATGCCCAGCAGGACGATCCGTTGCTGCAATCCACGTTCCAGCAGTGACCACTCCGGCCCGGTGATCACATAGGGCAGCAGGTCAAGCTCCCAGGGCAGTTTGGGCGTTTTGGTACCGCCGTAAAGGTTGTGGGTGACACCCGATTCGCGCAGCAACCGTTGGCTCTCAATGCGACAGCTTTCCAATTGCCTGGAACCCATTTGTTCCAGAAAAGTGATAATTTCCTGCCAGGCCGGGCGCACGCTGCCATCAGCGGCAAACAGCTCATCCCAACCGGAAGAGAGTTGATATCCTTCCAGGAATGGGCTCAGGGAGGAGGTGGTCAGGGCGTGTGGGGAAACAATCATTCTGTTTTCAGGCCATAATGACGATGCTGAAGACGAGGGGAGATTCCAGGAATTGAACACCCCGCAACAAAGGGGGAAGTGTACCATCACACCGCTTTTTTATCGAGGCTCGGCAAAAACGGTTTTCACCCCTATTCGGTTATGGTATGAGTGATCCCGCTTTTTTGGCTCCACGCCAGCGGCAAATCTGCCTCTGGCCGTTTTGTCTGATAAAAAAAATGATTGGGCAATAACAGACAACCACAAGGAACGGTTTCATGAGTGACATGCACAACAAGCCTATTGCGGAACGTGTGGATTGGCTGTTTGAGCTTGCTCATCGATACGGTGAGACCTTTCGCAGTCCAGAGGCCTGGCTGGCACGGCGACACTATCTGGCCAAACATCCCACAGCCATTGTGGTGCTGAAGTGCATGGATGGTCGTATCAATATTCCTTTCGCCACCAACACTCCCACCGGCATTCTGATGCCCTTTCGCAACCTGGGTGGCATCTTTGATCTGGGCTGGCCGCATATGGGCGAAGTATTGGCCCATCACGTTCTCCGCATGACCAACTCGGGTCGGCGGGTACTTATCCTGATCACCTATCATTGGTCAAAGGGTGACCCCGAACGGGACTGTGCCGGTTTCCACTACAATACGGAATCCGCGATCGCTCACACCTACGAAATCCGTCGCCAAGTGGAATACATATTTGGTGGTGACCATCGCACTGTTTATCCACTGGTATGTGGTTTTGAAACCGATGAAGACGCCCTGGTGATCCACGGCAACAATGGAACCAACCTCAATCTGGCGACTGTTGCGGCGGCTGACGCCGTAACGCTGGAGCCACAATTGACGGCCATTCTACCCGATATGCCGGTTCAGATGCGGGCCGACCTGCTGCCTTTGCTGTACGGCAACCTGGAACATATTGCCGTGGTGCGGGAACAACTGCGGCGACAGGAACGCCAGCTCAGTGTGGAACACCATGAGTGGATGATTTGTCTGGGACGTGGATTTGATTTTTTGCATACCCCCAATCTTGCGCTGATTATTGGACCCTACAGCCCGGATTTGGCCGACCCGCTGCGAAAAGCCGCCGCCATCATTGAAAACAACATGAAGGCAGGCCGCATTCCAGATGACGGCTTTTTGTTGCTGGCTGCGGCTCCCTATGATGAGATTGGGGTTGACCGGGCACGGGCGGAACTGAAATCCCGTTTCCTCGCCTCTTTCGCCAGCAAGGTATTACGGGAAGAGTTCAGCAACCTGGCCGCCAAGATGACCAAACGCGCCGCTGTGCTGGATTGGAACACCCGCACCATTGAACAGCTTGTCGTGGAGTAACAGAGCCGACTGGTGTCCCTGAAACCGCAGTCACGGCACGCCGGGAAAAACCGGGCGGCGGATCCCCCTCCGCAGCACAGAATCTGCCGTCATCCCCTGCCTCTCGTTTGCGTTCTGCCAACCTTGGCGCGCCGGACCAGAAAATCGATAATCAGCCCGGCCACATCGATACCAGTAGCCTTTTCCACCCCCTCCAGTCCGGGTGAGGAGTTGACCTCCATGACCACCGGGCCGTGATTGGAACGCAATAGATCGACACCACACACATTCAGCCCCATGCACTTGGCCGCGCGGACCGCCGTGCTGCGCTCCTCCGGGGTGATGCGGATTGGCTTGGCACTGCCGCCCCGATGCAGGTTGGAACGAAACTCCCCTTCAGCCCCGGTCCGTTGCATGGCAGCAACCACCTTGTCGTCCACCACCAGGGCCCGGATATCGGTGGCCCCCGCCTCCTTGATATACTCCTGCACCAGAATGTTCACCTTGGCACCACGAAACGCCTCGATCACCGATTTGGCTGACTTGTGGGTCTCTCCCAACACCACCCCAACCCCCTGGGTACCCTCCAACAACTTGATCACCACCGGAGCCCCGCCAGCTATTTCAATCACATCCTCGGTACGCTGGGTATCATGGGCAAAGGCGGTCACAGGCAGACCGATGCCATCCCTGGCCATGAGTTGCAGCGAACGCAATTTGTCCCGCGAACGCCCAATGGCCACCGATTCGTTGAGGGGGAAAACCCCCATCATCTCAAACTGGCGCAGAATGGCCAACCCATAAAAGGTGACCGAGGCACCAATACGCGGAATGACCGCATCATAATCGGTCAGTCGCACGGTTCCGTAGCGTACGTCCGGCCGATGGGAGGTAATATTCACAAAACAGCGCAAGGTGTTGACAATATCCATTTGATGGCCCCGCGTTGTCGCAGCCTCCACCAGACGACGATGGGAATAGAGATTGGGATTGCAGGCCAGCATAAGTATTTTCATTGAAAGGGATCCCCATGGAAGGAAACATCTCTGTGACGAGATTTTCCTGTAAATATTAATATAACCAGCCTGGATCAACAGAAATAATACCGGCGCAAAAGACGGCCCACCGGTCAACGACAGGAACCACCCACGCGACTCCACGACTTACGGTTTCAAGAAGGAGGGGTGCTCTTACAGAGGTGCTGACACACAGCGGGTGCCAGCGCGGTTTATGTGGTATGACCTGGAGAATCAACCCTGCGGACTTGCAACGACAACGCCCACACACAGCACCGGCGCAATGGTAACAAACTTGACCCGCCTCTGCAAAACAAATAAATGGCCTGTCCCCTTTTTGCTGGTGCAGTCGACAGATGGCGGCCCTGACCCCTGGGAAAAACCGGTTGGGTCAAAACAGTTACCTCTCGATAAATCGGCCCAAATTACCCAGCAGGGAAGACTCCCCCTGACTCTCCCCTCCTCCCCCCTGTGAGCTGGAACTGTTGGCCAGGATACGGTCTGCCAAACGGGAAAAAGGCAGACTCTGCAACCAAACGGTACCATGCCCCTGTAATGTTGCCAAAAAAAGCCCCTCGCCCCCAAAAAACATCGATTTGAGTCCCCCGGCTCGTTCAATGGTATAGTCAATGCCGGGGGTCATGGCCACCAGACAGCCGGTATCCACCCGCAGCAACTCTCCCCTCAGCTCCTTTTGGACAATGGCTCCACAGGCATGCAGAAAGGCAAAACCATCGCCAACCAGTTTTTGCAAAATAAAGCCTTCCCCGCCAAAAAAGCCAGCCCCCAACCGCTGGGTAAAGGCAATACCAACAGAGGTACCCAGGGCGGCACATAGAAAGGCATCCTTTTGACACAAAACCTCTCCACCCAAGGCTGCCAAATCCAGCGGGATAATGCGGCCTGGAAAAGGGGCCGCAAATGCGACCCGCCGTTTTCCCACCCCTTCATTGGTGAAATGGGTGACAAACAGCGATTCACCCGTCAAGAGTCGCTGTCCCACCGCCAACAGGCTGGAAAAAATGCCTGCATCGGGGGTGGAACCATCCCCCATCTTGGCGGCAAACACAATACCGTCTTCCATGTAATTCATGGCACCCGCTTCTGCAATGACCGTTTCACCCGGGTCCAGCTCTATCTCAACCAACTGGGTATCATGGCCAATGATCTCATAATCCACCTCATGGCAACGTTTGGCGCGGGGATAGCGCGCTGGCGGGGTACGGTCGGGCAACGCTGTCGTTGCAGCAGCCACACCCCAAGGAGAGACAACCGCTGCCGTCGAAGCGGTGGCCGAAGAGGCAGCCGGTCCACTATCCCGGAACAGCGGGCTGGAGCAGTTTGGGCAAAAAAAGGCCGTATCCGCCACCGTTCTGTGGCATTGCGTGCAGGTTGTCATTTGATTATCCCCATTGAATAGAAGCAGGCTTGCCCATATCATCCCCCGCAGTGGCCAGTCCCAGCCACGATCATCGATTGGTTCCTTTCAGCGGGAACGCTTTTTTACTTGACTGACCTCTGTACCATTGCGTATAGTGTCCCCCGATTTAGTCTTACTCCTCGGTAGCTCAGTTGGCAGAGCAGGTGACTGTTAATCACCTTGTCCGTGGTTCGAGTCCACGCCGAGGAGCCAATTTTCGCCCCCCCCTGGCCACGCAGCGGTGGCCTTTTTCATCTCCACGTTCTGCGGCTGCAAAAAAAAAATCCAAACGAGGCTCTACGCCTTGTTGGCTTTCTGCAGCAAATCAAGCTGAAACTGAGCCCCTACGTTTCCCTGGGCGGCAGATTTGCCGAACCATATTGCTGCCTGTTTTTCGTCCAGGGCAATACCCAACCCCTTTGCATACATAAATCCAAGCTTGAACTGGGCCTCGTCATCTCCCTGTTCAGCAGATTTTTGCACATCCGCAATAAAATCATCCATCGTCTATATCGTTTAACCTCCTTGGTAACGGTCACAGGGTTGTCGGGTTCGTGTTGCAGAGACTCTGTTTTATCGATGGCGCGACGCACGCGCCTGCCACTCCAACGCCTCTCTTGCATCGAACGGCAATTGATGACGCTGAATATAATCCATATAGCTGCCTGATTCCGGGTTTTTGGGTCTTTGCTTGGCGAGTCTAACAGCCATCTGCTTGAGTAAAATCGTTAATTCGTCCAGCCTTGGCAACCAGTTGGTCAGGGTAATCTCGGCGTATAACGCTTTTACCTCCAGATTATCCAGGTCAAGTCCCTGGTCCATAATAATGTTGAGACAAGCCGTTCGCTTTTCTTGCAGAGCATCCCGATACACTTTGACACCCCGGGCAACACCGATGGCTATCAGGATAATAAACAGCCACACAGCAATGAGTTTTGCCCAGTTTCCAGGCTTTTGTTCTGTTTGCTTAGGCGTTTCAACGTCCACTTACACCCCCGTGTATGACACACCCGATCTGCGTTCAAGCAGTCTGGGCCGGGTTCTTCCTTCCTGTCAGTCGATCGATCACGGTTTGGCTTGTGTCCCCCTGCAATACAAACAGACAGCCGCCTCACACAAAGCACCTGCCATCATAATTCATTGAGCGAATCCGGCGCAAAGGATCGAATGCGGCAGGAATAACCAGTGATAGAGGCGTTCTAAAACAGGCTCTAAGCAGGCATTACCGGAGAAGGGTCACAATCGGCGATCAGCGCGTTCGCCATGGCCACTCGAAATGACCTGACATCCGCGCCACAGTACCGCGAGCGGATGTTCCCGCCCTGGTAATGCTCCAATTGCTGATTATAGATGGGATGCTCGCTGTCCTGATGATAGGCTTCCAGCAGGCTGGACAACATGTGCAACAGCTCCTGCTTGCCATTCGGACGGTATGTAACAACAAAATCGGTCAGAAACCGAACTTTGTCCACCCGAAAAGTCTCTCTCTCTTTCATGACCTGCAATACATCACCCAGCAGCCGGGCCCTCTGTTCCGAGTGCCAAACGGAACGACGTGCCAAGCTGGAAAGCACCGAACGCTCCTTGTCATCCACCCAGGCCTGTACAACAGGGCGCAACAAGGGATGGATGGCCAAACTTAAATGCAACAAGCGCACATAACGCTCAATCACCACCTCCATGACCGGTACAGCCTGAGCGCGATGGCCATAAGAGACCGGACAAAAAAGATCTTCATTGGCCAAACTGGTAACCAATCGTTCCTGCGCTTCCTTCCCTATTCCTTCGAGGGGCAGGACAGACTCACACGCCTCCATCTCGGTATGGGTAGGCGTAAACAGGGGAGAAAGCAACAACTCCACCTCGAACGGCTCACGGGCACGCAACAGGTCCAATGCCAGACCGTCCAGTGGATCATCTACACCCATGAGTCCACAAATCGTGCCGCCAACCCGTACGGTCAGCACCTTTGGGGCCAACAACTGCGCCCGCACACACTCAAAGAGACCATTGGGAACAATAGGATCCATTGTTAGAGTACGACACCCTCCCGCCACTCCACGTCACAGCAGAGGACGTGAACCTCGTCCTGGATATTGACCGTAACAGACAGGGTGACGCACACACTCCGGCTGGCGTTGGAACGGTATGGGGGCGAAAGCTGCACGACACCCGGATTGCGAATGGCATCATGGAAACTGAAGCGACGGGTCCAGGTGGCACCGGTCGAATCCCGCAAAGGCTTGTAGCGAGGATCCAGATGCAGCGGCTCCCCCTTGCGAAACAGATCGGGCTCCGACTGCACCCCACGCCGATTCAACAGGTAAACACGCTCCACCCTGGGTATGTGCAGCAGATTATAGGCCGCAGTCTCCAGAGGAACCCCATCTGACAGCGACCAAGCGCACTCCATCACATCCCCACTAAAGCAGCCCATCTCAAAATCGACCTGTCGATGATCCTGCTCCGCAACCCGTTCACCCTTGGCCAGCAACACGGCGAATGAGTTGTCCATGATCTGACTGGCTGAATCCTTGCCCCCACGGCGTGCCAGCGACACTCCGGTCTCATGGGGGCCCCAGAATGTGCCCTGGAGAAAATCGGCCTCCATCCGCATGGCCATGAAAGCCTCCTCCTCGGAAGCAATCTGTTCAATCAACACCAATGCCCCGGAGGCATGAACCAAAGAGACCAGTTTGGCCAGCATACGCTTGGCACGCCCACTCTGCGCTGCATTCTCCAGCCAGACCCTGTTCAGCTTCACAATGTCGGGACGCAACTTCCACAAACTGTCCAGGTTGGCCGATTCGGCCAAAAAGTCATCAAACACCACCAGACAGCCCAACTGGCGCAGCACCTCAATGACCTCAACCAGCCTGGCCTGACGCTCCTGGGAGTGCTCACGCAGAGCCACCACCACTTGATTGGGGGAGAGGCCGGTATACTCCAAAGCAGCCATCAGAAAACTCGGGTCGGGCTCCTTGTGACCCAGCATGATCCGCGGATGAAGATTGGTAAAGATCCAACGATCCTCCACCCCGGAAGCCTTGAAGCTTTTCAGATGCAAAAGCAGCCGCAAGCGGTCTATCAACTCCCAATCTTCTGAGCTGCACACCTTTTCAAACAGCTCCGACGAAGGCACGCTCGAGCCGTCCGGATAGGTACCCACGCAGAATGCCTCAAACCCAACCCCCCGCTGAAGCGTTGAGCTGAAAATGCGCTGGAACTTTGAAGAAATTCGGAGGGAACACATTTTCGATCCAAAGGATCCGTCCTGCTCCACAATCAATCGATCGAGAGAATGCGGCGAATAGTCTCCCCCCAGACTCTCAAGTGAAGAGCGCGCGTTTGTCGTACCCTGTTCTGCAGACATGATACCTCCCTCTGGGTGTTTGACCAAATGTCAGTCCAAGAAATCAGCGGCTATTGGAAACCATTTACAGCAAATTTGCACCAAAAATCTACACCACCCGCAAAAAAAACCACCAGAGAACTGCCCCCCCTATTCGCCCCCGGACGGTCAAACCCCCAGGCAACCAGGATTACCCCCCCGCCTTTTCCTCGATTTCCAGCACCTGATCCACATTGGAAACACCGGCCAACTCCTGCAACAACCGCCAGTTTTCCAAACGATCCTGCTTGGAGACAAGCAAAACATCGCTTGGCTGCCCGGTCTCGTCAAAATGCTTCGCAAACCGTCCCTCCGAACGGGCAAAAGAGACAAAGTCGACAACCTCTTCGGTACCGTCCTTTCTCTTGCGCCGATGCCAATCCCGTTTGACCGAGGGATTACCCTGCAGGGAAAGCCGGGAAGAGAAGGTAGGGCCCCCTTCCGGATTATAAATAAAGACCGGAAAAGCCCTCGATTCCACCGCCAAAATGGCTTGAGCACAGGAGCGATCGTCAGCAACCTGATGCTCCGGTTGACAGGTTGTGTATATATTAATAAGGGCCGGACCATCAAAGAGCAACGCCTGCTCTACCGACTTGTAAAAATGGCTGATCATCGGACCGACCGTCTGAGCCACAAAGGTACGGGGATGCATCATGGCAATATTGGCAATCTCCTTGCGCCGCTCCTGCTTGCCACGCAACGCCGAACCATGGACAGACATCTTGGCCTCCTGACCGATGAAGGTAGCCGTCGAGGCCTGGCCGCCCGTGTTGGAATAGACCTGGGTATCCAGCACAATCGCCTTGATATTCATGCCCGAGCTTAACATGCGGGACAATGCCTGAAAACCAATATCCAACATGGAACCATCGCCACCCAACACCAGCAGTTGATGGTCCCGGCGACCGATCTGATCCCAGCGGGCCCGAATGCCCATGGCGACAGTGGCCGCATTTTCAAACAGTGAGTTGACCCAGGGAGCCCGATATGGGTTGTACGGATAGGTGGAGCCATACACCGTATTACAGCCCGTATTGGCCACGATGCCATACCGGTTGCCCACCTGTTCATAAACCATTGCCAATAACTGCCGCAACGCGGAAGTCTCACCACACCCCATGCAGGAGCCCGCTCCACCAACATACTGGTTGGCAGAAGACTTCAGCATGATATCCCCTTTCAGCTTGGGATTGACATAGGCCAACGGCGACTCAGGGCTTTGCTTGTAAAAATCCCAAATGGAAAAAAAAGTGGGCAGATTGTCTTTGGTCTTTTTGATCATCGACAGTGCCAAGTGATCGCCACAAGCGGTCACACACTCCCCACACCCCTTGCACTTGGTGGGGTCAACAAAAATGCCAAACCAGGCCCCTTCAGGAGAGGAAGGGTCGGATTCATGCTTTTTCTGATAGGTTTTCCAATACTTGGTGGTCTGCACCAACTGGTCACGCAATACGGTCTGGGTCTCGGGCGCGAAAGAACCCAGGGTGGTCTCGACACCATCCGGTGTGATCACTTTACCCCAGATGGCCGAATCCGGACAGTTCTGGACGCACTCCATGCAGGCCACACAGTTTTCCGATTTGAACTCAGGCAGATCCGGAGCAATGTAGGAAAAGTCACGATAAGAGCCGCTGCCCGCAGGGATAATGGAACAGGCGACAAACTCATCGGCGGGCTGGTTGGAACTCGCACCGGAATTGTAGGCTTCCATAATCTCCCGCGCCCGCTTGCTGTCATACCACTGCGGGGTCGGTTCGGAATAAATGATCGCACGTTGGGTCATGGTGTCTCTCCGCTAATATGCCTAATCAGATGAAGAAAGCATTTACATCCTTACCTTTGGCTTCCCAGTCCAGCTTGCCCTGGGCCAATATTTCAGGTTTGGTGCGTGCCATGATTTCTGGCGTCACCTCCATCACCCGTTCATACCCATGTCGAACCGCTTCCAGGTTGTTCTCCACCACCTTGTCACCCCGCTTGCCAAAATATTTGGTCAAGGGTTTGCGAACAAGTTCAAACAAGGTCTCTTCAGACATACCCGCCTTCGCACGAAACGGTGTCACCCGTAAAAACACGCCCAGCAAAACCACGCCTTGAAAACGCTGAATCAGAGAGGAGTCATGCAGGCAGGACTCCCTGGCAATCTCCACCGTATCGACGCCATGAAAACGAATACCATTTTCTTTGATAAAATATTGCGCATAAGGGGGCAGAGAGTCCCACAAATCTTCTGGCGTGGTCTCATCTGTGTGTTGGAACACGATACCACCCTGCTGCAGCCCCACCAGAGGGTTGCCCATATACCAGGTGGTCGGATCCATCAGGGGCACAAAATCCACCTGCTGCAACTCGCAGTGGGTCAAAATTTTTCCCTCGGGGATCACCGTCAAATAGGTATTGGTGGGAAGCCCCTTCTTCTCGGAGCCATACTTGGGAGCCGCCTGAACCCGGAACCCAAAAATATCTCCCAACATGGTGGCAATAATTTTGTTGGTCGTGACCGAACCGTATCCACCGACAGAGTGGGCCCGCACCGAGAAAGAGCCCGCCGGCCGGACATCCGGCTCCTCTTCGGGCGGTAGAGCCGTCGCATGGTCAATACCCAGGGAAAAGTAAACCTTACCTTCGGTCGGCCCATTCAGCATATTCCGAATGACCGCCACGATATGACCCGGTGTGGTATCCCGGGAACCCAATCCTGCCGTACCGGAAAAAACGAAGGGGATCCGCTCCAATCGTTCAAACCCAGGTGCCCCCATCACTGCCTTGGCCAGGGAGGCCTCCACATCGGTGGTCAGCGGATTATCCACCATGGTGGGAATATCACACCGCTCGATCACCGTCACCGCTTTGCAGTTTTTGATGACGCTGACCAACTGGGCTGCCGGAAACGGGCGATAGCAGGTAACATTCACCACGCCAAAGCGGACGCCCAACCGCTCCTGCACCGTATGAATGGCAGAGGCCGCTGTCTCCGACAGGGTTCCCATCGCAATGATGGCATACTCCGCCCCCTCCATCCCCATTGCATCCACCAGATGATAACGGCGACCGGTAAGAGCATAAAATTCATCCATCGTGGACTGAATGATACCCGGCAATTTGTCATAGAAAAAGCGTTGGGCTATCTTGCCCAGCATGTAGGCTTCCTGGTTCTGGACAACACCAATCTGCAGAGGCGCGTCGGTATCAAAGATCCGACGCATTTTTTGCTGGCCATCGCCCAGAAACTCCCGAATCAGCTCATCCTCTGGAAAGTTCAGGTTCTCAATGGTATGGGTACCCAGAAAACCATCCTGGACATGCATCATGGGGGTACGGGCATCTTCAGAGATGCGACGGGAGATCAGGCACAAATCCGCCACCGCCTGCACACTGTGGGCAAACAGGATGCCCCAACCGCAGTCGGAGACGCCCATCACATCATCGTGACCGGCATGGACATTCAACGCCTGGGAGGTCAACGCCCGGGCTCCCACATTCAACACCTGCGGCAGACGCTTACCCGAAATGGTATACAGCACCTCTTTCATCAGGATCAGCCCCTGACCTGAGGTAAAATTGGTCACCCGCCCCCCGGCCAACGCAAACCCCTCACAGGCCGAGGCCGAGGAGTGTTCCGATTCCAACTCCAGCCAAGCCAAAGTCTGGCCCCAGACATTTTTAAACCCATTGGCAACCGCTACTTGATAGAGCTGTCCCATGATGGTGGAGGAGGTGATGGGATAAGCCGCCGCTCCATCTGTTGCCCGGGTTTCCACGTAGGAAACAGCGTCCGAACCATCCCCGGTTCCGGGAATACCTGGAAAGCGGAAGGTGTGTTGTTCTGTAGCGTTCAAGGTGGCCATACAAACGTGCCCTCCAAAGATGGTGGGAATGGAATCAACAATCAAACAAAGGCCAGCGGCGACGACAATACAAAATTATGCTGCATTGCACAATGGCTTATTTATTAATCCGCAATTTTTTCCGGTTCTCAAAAAACTCTCCGCCCTGCCAGAGCTTGATAAAGTGTTGATTCATCCAGATATTCCAACTCACCCCCCATGGGCATACCGTAGGCGAGTCGGGTCAGGCGCGCAACCAGCGGGGCAGCCATCTGGGCCACATAATGGGCGGTTGCTTCCCCTTCCACCGTTGGATTGGTTGCGATAATCAGTTCCGTCGTTTGACCACTCCGCAAGCGGGCCTCCAGGGTGGTCAGATTCAGTTGCTCCGGCCCCATTCCCCCCAATGGATTCAATCGTCCGCCCAACACATGGTAATAACCGTTGAACAGTCCCGCCCTCTCGATGGCCAACAGATCCATGGACTCTTCCACAACACACAGCAGGCTGGCATCCCGACGGTCATTGTTACAAATCCAGCACAACTCCCCCTCGGCCAAATTATGGCACACCACGCACTGACCTACGCGGTCCGCCAAATCCTGCAGGGCACGCAGCAACTGCTCCACCTCCTCCTTGCCCTGCCGGAGCAGGTGATGGACCATACGTTGGGCACTCTTGCGACCAATACCGGGAAAACGGCAAAACAGCGCGACCGCACGCTCCACTGAAGGCAACCCAACGGCTACCGTCGGGGCATCCGCACCATTCATGCTCTGGCCGCGCACTGTCAAAAGGGCAAATTCAAACCGGGAATATTGAGCCCACCGGTCACCTTGCTCAAATTTTGTTGGGTGAGTTCGGCCAGCTTGTTTTGCGCGTCGTTAAAGGCGGCGACCACCAGATCCTCCAGCAACTCCACGTCGGCAGGGTCCACAACGGAAGGATCCAGCTTGATCCGCTGTACAATCTGTTTGCCATTGAGGGTTACCTCCACCATACCGCCACCGGACTGGCCACTGATTTGAGTCGCTGCCAACTCCTCCTGCATTTTGGCCATACGGCTCTGCATCTCCTGGGCCTGCTTCATGATATTGCCTAAATTTTTCACCGCAATACTCCCTTGTCTAAAGATGACCCAAGAGCTGCCACGAGGGGTTCGACCCGGACAATCTCCGCTTGAAAACAGGCAATCAGCTTTTGCACCACCGGATGACTGCTCACTTTTTCCATCAACTGAAGCTGACGATCTTTCTGGGAGCGCAAAGCCGTTTCCGCCAAAGTTTCCGGTTTGGGAGCATCCGAGACCGCTTCCACCGTAACCTGCACCCCCCGCACACCCTGTTCCACCAGAAAGCTGTTCAACAACTGCTTGAAGTTGTCCGGGGTATAAATATCATTCTCCAATCGCAAGACGATCCGGCTGGGTCTCCCATCCGGGCCTGCTTCGTACAGGGGACAACAGACCATCCGCTCCAGTTTGGCTGCCAGACCACTGTCTGTACCAGCGGCGAAGGATACCAACTGTTGCCAGGAAGTCAATTGCTGACGCGGTATCACTGGGGGTTCCGGCACAGACTCTGGCACAGACTCTGGCACAGATGGCACGTTTGGCGGCGAAGGTTGGTTTGCATGTCTTCCGACCGACATATGCGTGTGATCGCCCGGCAAGCTGGACAGCAACTTTTCCAAAGAGGGCACCGGTTTCAGATATGCTACCCGCAACAGTAACATTTCCAACGCTTGCAACGCATCGTCAGCAATACGCAAATCCTGGCTGCCTCGCAATAACACCTGGTAGACCATCTGAAAATGTTCCAGCGATATCTCTTCTACCAGGCCATCCAGCGGCGACAGGGTCGCCGGTTCCGCCACGGGAACCGCTGTCGGCAACCGACCCAGCAGCTTTTGCTGTGTTGCCCGATGAGTGGCATCCAGCAGCTCCTTGACCAGACTTTCCGGCTCTACCCCATTATTGTAAAACTGGGCCGCCCCCTGCAACACCTCCGGTCCCCGCCCTCGCAGCACATGCTCCAGCAACCGGACGATGGACTCCGGGTCTGTCAAGCCCAGCAACTCGGCAACAGCCTCAAAACGAACCTCTCCCGCACCGTGGGCAATGACTTGATCCAGCAACGACAGGGCATCCCGTACAGAACCCTCCGCCGACCGTACAACGGCCTCAACCCCCAACGGATCAAACGGCACCTGCTCTGATTTCAACACCGCATTCAAATGGGCAGTCAGCAGATCGCGGGGCACACGTTTCAGGTCGTAGCGTTGGCAACGGCTCAGAATGGTGGCGGGAATCTTGCGGGGTTCCGTGGTTGCAAAGATAAATTTGACATGGGCCGGAGGCTCTTCCAGTGTTTTCAGCAGGGCGTTGAAAGACTGGTTGGAAAGCATGTGAACTTCATCGAGGATATAAATCTTGTAACGGGATACGGCCGGAGCATAGCCCACCATATCCAAAACCTCACGCATCTGTTCCACTTTGGTCCGGGAAGCGGCGTCAATCTCAAAAACGTCAGGGTGGTTGCCCGCCACAATTTCCCGGCAGGAGATACAGTGACCACAGGGCTCTGCCGACACCCCCTGTTCGCAATCCAGGCACATGGCCAACAACCGGGCCAGGGTCGTCTTGCCGACCCCTCGGATACCGGAAAAGAGAAAAGCGTGGGGAACACGACCCGTACTCAACGCATGGGCCAACGCCTGAGTGACGTGCCCCTGCCCCACCAGGGTGGCGAAGGTGCGGGGACGCCAACGTCGGGCCAGGACAACGTATGAGGAGGACATAGGATTAAGGGCGGCTCCGGCCAGGCCGTGCACGGCACACGAAAAGCACCGCTACCGCTGCTACCTTCCGGTCCTGACGGGGTTTACGGGTTTTCATTGCGTGCGGCCTAACCATCAACGCCGCCCACGGTATGAGGGATGATACAATCATGTGATAGCAAGCTTATAACCTCGGTCCACTCCCAAACAGGCGCAGCAAGCTCAGCGGGTACAGCCATCGCGAAACTTCAAGATGCCATGGCGAGCTGAACAACTGCAACCATCAAGGTGGCGGAGAGAGAGGGATTCGAA
This sequence comes from Magnetococcales bacterium HCHbin5, assembly GCA_002753505.1. GTDB lineage: Bacteria > Pseudomonadota > Magnetococcia > Magnetococcales > Magnetaquicoccaceae > Magnetaquicoccus. The sequence goes on along the minus strand of PEAG01000001.1, from coordinate 116,870 downwards.
CCCTCGGTACCCTTTTGGAGTACACACGCTTTCCAGGCGTGCACCTTAAACCGCTCGGTCATCTCTCCCTGGTTTATGAACTACAATGCGACTCGCCGTTCAACGAAGCGGCCTATTAGATCAAATCTGGCGTCTTTTATCAAAGAAAATTCGCAACAGCAGGCCTGCATCCACCCCAGATTGGTTGAAAAAAGCGTCGATATTGTTGTTAACATATGAATTATCATCATTTAAATCAAAATCAGACTCTTCTTCCGCCGGCAACTGATGGTACACATCGAGCCGCTCCTCCTCCTGATTGGGCAGGAAATTTTTGGCTTCGTAGCGGACATAAGCCACCCGTGCCATGGCCAAAGCGGCCAGACACATGGAGCACGGTTCCAAGGTAACCGTCAAGCCTGTTCCCCCCAAACGATCATTGCCCAGACGGGTTGCGGCTTGGCGCAGAGCGTGGATCTCCGCATGTCCGGTGGGATCGACGGCCGCAATCCGGCTATTGCCACAGGCTGCCAAAAATCGTCCCGCAGCATCGCGCAGCACGGCACCCACCGGTATCTCCTGCCGTTCCCCCGCTGATCCTGCCGCCACCAAAGCCAAAATCATCGCGCTTTGCGCATCAGACAGGTATCGTAATGCCATGGTTGTGCCGCATCGTTGAGTCGTTCAGTCCTCTGGATCGGAAAGCGTGTCCATCCCTTCATCTTGCGGCTCCGGAATGCTGGCTGGGGTGGAGGGCACACGCTTTTTGTTGGTGGATGATGCCCGGCCCGAACTCCCCGACGCCTCACCGGCCGACTCCAGATTGGTCACCCCCTCCTTGCTTCCCCCCTCTGCCACCCCCAGGAAGGTCATATCATAACGGGGATGGTCCCAGGCGGTCTGGGCGGGATCCCGGGCAAACAGCCACCCCTCGTGCAGCGGTTGCCCATTGCCATCTTCCAACAGTGCCCAGACCGCCGGATTGAAATACCCTTCCGGTCCATGCAGTGCCCGTCCTTCCCGCAAGATCAGATCGTCCACAAACGCCATCGGATACAGGGCTCCCCCCCAGGGAGCAGGATGACGCTGCCCAACGGGAGCGACCAGACGATGAATTTTAAGGGTGCGCTTGTCCAATACCATGAAGCGCAAGGCAGTGCCGACATGCTCTGCTGCCATGGCCGGTGTCGGTCTGGCCCGGATGGTCAGTACATGGGGAGCCAGCGGCAAGCGGTCATTTTCACGCACATTCAGGGCAAGATAGGCCGACTCCTGTTTTTGCTCTGTCGGACAGCCTGCCAACAACAGGGAGATCACCCCAAGCAGCGCACACCGCGCACCAACAGCCGCAGGGCGAGAGAGATCAAATGCAGGGGCAGTGATGAGTCGCAACACAGTCTTGACTTTATAGAAAGCTCTTGATGGGGGTTGGGATCAGAGACCCTCGGTGAGCCAGGGGATATGGGTGCAAAAATGGCGGAGAGAGAGGGATTCGAACCCTCGGTACCCTTTCGAGTACAACACCTTAGCAGGGTGCCGCCTTCAGCCAGCTCGGCCATCTCTCCTTTGCGCGCTACAATGACAATAAAGCGCACTCTTGTCAACCCCGACAGGGGGCTGCGGCCCATTTTTTCTTTGGCAGCTACCAGCGTCAAAAATCAAACTTTTTTCCACTCCGACCCGATGGGGGTCAAAACAGGGTCACCATCCGGATGGCTGCTCCCGGGGCGTGAAAGGAAAGATATGCAACGATAATCCCTTCTCTGGCACATTGGATCGATTCTGAAAATCGATAAATCCATTTTGGCATCATTGCTGCATCATGCTCACCACGTCCGACCTGGTGTGTTTGCTGGCTCTGCTGCTTAATTAAAAGAGACTACTGCAAAAGAATATCAGGCACCCAGTGGGTTCCCAGGTCGGGCCTCTTTTACCGCTCATTGGTCACATGATGAGATCCCCGTACTGCGCCAGCCAGGGGTGGGTTGGCGACGACGATATGATTTAGGTAATTTCATGTTTTTTCATCGTTGGGTATCGCCGGTTGTTTGCCGGCTCGTACTCCCTTCGATTATGTTTTGTCCCTTAATAGAAATTGGAGTATCCCATGGAGGTTTTGCCAACACCCGTTACCCAGAACCTTGAATTCCCAGTACAGATGGGATTTTCTCAGGCTGGCGTTCTAGCAGACAACACCCGTATGGCCTATTGGGGTGACTTGCGTCGTTATGTGGACTGGGGCGGGTCTGTGCCCTCTGCTTCCAAAACTGTGGCGGCCTATCTTGCGGCGCATGCGGCGACCCACAAGTATGCCACCCTGGTTCGCTGGAAGGTTTCCATCGGAAAGGCACACAGCAATCAAGGGCTGGATGACCCAACCAAATCGGATGCCGTTCAGTCTGTCTTGACGGGCATTCGCCGCAGTCATGGCAAAGAGCAGCGGAAGGTTGCGCCTCTGGTCAAGGAGCAGGTGTTGGCGATTGTGAGCAGCATGGGGGACCGGCTCAAGGACAAAAGAGATAAGGCGTTGATTTTGTCCGGGTTTGCAGCCGGGTTGCGTCGTTCCGAGTTGACGACGTTGACCGTTGCCGACCTCCGGTATATTCGTGAAGGGATTGAGATTCACCTGCCGGAAGGGAGTGCTGTGCTGTTGCATGCCCGGGGTTCGGTTTGTGCGGTGCGGGCGATGAAGGAGTGGTTGGCGGCGGCTGAAATCGAGGATGGTCCGATTTTTCAGGGTATCAACCGTCATGGTCAACGGTCGGGAACGCCCTTGACCGGCCATGGGATTGCCCTCATTGTCAAAGAGCGTGTTCAGGCCATCGGCCTCAATCCAACCCAGTACAGTGGTTTCAGTTTGCGGACCGGTCTGGTGGCCAGCGCGGTGGCTGCGGGTATTCCGTTTCGAATGGTCAACACTGCCCAGGGCCCTGGCATTCTGTAGTAAGCGGTTGCAGGGGTCTGGGGAGCGTGACGCTCCCCGGGCTCCTGCGATCGTTTGAAGCCGGTCACCATCCTCCACGCCCGATTCAGTAGATATAATCCTTGTTACACCCCTGATCGACAAACCACAACAAGCCCCTGGACTGCAACTGCTGCGCCGTCTGCATCACCGTCTGCCGCGCCGCCTGCACCTGTCTGGCCTTGACCGGTCCCAAAGCCGCCAACTCTTCCCGAACCGTTTCAGCCGCCCGGGGGGAAAGGTTGTCCAATATTTTTTCCAGCAACGGCCAATCCGCTCCCTTGAGAGCCATGATCAACACACTCTGCTCCACCACCCGCAATAAATGTTGCAATCCCCGTTCATCCACCCGCAACAGATCGATAAACAGGAACATTTCGTCACGCAGTTGACGCGCCAGCTTCTCATCTCTTTCATCCACATAAGCCAACAATTTCAGGGCATGACGCGGATCCAGATGGTTGAGCAGAGTGGCTGTTTTGCGAATACTCATGACATGGTCCATCCCAAATCGATCATATGGCTGTTCATCCCCCCTCCGGAACAACGGTACATGGCACAAACAGGCATCGACTGTCATTATGTTGACGAAAACCAGGCCAGGACGAATAAAATCCCGTCAAATACGCCATGCCGTTCCACCGGAGAACAAAGCGTGTTAGCATACCAACCAGCCTACACCTATCGACAGAGAATCACCATGCCATTCAATTTATTGCCGCGCTCTCATCCCGTCCGTCAGTGGCTGCAAGCCTGCTCTGTCTATACCGAAAGACGGGTGGTCAGCATTCTGTTGCTGGGATTTTCCAGTGGGCTGCCACTGGCACTGACCTTCGGTACCCTCTCCCTCTGGTTGGCCGAGGAGGGCATCAGCAAAACTTCCATCGGTCTGTTCGCACTGACAGGCATCCCCTATACTTTTAAATTTATCTGGTCACCATTGATAGACCAGCTTGCCATTCCCCTGCTGACCCCCTGGTTGGGGCGTCGCCGCAGTTGGGCCATTTTAACCCAGGTGGCCTTGATGATCTCCCTCTTTTTCCTGGGTTTGACCAAACCCAGCGAGGCCCCGTTCACCACCGCCATGCTGGCCCTGTGTACCGCCTTCTGGTCCGCCAGTCAAGATATTGTCATCGATGCCTATCGGGTTGAAATTCTTTCCGAAAAAGAATATGGAGCCGGAGCGGCCATGTCCGTTCTTGGCTATCGGTTGGGTATGCTGGTCTCCGGGGCAGTGGCCCTTTATTTGGCCACCTTTTTTGGTTGGCTGATCACCTATACGCTGATGGCGGCTCTGATGAGCGTCGGCATGATCACCATCCTGCTCAACCCGGAACCAGCCAAAATAGAGCACCGTGCGGACCCGCTCCAGAAAGGAAAAATCGCCACCTTGCTGCAAACGTGGTCCCAATGGGACGGGCCATTGGGCCGCATTACCGGCTGGATCTCCCGGGCAGTGATCGCCCCTTTTGCGGATTTTATGCGCCGGGACAGTTGGATGGTCACCTTGCTGTTCATACTGTTTTATAAACTGGGTGATACCTTGGCCGGGGTCATGAGCAATCCATTTTATCTGGAACTGGCCTTTTCAAAAATTGACATTGCCAACATCAGCAAACTTTTCGGCCTCGCCGCCACCCTGGTTGGCAGCATGGTGGGGGGCGTCATGGTCAGTCGGATGGGTATCATGAAACCCCTGCTGTATTGCGGCATATTGCAGATGCTCTCCAATCTCATGTTTGTGATTCTGGCTCAAACAGGCCATAATCTTGGCGTCTTGACCGCAACCATTGCCATCGAAAATTTTAGCGGTGGCATGGGAACGGCAGCCTTTGTTGCCTATCTCTCCTCATTGTGCAATATTGCCTACACGGCTACCCAGTATGCGTTGTTATCCTCTTTCATGGCCTTTGGCAGAACCTTGCTGGCCTCCTTTGGAGGCTCCATGGCCGATCACATGAGTTGGACAGCCTTTTTTCTGGTAACCACCCTGGCCGCCCTGCCCGGTTTGGCCCTGTTGTGGCTGATGATGCGGCGTTTTTCAGTCGTTCACCCCTCGCTGGAAGGAGAAAAAGTCGATGAGCCTGTTGCTTGAGTTTTCCATGACACCCCTGGACAAGGGCGAAAGCGTCAGTACCTATGTAGCCCGCTCCCTGGATATTATTGACAAAAGTGGCCTGCCCTACAAGCTGGGCCCCATGGGTACCTGCCTGGAAGGGGAATGGGATGCCTGTATGGCCGTGGTCAAAGAGTGCCTGACAACGATGCAATCGGACTGCAATCGCATCTCGATCTCCATGCGGGGAGATTTTCGCAAAGACAAAGAGGGTCGCTTGACGGGTAAGATTGACAGCGTAACCAAAAAACTGGGGCGATCCGTCAAGGTCTGAGGGCGTGTTCAGATGCCCAATAGAGTCAACGTGTTGTTTTACAGCCCCTTGTAACTCCATCAAAGGACAGAGTGCCCGTGTCTGAATCCCCTCACCCTTCCCCCCTGCGCCGCTATCTGCAAAAAATGCAGGGCGGCGGTCAAATTCCCCCTGCCGTCAACTCCGCAGAGGTTTTTTGGTCCTGGTTGGGCGCAGTACTGGGTATTGGTCTGGTGGCGTTTTTGGACGCCCGCTTTTTTGCACCGGCCGATTGGTCACTGTTGATCGGCTCATTCGGGGCCTCGGCTGTACTCATCTATGGTGCCCCCAACAGCCCATTGGCTCAGCCCCGCAATCTGATTGGCGGTCATCTGGTTTCCGCTGTGGTAGGGGTGATGCTGTTTCAATGGACTGGCAATATTCCCTGGCTGGCCGCTGCCCTGGCGGTCTCCCTGGCCATCGCCTGCATGCACCTGACCAGGACACTGCACCCCCCAGGAGGAGCTACAGCCCTGATTGCGGTGATCGGTTCGGAACGGCTGCATCATCTGGGTTATTCATACGTGCTGGCCCCCGTAGGTCTGGGGGCCCTCTGTCTGCTGCTGGTAGCCGTGCTGATCAACAACCTGGCACCCGGGCGACGCTACCCGGTTGTCTGGTGGTAACACGCCATCCGCCCGCCAACTTGAAACCAGAGACTGCGTTGTATCAGCCCAGGATAAAAACCCGGTCAACACGGAGCCAAGCCCTCGCTGGTCCAATATCCTGGCGTGTTCAGCATGCGTACGCGCCTGGGCGATCTCCCCACGCAATAAACAGCGCACGGATTGTTGTTCTTCATACCGCGCCGTATCCAGAATACGGGCCAAACCCAATAATTCACATTCACAACGACGACACACTTCCACCCCGGGATTTCTAGCACCGCAGGCCGGACACCGATTCACCATCATCCGCTTACGTCTCCATATAGAACAAAATTTCTGACAACGCCTCACAGAGTTCTTTTATGGATCCATGATCCTGATCCTCCAATGCCTGACGGATCTCCTCGATCAGGTTGATCATCTCCTCTTGATCATCCGAAGAGGCCTGCTCCAGCATTCGTTCCGCCTTTTCAATCAGGGCTTGCACCATCACCCCCTCTTGGTGCCCTCCTGCGGTGCGCGCATCTGCAACCGACTCGTCATCATTTTCCCCGAACAATCCGTCCAAACGAATCCGCGCCTCGGCCATGGCGGCCGCATCCAAATGCTTTAAGGCATCGTTAATGGTGACACGTTTTGACATGCCGGTTCTCTTCTCCGTCGCAGAGACATGCAACAAGCCATCCAGATCCAGATCCATTCGCAAAACCACCGGGCTGTTCTCCGGTGCCCGACTCAACCCTTCCACCAAAAACTCACCAATCAGTCGATTCTTGCGTACATCCTTGTTTTCTCCTTGAAATATCCGGACCTCCACGCGGGACTGGTTTTCCACCACGGTGTAAAACACCTCGCTTTTGTGGGTAGGAATGGGAGAGTTTTTGTGAATCACAGGCACAAACAGATCGGCAGAAGGCATACCATACAGTTCACCCAGGGCGGACACACCAAACGTGTAGGGGGTGACATCTACCAGAACGGCTGATACATCCTGACCCTGCACGCTAGCAGCCTGGATGGCCGCACCCATGGCCACACAAAGATCTGGGTCAACCTCACCACGTGGGCGCATGCCAAAAATCTCCTCGAGACGCCGTACCACCAACGGCGTACGGGTGGCTCCCCCAACCAACAGGATCGACTCCACCGCAGAAGTGGTCAACTTGGCACCATTCAAAGCGATATGCACGGCATCCAGTGTTTGATCAATAAAAGGCATTATCATCTCTTCGTAGTCATCCCGACTCAACTCCAAGGAGAGATGGACCGGCTTGCCCTTATATTCCAGCAGGTATTCCTCTTCAATGCGGGCATAGGGATGATCGGACAAACTCCTCTTGGCCATCTCCGCCGCCCGACGCAGGCGAGCCATGGCACGAGGATCCGTCGTGGCATCCACACCATGAACCGCTTCCAACTGAGCCAGAAGATGCGAGACAATCTTTTCATCGAAATCGTCACCCCCCAGGTGGTTGTTCCCATGGCTGGAGATGACCTCCACCACCCCCTGCTCGATGCGAACCACAGAGACGTCAAAGGTGCCACCACCCAGATCATACACCAATATTTTCTTGCCCTCCTGTTTACCCGCCTCATAAACCAAGGCAGCAGCAGTCGGCTCATTGATCATGCGCAACACATCCAACCCGGCAATTTCACCTGCCTCGCGCGTAGCCTGGCGTTGGGCATCGGAAAAATAGGCTGGTACCGTAATGACTGCCTTCCGAACAGGCTGTCCCAGGTGAGCCTCGGCAATGGCCTTCAAGCGTTTCAGGATAATGGCGGAGACCTCCTGCGGCAGATAGCTTTGGTCGGCCATTTGCACCGACGCAGACTCGCCCATGCGGCGTTTGATGGAGCGAATGGTCCGCTCGGGAAAAACGATATACTGGTTGCGCGCCTCTTCACCCACCAGCAGCGAACCATCCTCCGCAACACCAACAAAGGAAGGCAAAATTTTTCGTCCATCGGCATCCGGGATAACCGTAACGCGCCCCTGATGATAAATAGCCACTTCCGAGTTGGTAGTACCCAGATCAATGCCAATAACCGCCTCTTCTGCCATCTTTACGACTCCTCGCGCCCGTGCATCTCGTTCTTATTAACGTTAATCACCACCTCTGCCGGTCTCAACACGGATCCTTGCCAGAAATATCCTCTGCGCAACTCGGTCAGCACCACACCGTGAGCAATACCAGGGTGAGTTTCCACCCGTACCGCACGCGCCAGTCTGGGATCCAGCGGACGCTCCAACACATCCATGGGCACCACGTCATGACCAGCCAACAGCTGGTCCAAACGACGCAGCGTCATCTCCTGACCCTCACGCCAAGAGACCAGCATGGCCTGCTCCTTGCGGCACAGCCGCTTGAAAAACCGTTTGGGAAGAGGGGTCTCCTTGTTCATCGTCAGCCCGGCGGACAAGCGGTCCCGCACATCCAACAACTCCAGCAGCACCGGCCGCAGAGCATCTCTGACTGCATGACGACCAGAATCCCGCAGATGAGCAATCTCCCCTTGCAACGCGGCATTGCCTGTCTGCAACGGTTCCACCAACCCACGAAATTGATCCAATGCCCCTTTGACCTGCCGGGATTCGATCCGAACCTCGTTTTTCAAAGCGGCCAGTTCTCCGAACAGGGTATACAGATCCACCTCGACGGGTGGATCCGCACCGTTATCGTTGGCCGAGACCGCCTCCAGATAGGCACGAAACTGCGCCAAAAGGGCCTCTTGAGTGTGCGACCACATGTTACGACTCCCCTCGCTCAGTCGGCCAATGAAACGCTCGTACAGATTCCGACAGGAGAGCCAGCATGTTTTTTTCGCTGGGTGGCACAGAGACACCCTCCCGGAGAACAGGGGCCATCAAGGCGACCAAATCCGGCTTGGGGGCATGGAACAGACGCACACCCAGGCGGGAGCGAACATCTGCAATAGACTCATAGGCCTGACGGACTTCCTGAAATCTTTCGGCATCCCGATCTGGAGGACAATTCCGCACCTGTCGCAGATACGCTGCGCGCACAGCGTCGTCATCCGCCTCCTCATCGACACCCAATATGGCAAAAGGATCTTTCATGGCTCTCCAAAATCAAACTCCAATTGTTGGTGTCCACCACCACGACCTCGTTTCCTGGTGGAGGATCTGCCCGTTGCCCTGCCTGTTGATGAAGAGAACAGGTTATCCAACACCTGTTCCATGATGGCACCACCCTGGGTTGCCAAGGTTTTCTTGTCTTCCCGGGGAAATGGTGCCCCCTCCAGAAAATGCTGCAGTAGTTCTCTCACTTCGTCGCGGGAGAGAGGCCGTGGCTGGGTTTCCATCAGCATGCGCGCCAACCCGGTCAGCATTTGGACAAGCATCTGCCCCCTCTCCTCACCCGTGACGCGACCAGGGCGGGGAATGAACGGTGGCATAAAATCCGGGAACTCATCTTCATCAAAATCAAAACCATCTTCCTCGTTCAGCCAATCCTCCAGATCCGCAACCAACTCGTGGTCCTGATGTGCTTCCGCCTGTGCCAGAAGAGTACGCAACCTCTCCCAATCCTGCGGGGCAAGATCGGAACTATGGCCTTCATATTTTGCCAACAACCGATAATAGACGAAGACATATTGATCCCGCCATTTTTTTTCTCCCCGTGCGGCATAGCGAGTCAGGATATTGTAAACGCCCGTTTTTGCCAGAAAATGACAGATGGTGCGCTGTTCTTCGTTGGTATAGTCCAGACTGGCAGCCCGCATCCAAAACCCGGACAGATTGGCCAGCAGTTGTTGTAAACCTCTCTCTCCAACATAATCGCGCGCCACCCGTACCAAGGTAAGAAGGCTCTCCCGGGTGGGCGTCGCGCGCGCGCTGACTGTCAGGCTATCCGTGAAAGGGGTCAGTTGTTGGGCCGACAAACCCATGCGCACTGCTTCCATCACAACACGCAGACAAGCGGCAACCCCTCCTCCAGCCTCCTGCTTGCCCTCTTCCAGCAGGCTGTTTGCCTCAACTGTCCGTTCCGTCAAACAGGCCAACAAGGCTTGATTGATTCGCACCACCCCATCCCGCTCATCGGCTCTTTCCCAGGTAGCCGCTTCCGACAACTCTTTGGTTGCCAAGTCTATTCGACCGCCCTTGACCTGCTTTCGTGCTTGTGCCAGACAGGCTCCAATGAACTCCCGGCGCACTCCGGCATGCAACGGATCCAATGTCAACAATCGTTTGGCCATGCGGGAGGCCTTCTTGAACGCCCGGTTTTGCAACGCCTCCTGCACCGATTCATACAAAAATTCCGCATCGTCAGGAAACTGCCGGAGTGCCCGTTCCAAAACCCGGCGATGCTCCTTGCCATCTGCCAACTCTTTATGAAAAACGAGCAGTGCGCGATGACTGTCGCGGTCACCGGGATCGTAGATCAGACTTTGTTCCAAATGAAACAGCCCTCGTGGATCCTCGTCATCCATTTGACCGATCAGAACCGCCAGAAAACGGTGGGTAACGGCCACGCGCATGGCATGATCGGGAAGTTCCGGCGTGGATTTTAACTGGTTCAAAAAGAGTTGCCAGCATCGTACGGCATCCGCAACACGATGGGATGTATGCCCCTTGCTCAAGGCCGTCAACCGTCTCTTTTCCAGTTCATCCAACGGCCCGAAACGTCGCTCGAACAGGGGTAACGAGCCGGAGTCCTCCACCAAAAGCAAAAAAGCCGTCCGACGCAAAGAGAGCTCTGGAATGGACCATGTGTGATTCAGCAGGGCACTCAGAACCCGTGCCGGAGGCGCACTCAACAGATTCCGCACGGCGCGCCACTGCTCCGGGTCTATCCCCCGCCAAGCCACGACAACAGCCACCGCATGCTGGGAAAGGGTGTCGGCCCGGCGCAGGAGTTCTGTCACGTCCATAGCACACAGAGGCACCAGATCGGCCAACATAGACCATGGTGAAGCACTCGGAATGGCAGCCATCCATTCCCGTGCCTTGTCTGGTTGTTCACGCGCAACCGTCAGTGCTTTGAGTATCAGGCGCAAGGGTTTGAATGGGGACCGCACAGCTATATTGCGCAGATGGTGCTCCAGATCCGTCTGCGCGGGGTGACAAAAGGCAGCCAACGCCTGGCGGGCCATCATGAGTTGCCTGTGCCAGGGGGAATCGGTTGGCACCACGGAGGAGGCCACATCTGCTTCCATCAGCAACAACGCGGCCACATACTCTTGCAAAACGGGGAATTGGCTGGGGTAGGCATTCTGCAAACAGGCTTCCGCCTGCAGAAAAAAGGCGACCGCTTGTGCGTATCGGCCAAGGGCCACCAGACAGTTGAGACGCAGAAGGGTGCATCGTGGTGTTGACCACAGACGATCCGAATTGTCCAGGAGGATGATGGCCTCCTTGAACATGGCCTTGCCCGCCAACTCTCCCGCACGTTTTTCGTATGCCTCAGACAACAGCGGTTCCCACCCACCGGTCGGATCCTGCTTCAGTAATTGTTTATACGTCTCCACAGCCTCCCGCCATTGCCCACTTTGCATGCAACGGTTGCCCTGTTCTGTCAGGGTAATCACGGGAACAACAGCTGGCGTTGCAGTGCGTCGTTTCATCACCTGATACCGGAATTTGGACGTTAATCTGTTTCTGTATCCTTGCGGTCGCCAGGAGAAAGAGGATCAGCGATCGGAATAGTCAAAATTGCAATTTTGACACTGATATGCCGCCTTCAGGCGGCGCACAACAGCGGGGCCGCGTCAGCGACACCCCCCTCCAGCCGCCTTAGGCGGCTCGAAAACCAAACTCCCTGGCCCTGTCGGGGGATTAACAGGGGCCAAGTCGACGGTTTTGCTCGACGCTGCGGCCAATCCAGCTCAACAACGCCCGGTCCACCCCCTCCGGCGGCTCTGCCAGGCCGGACAGCCAGTCCAATAAATCCAGATCAGAGTGTTGCAACAGGAGCAGAAGGCGTTGGCAAATCTCTGCCGTCAAGTGGGGGCGTTGCTCGGCCAAAAACCGACCCAGGATCCGCTCCATTTCGGCCATGGAACGGATCTCCGCCTGGAAAACAAGCTGCTTGCAGAGAGCCTCCCTACTCTCCATCAAAAACAACCAGTTTTTTGGCCAGATTTTCCTCGGTAGAACACTGACCATCCCAGGGCGACCTGCCATAAAAAATGGCACCCGTCGTGATCACCCGTTCATAGTGGGCATCATGAAAACCACTTTTGCGCAGATCCACCCAGGAGAGATCGGAGCCGACAAAACGGGTACCCTCCAGGGAAGATTCCCGCAAACTGCCCCTGCTCAAACGGGCATCGGTCAGATCGGCTTGATTCAAATTGCAGGAGAGAAGCTGACTGGAGGTCAAATCGGCCCGGCAAAACAGATTGCCCTCCATGGTACACAACAAAAACCGGGCCTGGTGCAAAGCAGCATCCGAAAAATCACAGTCCACAAACTGGGAGCGTTGACAGAAGGCATGCCCCATCTGGGCCCCCGCAAAAGAGACCCTGGACAGCAAACACTCCTGTATATGCAACTCGGCCAATTGGCCGCCGGATAACTGCACATCCGTTAACCGGCTGCCAACCAGTATGGCCCCCACCAATGAGACATCCCGCAAGTCAACGGCACGGATCTCGATAAAAGAGAGATCCGCACCGTTGAGATGACCCTCGCGGCCAAAAGCCTCCAGCAATGCGGCCTTTTGGGTAAAAATGTGCATCAGGGACGCGCAAGGTCGATAATTTTGTTCACATCGTACCCCACATGTCCACCCACCTTGGTGACAATGGCACCCAACCGCTCATCCAGCGTCGGCTTGTCCACCTTGTACAGCAACCCCATGGGGGCATGACCCTCTGCATCCCGGCGCGCCAACTCCATGGCCGCACCCAGATCGGTCACATCATGACCCTCCGGCACATCCTTGACCAACTCACGGTAAAACTCCACCGTGTCAATATTGTTATAGGTCGGGCACTGAGAGAATATGTGCACATAGGAAAACCCTTTATGCTCCAGGGCTCCCTTGATCAACTCGGCGCAGACCTGAGGCTTGCCGGCAAACCCTTGCGCCACATAGGTAGCTCCAAAGGTCAGCATGTAGAGCAACGGATTCATCGGTTCATCCGGTCCACCATACGGGGTGGTGTAAGCCTTCAACTCCGGTCGGGAGGTGGGCGAATACTGGCCTTTGGTCAAACCATAGATGCCGTTGTCATACAGGACATAGGTCAGGTTGACATTTTTGCGGGCCATGTGGGGCATGTGCCCCCCACCAATGGAAAAGCCATCCCCGTCCCCACCGGTTACCAGAACCGCCAAGTCCGGGCGGGCCAGTTGCGCCCCCGTGGCTACCGGTCCCGCCCGACCATGCAGGGTATGCATTTTGTAGGACTTGATAAAATAGGGCGTACGGGAGGAACAACCGATGCCGGAAATGGCCATCAGGTTGGAATAGTCCACCCCCAACTCCGACAACGCCCGATAGATGCTGTTCAGGATACCATGATAACCACAGCCAGGGCACCAGACAACACTCACCTCGGATTTGTAATCTTTCGGTTTCAATTCAACTTTATGGAGAGCGGCAACAGACATCAGAGTATCTCCTTGACTTTAGCGATCATCTGAGCAGGGGTGAAAGGCAGCCCCCCACAGATCGTATATGGGATCGGCTTGATGGAGGTCTCAGCCCGGATAAAGTGGGACAATTGACCTTGATAATTCACCTCTGGCACCAGAATTTTTTTGCACGTTGCCGCAAAGGCTTCATACTGTTCCACCGGCATGGGCCACATCAGCTTGGGATAAAACCCTTTGACCTTGTGTCCCTCGTCACGCAGGCGAGCCACCGCCTCTCTGGCAACACCAATGGTACTGCCCCAGGTGATAATGCCCACATCGGCCTCGCCCTCACCATCCACTTCGGTGGGTTTGTAACGGGCTACCACCGGCTTGATCTTGCTGAACCGTTTGGCATGCATGCTCTCATGCGCTTCCGGTTTGAAACTGGGCGCACCCGTCTCCGTATGCTCCAGACCAGTGGCAATATGCATGCCCCCTGGCGTACCCGGGTCCACCATTGGCGAAATGCCATCCGCGGTCAGCTCATACCGCTTGTAGGTTCCCTCCCCATCCCACATTTTGCGTTTGACAATGGTATAATCCGCCGGGTTGGGCCGGGGAATGGTCTGGGTGGAAAAGGCCAACGAACCGTCAGAAAGCAGAATGACCGGGCACTGGTACTCCTCCGCCATATTCAGGGCATCCACCGTCATGTCGATGCAGTCCTTCACATCCTCCACCGACAGCACGATGCGGGGAGCATCCCCATGGGAACCATGAATGGCCAAAAAGAGATCAGACTGTTCATGTTTGGTGGGCAGGCCGGTGGAGGGACCACCCCGCTGCACATTGACCAACATGACAGGGGTCTCACTCATGGAAGCCATACCCAGCATCTCCGACATCAGGGCCAGACCCGGACCAGAGGTGGCCGTCATGGATCTTTTGCCCGCATAAGAGGCCCCCAACACCTGGGCAATGGAGGCAATCTCATCCTCTGCCTGGATCAGGGTGCCACCCAACTTGGGCAGATGGGTCGCCACATATTTGGCAATCTCGGTCGCCGGGGTGATGGGATAGGCCGAGAAAAACTCCAATCCACCCAGCAACGCCCCCATGCCGGCCGCATCATTGCCCGCAATCACGATGACATCTTTGGGGGTAGTGGCATCGGCCACCCGCCAGGGATCCGTCTTTTCCAGGGCGTTGGCCAGCTCTTTACCCTTTTCAAAAGCCTGCAAGTTAAAATTAAGGATCTCTTCCCCCTTGCGAGCAAACTTTTTGGTCAACACCTGCTTCAAAGTGGTCTCGTTAATGTTGAACAAAACGGAAAGCGCGCCCAGGGCCACCATGTTTTTGGACCGATAGGATTTCATCTCCTTGGCGGCCTTGGACATGGGAATGGGATAGGCAAACACCCCCTCGGGAATGGCATCGGGCTCAAAATCGCCGCCCGGATAGTCGTAGACGAAGGCTGTACCAGGCTTCAAAAGGTGCTTGTTCACCTCATAAGCCTCGCCATTGAAGGCGCAGAAGACATCAAACGTGTCACCCTGGTTATAAATCCGGTCAGGAGAGGTCCGCACCTGGTACATGGCATAACCGCCCTTTACCTCTGCCGGAAAGGTCTTGAAGGTGTAGATTTCAAGCCCCGCCCTGGCACAGGCCGCAGCAATAAAATCCCCCGTGGAGATCACACCCTCTCCACCCTCCCCAGCCACTCGAATTATCAGGTCATTCTTTACCATCGAAACTCCTTCTTAGTCTGCTTTTTTTTGTTTTTGACAGACGCTGCGGTCAAGGAAGGCACCGCGTCGCACAATCGAACCATACCCACGTTGCAAAAACCGGACAAGCGGGAACTTATCCTTTGAGTGCCTTGAGGAGCGTAACCCCCATCTCTGCCGGGGAGCGGGCAATATAAACGCCCGCAGACTCCAACGCTGCAAATTTTTCGGCAGCCGTTCCCTTGCCACCTGAGATAATGGCCCCGGCATGACCCATCCGTTTTCCCGCAGGGGCCGTCGCGCCCGCAATGAATGCGACCACGGGCTTGCTCATGTTATGCTTGATCCAATTGGCCGCCTCCTCCTCGGCGGTTCCACCAATCTCACCAATCATCACAACCGCTTCCGTCTGTTCATCGGTCTCAAACAGCGACAGACAGTCGATAAAATTGGTGCCGTTGATGGGATCCCCACCCAATCCGACACAGGTGCTTTGTCCCAATTTAACCTGCGTCGTCTGGGCCACCGCTTCGTAGGTGAGCGTCCCCGAACGGGAGACCACACCAACACAACCTACCTGGTGAATATGGCCCGGCATGATGCCGATCTTGCAGCCACCCGGCGTAATGATCCCCGGGCAGTTGGGACCGATCAAACGGGTTTTCCGTCCCTGAAGATACCGCTTGACCCGCACCATGTCCAATACCGGAATCCCTTCCGTGATGCAAACCACCAGATCCAGATTGGCCGCCGCCGCCTCCATAATGGCATCAGCCGCAAAAGGCGGTGGTACAAAAATAACCGACGCATTGGCACCCGTCTCTTTGACCGCTTGTGCCACCGTATCAAAAACCGGTCTGTCCAGGTGGCGCGTACCCCCCTTGCCGGGCGTCACCCCACCCACCAACTGCGTTCCGTAGGCAATCGCCTGCTCGGAATGAAATGTACCATTGGCTCCGGTAAAACCTTGGCAGATAACCCGGGTCTCTTTGTCAACCAGAATACTCATATCGCACCTTCCTATCGAAGCACTGCCACAGCCTTTTCGGCAGCGTCGTTGAGATCATCGGCCGAAATAATGGCCAGCCCGGATTCCGCCAAGATTGCCTTGCCCTTCTCCACGTTGGTGCCTTCCAGACGGACCACCAGTGGCACCTGAATCCCCACCTCGCGGGCCGCCGTGACAACACCCTGGGCAATCACATCACAGCGCATGATGCCACCAAATATGTTGACCAGAACCGCTTTCACATTGGGATCAGACAAGATCAATTTGAGAGCCGCCGTCACCACCTCGGTGGTGGCCCCACCCCCCACATCCAGGAAGTTGGCCGGCTTACTGCCTTTCAACTGAATAATATCCATCGTGGCCATGGCCAAACCGGCTCCATTCACCATGCAGCCGATGGAACCGTCCAGAGCGATATAGTTCAGCTCATGTTTGGAAGCTTCCACCTCTTTGGGGTCTTCCTCGTTGATGTCCCGCAACTCCGCAATATCCTTGTGACGGAACAGGGCGTTATCATCAAAGTTCATTTTGGCATCCAGTGCCATGATCTCGCCCTCTTTGGTTACCACCAGGGGGTTGATCTCCACCAGCGAAGCATCAGAATTGACAAAGGCATTGTAGAGAGCCGTCATCAGGCTGACCGCCTTGCCCACCTGTTTATCCACCAATCCCAAACCAAACGCCAAGTTGCGGGCCTGGAAGCCGGCAAAGCCGATGACAGGATCGATAACCTCCTTCAAAATTTTTTCCGGCGTGCGGGCCGCCACCTCCTCAATCTCCATGCCGCCTTCAGTGGAGGCCATCATGGTGATGCGACCGTTGCCCCGATCAATTACCATACCCAGGTACAACTCCCGGGCGATGTCGCACCCCTCCTCAATGTAGATGCGTTTGACCTCCTTGCCCTTGGGGCCTGTCTGCTTGGTAACCAAGGTCATACCCAGAATGCGCGTTGCCTCCTCTCGCACCCCCTCAATACTCTTGACCACCTTGACACCGCCCCCTTTGCCGCGTCCACCCGCATGAATCTGGGCTTTCACCACATAGACAGCACTTCCCAAGGACTTGGCAGCCTCTTCCGCCTCAGCTGGCGTGAAGGCCACCTGCCCACGGGGCACCTTTACCCCGTAGCGGGCAATAATCTGTTTGGCTTGGTATTCGTGAATATTCATAAGAGGTTCCTGTTAGCTCCAACGTTATTCATCGTCATTCATCCTTCCCGAACGCCCCCCGGGAATCAAATCCCAGCAGCGTTCGGAATCATAAGCGGATTGTCCGCAATAGTCCATGTCTGACATGACAACCGACCCGACCGACAAACCATTTTTTAACCAGGCAGCAGCAGAGGGGCGGTGCGATGGGTATCCCCCAACGACTCTGCCAACACCTCCATGAACGTTTCCAGATGGGAAACCCCCGGATGGCTGCCAACACCCACGGATTGGGCAAACGCCGCTGCGCTTCGCCCGGCCCGCAATCCAAAGACTAAAATTTCCAGCAAGGCATTACCCATCAACCGATTGTCCCCATGCACCCCGCCGGTCACCTCCCCGGCTGCAAACAGCCCCGGCATATCGGTCCCTCCATCGGCACGGATGACAATACCGCCATTTTGATAGTGGATTGTCGGATAGGTCAAAATAGGGGTGGTACGCAGATCCATCCCCTTGCGGATAAATTCGCTGAACCGCCCGGGAAACTCCCGCTCAATGGTTCCCCGACCATGCAACAGGTCGATCAGGGGAATATCCAGCCATACCCCGGTCCGTCCGCTGGGGGTTGTCACCCCGTTATCCAGATCGGTACACTCCCGGATAATGGCCGCCGAGGTGACATCCCGGGGTTCCAGACCAAACACAAATTCATCCCCGTGACGGTTCAACAGTTGCGCCCCCCAACCGCGAAACTTTTCGGTGACCAACAGGCCCAGCTTGCGGTCCGGGTACACAATCCCCGTCGGATGGTACTGGCAATAGCGCAAATCGCGCAACGGCACCCCGGCCCGGTAGGCCATTACCAAACCATCCGCAGTGGCCCCATAATGGTTGGAGGTGGGAAACTGCTTGAAATGCAACCGGCCAAAACCGCCCGTCGCCATCACCACGGCTTTGGCATGCACCACGATCGGAGTCGGTGGTTGGTCAGAGGCTGACAGCCGTTCCAGAATCGCCCCAACGGCACGGCCATTGTCATCGGTCAACAGTTCAACAGCCGGAGTAAAATTTAAAACTTTAATATTTTTATATAATTCCGCATGGTCACGCACAACCCGCATCAACTCCAGCCCGGTGACATCCCCGGCGGCATGAAGCCGTTTGCGGGAGGTGCCACCACCGTGGCGCACCATCATCCGGCCGGTGGGATATTTGTCAAAGAGCATCCCCAACTCTTCCAGCCAGCGTAAAACCCGTGCCCCATCCGTGACCAGGGCCTCCACCAGATCCGGTTCATTGGTAAAATGACCGCCACCCATGGTGTCCAGAAAATGTTGAACCGGGGAGTCGGACTCCTGATCTGCAATCTGGATCCCCCCTTCCGCCATGATGGTGTTGGAATCACCATGCCGCAACTTGGTGGCAATCAACACCTCGACCCCCGCCTCGGCCGCTGCAATGGCAGCGGTGGTACCGGCTCCGCCACCACCAATGATCAAAACATCGGTCACATAATCCGGCTCGACCCGTTTGCCGGCCTGAATCGACGAGGCAGCTGCGGCCTCCGTTGCCAAAGCCCCTCGTTTTGGCAGGGCAAAATGGTGCGTCACCGAGGCCCTTGGCCAGGATTCCAGCAGATCCGCCAGTTCGCACGGCACCAGATCCCCTTTGTTGGGACCAACCGCCAGCGGCCGGCAGCTATCCGGTCGATAGTCTGGATGAAACTCTTTCAACCAGGCCCGTCGATCCGACAAGGACAGAGGGGGATAGCTCTCACCCCGGCGCAGTGCAGCCAAGCGTCTTTCCCGGGTTTTGATCACCTCCCGGGCCGAGTCACGCATGCTTTCTGGAAATTTATTGAGTTCGCTGGTCGGCATATCAGAGTAAAGTCCGATCTTCTGGAAGCCAGGTACCGGGCGGCGCATCGTCCGGTTCCCGTTCTCGGCGTTGATAGAGTGCTTGAAATGAGACGGGATCCATCCGCCTGACCCGCCGGAAAATGGAACGATAATGACCACTTTCCAATTTTTCCAACGCTTTGCTCAAGTGATCGGCCGGCGCATCCTGGAAACGGCCATGAAAACGACGGGCAGCCAGGGCGGCATTGGGCTGGGAAATGCTGGAAGGACACCGCAGCACGCAGGCCTGGCATTGTACACAGGTAAAGGAGGCCTGCGCCGCACCTCGCAAATCGCCCCGCTTGATCATCCCCACATAGGCCATCACATCCAAACCAACCGGACACAGACGGCTGCACTCCCCGCACATGACGCAGTTGTTGACCTCCGGGTAGAGGTTTAACACGTGATATTCCGGGGTGTCATCGGCAGCCAGCGTCAGGGAGTGGGGAACCTTCTTTTGGGGAATATAGGGCAAAGACAAAATTTCCATACCCTCTTTCACCTCCTCCTGACAGAGGAGAGCGGCCACCAGGGCATGGGATTCCGGTGATCGGTAGAGTACCGTACAGGCCCCGCACACCCCTCCCCGGCAGCCGACCCCCCGCACAAAACGGAGCCCGGCCTCTTCCAAAGCCACCAACAGGGTCCGGCCCGGCGATACCTGGTATTCGGTCCCATCAAAGCCAATCGTGATTAAAGGTGCCATTTTGGTGGACATGATCTCTCATAAACCCTTGCAACAGACACGCCCCCGCACCGCGAACCGGGGGGAGGACTCCCCCCGGTTCTGGTCAGAGCAATGCGACGACGTTGTACAGGCTGACTAACTAGATGGATGAGACAATGGCATTCAGCGTCTGACTGCAACGCATGGCGGCAGCCACCTTGCTGGCATCGGTATGATAATAGCCACCCAAATCCACCGATTTGCCACCCAGAGCGTTCAACTCCGCCAGAATTTTGGCTTCATTGCTCTCCAACTGCTGGGCAATGGGGGTAAAATGGCGTTTCAACTCGGCATCTTCATCTTGAGCTGCCAGGGCTTGAGCCCAGTAGAGGGTGATATAGAAGTGGCTGCCTCGGTTGTCCAACTCACCGACTTCACGGCCCGGCGACTTGTTGTTGTCCAGCAACTGCCCGGTGGCCTGATCCAGGGTTTTGCCCAACAGGGCAGCCCTCTTGTTGGAACGTGCCACGCTGAGATGCTCCAGGGAGGCGGCCAAGGCACAAAACTCGCCCAAAGAGTCCCAGCGCAGATGGCCCTCTTCGACAAACTGCTGCACATGCTTGGGCGCAGAACCGCCCGCACCCGTCTCAAACAGCCCACCGCCATTCATGAGGGGCACAATCGAGAGCATTTTGGCACTGGTACCCACTTCCAGAATGGGGAAAAGATCCGTCAGGTAGTCGCGCAACACGTTGCCGGTGACAGAGATGGTATCCTGGCTGTTTTTCATCCGCTGCAACGAAAACTGGGCGGCATCGACCGGAGGCATGATCTGGATATCCAGGCCCGTGGTGTCATGATCCTTCAAATAACGCTCCACTTTGGCAATCAACTGGGCATCGTGGGGGCGGTTTTTATCCAACCAGAACACCGCCGGCCAACCGGTGGCGCGGGCCCTGTTGACAGCCAACTTTACCCAATCCTGAATGGCCGGATCCTTGGCCTGACAGAGACGCCAAACATCCCCCGCCTCCACCGCGTGGGAGAGCAAGGTTTGACCATTGGCATCCACAACCCGTATGGTCCCATCGGCTGGAGCCTTGAAGGTCTGATTATGAGAGCCATACTCTTCCGCTTTTTGTGCCATCAGCCCCACGTTGGGCACACTGCCCATGGTGGCGGGATTGAAGGCCCCATGTTTTTTGCAAAACTCCACTGTAGCGTGATAGACACCTGAATAACTGCTGTCCGGAATCACCGCTTTGGTATCCCGTGCCTTGCCGGCTGCATCCCAACCCTTGCCACCACCACGAATCATGGCGGGCATGGAGGCATCGATGATAATGTCACTGGGCACGTGCAGATTGGTGATACCCCGATCGGAATCGACCATATAGAGATCGGGCTGTTTGGCCATGCAGGCTTGAATATCGGCCTCGATGGCAGCCTGTTGCTCTGCGGGCAGGGTCTGAATTTTTTTGAGCACATCGCCCCAACCATTATTGGGATCAGCCCCCACGGCGGCCAGTGTCTCACCATGCTTGTCGAAGACATCCTTGAAGTAGACCGTCACGGCATGGCCAAACAGGATGGGGTCGGAGACCTTCATCATGGTGGCTTTCAGGTGGATGGAGAAGAGTATACCCTGCTCCTTCGCATCCTGCATCTGGGCTGCCAGAAAGGTGCGGAGGGCACGAACGCTCATGAAGGTACCGTCGACCACTTCGCCCAGTTGCAATGGCAGTTTCTCTTTCAATGGGGTGACACTGCCATCCTGGCCGACAAACTCGATCCGGGCATTGCCAACCGACTCACTGCCGATGGTGACCGATTTTTCGTTGGAACGAAAATCACCACTGGTCATGGTGGCGACATGGGTCTTGGAATCCGGGCTCCAGGCACCCATTTTATGTGGATTTTTCTGAGCATAGGCCTTGACCGCCTTGGGAGCGCGGCGATCCGAGTTGCCCTCCCGCAAAACCGGGTTGACGGCACTGCCTTTGATCTTGTCATAACGGGACTTGGCCTCAACCTCCGCATCATTCTGGGGAGAGTCGGGATAATTGGGAACCTTATAGCCCTGCTGTTGCAGCTCTTCAATGGCGGCTTTAAGCTGGGGCATGGAGGCACTGACGTTGGGCAGTTTGATCACATTGGACTCTGGTTTGACAACCAGTTCCCCCAATTCTGCCAGATCGTCCGGTACTCTCTGCTCTTCGGTCAGGTACTCAGGAAAGTTGGCCAGAATCCGACCGGCCAGCGAAATATCTTTCGTGCCAACAGAGATACCGGCCACTTTGGTGAAGGCTTGGATAATGGGCAGCAAAGAGCCGCTGGCAAGCTGGGGTGCCTCATCGACGACGGTATAAATGATGTCCGCTTGGCTTTGTGTAGACTGTCCGGGCATTATTTTCTCTCCGATGCAAAAGTTCAAAAAAGATGGGCCTTCCCATCTGGCCACGTATCATGCATTAAACGGCTCTCAGCGTCAAGGAATCCAGAATTTCAGAGTTGTATCAGATTGTATTATTTGTAATATTTCCACTCATCTATCTGCGGTTTACCACCATGAACCTCTCTATTCGCGCTCGTCTGTACAGTGGATTCATCTTTCTGCTGGAGGTACTTTTAACAGTAGAAATTGCGCTGTCGGGCTGCTAGTATCCACCGTTTCCGTTTTATCATCACAAAAACAACGGGTGGAGAACGCCATGCCGACACACGGTTTTTTATCTGCCATTTTGGCTTCGTTTTGCCTGCTCGCTGTGTCGGTGCCGACCATCGGATGGTCGGCGATTGAGGAGAGTGAACAGCAGGCTCAAATGGAGCAACTGTTGGACATGGATGTTCGGGAACTGGCGGAAATTCACCTGACTTCGGCGGCCCGCAAGGATCAGACGGTGATGAACACCGCGGCCGCCGTTTCGGTGATCAGCCAGGAAGAGATACGCCGCTCCGGTATGCGGAGCATTCCTGAGCTGCTGCGCATGGTGCCCGGCCTGGATGTGGCCCGCATCAACGCCGACAACTGGGCCATCACCTCCCGCGGCTTCAACGCACAATATTCCAACAAGCTGTTGGTCCTCATGGACGGGCGGACTCTGTATACCCCCCTGTTTGCCGGGGTGAACTGGAATCTGCAGGATGTGCTGCTGGAAGATGTGGAGCGTATAGAGGTCATTCGGGGACCAGGCGGGACGGTATGGGGTGCCAATGCCGTCAACGGTGTCATCAACATTATCACCAAAAAGGCCGCAGACACCCAGGGGGGGTTGCTCACGGCGGGCGGTGGTGATCGGGAAAAATTCCAGGGCAGTGTACGCTACGGCGGGCAACTGGGCGACCAGGCAGAGTACCGGATTTATGGCAAAGGCATGGATCACGCGGGCCTGAACAGGGCCGATGGTTCCCAGGCCGCCGATGGATGGAACGCCCAACGGGGCGGTATGCGCCTGGATTGGCACCTGTCGAAACGGGATGAGCTGACCATGCAGGGCAACCTGTATCGCCTGTCTGAAGATCCCAGCGCACTGTACAACCAGAAACGGGGCAGCAACGTTCTCGCCCGTTGGACCCGAACCCTGCCGGAATCCGCCGAACTGTCACTCCAGTTCTATTATGATCACACAACCAGTTCCTCATTTGAAAACAGTGACATCCTTGACCTGGACCTGCAACATCGTTTTCACTGGTCAAAAACACAGGAGATCAACTGGGGGTTGGGATTCCGACAAGCCAACATTAAAGTGGAGAGCAGCCCGCTCCTCTCCTTTACCCCTCCTGCGCAACGCGACCAAACCTTCAGCCTTTTTCTGCAAGATGAAATTGCCTTGCAGGGTAACGACCTCAAATTGACTGTTGGTTCCAAATTGGAACATAATGATTATACTGGTTTGGAATACCAACCCAGTGCGCGGCTGCTATGGCGACCCAATGAACAAGAGGCTTGGTGGGCTGCCGTCTCCCGAGCCATCCGCACACCAGCTCGTACCGATACCGGCTTCCTGCTCACTGTTCCCACCGGTCCAACCACTGTCATCAGCGTACATGGCAATCCCGAGATCGCCTCTGAAAAGCTCTGGGCCTATGAACTGGGATATCGGACCCAACCCGTACCCAGGCTTTCTCTCGACGTTGCTGCCCATTACAACCGCTATGACCAGTTGGTTTCCCATGAAAATTTGCCCACACTCTTCGATCCGGCTACTGGCATTATCACGTTAAATGAAAAGTTTGACAACAAGCTTATTGCAACAACCTACGGCCTGGAAACTGCTGTGGAGTGGCAGGCCACCGATCAATGGAAATGGCGAGCCAGCCACACCTATCTTAGAATGGATCTGGACCGGGAACACAACAGTACTGACAGCACCTCATTGACGATAGCCAATGAAAATCCGCGACATCAGATTCAACTGCGCTCCTATCTGAATTTGCCCCATGACTGGGAGTTGGACACCGCTCTGTACTATGTGACCACTCTGCCTCGTCAGGATGTGCCGGCCCTGTTGCGTATGGATGTCCGGCTGGGGTGGCGACCCAGCCGAACGGTGCGGTTAAGCTTGGCCGGCCAAAATCTGTTTGACAATCAGCACCTTGAATTTCAGGGCACAAGCCTCTCCAGTACGGAAATTCCCCGCACTCTGTTCGCGCTGCTGGAATGGAGCTTTTGATTGATGCGCCGGCATTTTCCCTGGCTGACCGTCATGCTGCTGGCAACCCTGTTTTGCTGCGCCGAGGCGAGAGTTTCCTGCGCCGGAGCCCCCTCTGAATACCAGATCAAAGGGGCCTATCTGTATCATTTCAGCAAATTTGTTTCCTGGCCTGACCGCGCGTTTGATTATGAGCATCAGGCTTTTCGCCTCTGTATTCTGGGCGAAGATCCCTTCGGCTCCCTGCTGCTGGCATTGACGAAAAAAACAGTCAACAAGAGAAAAATTGCCATCGTTCACCTGCAACCTGAACAGCCGTTTGACGGCTGTCATCTGCTGTTCATTGCGCGATCCGAACAAGAGCGATGGCCAGATATCCATGCAACCATCCGCAACCAACCCATTTTGACCGTCGGCGATATGCCGGATTTTGCCCAACAGGGCGGCATGATTCATTTTTTTCAATCCGATGATACGTTACGTTTTGTCATCAACCATCGGATACTCTTGCAATCCGGGTTAAAGGTCGATGCGGCGTTATTACAGATCGGGCAGGTTATCAAATAGGAACACAAACTTGAGATTCATAGACTTATCCATCAGAAAAAAAATGGTTTTCATGATGGTATTGCTCAGTGGTTTAACCTTGCTACTGACAGCCATCTCCCTTTCTGTGGTTTCCTATTTACAAGAGCGGGAAGATCTGGAAAAAAGTGTTGGCATACAAATGGAAATTGTTGCCTTCAATAGCCGTGCAGCCATGGTATTCAATGATCCACAGACAGCCCAGAAAAATTTGGAGGCCCTGAGGGTCAATCCATCCATCCATGCAGCCGTTCTGTTCACCAATGACGGGAAACCCTTCGCCACCTTTATCCGACCTGACCCTGGATTGGCGACAGAAAACCTTATAAAACCACCGAGTTTCCAGGAACACTCCGCCCTTTACGAGGGCAATAACCTGATCCTGCAGCAGACGGTCCTGCTGGATGGGGAAAAACTGGGCACCATTGTCATTCATTCCGATTTGGCGGAGTTGCAAAACCAGCTGCTCACCAATGCACTGCTGATGCTTGGCATTCTTTCCTTTTCGTTGTTGTTGGCCTTTATCCTGGCCTACCGACTGCAGAGGCTGATCGCCATTCCCATTGAATCTTTGCGACTGTCAACCATTGAAATCGGCAAAGGCCGTTTTGACATACCCATAGGCATTTACTCCCAGGATGAAATTGGTCAATTGGCGCAGACAGTCAAGCAAATGGCTACCGATCTGGCCCGTCAGCGGGCCGATCTGGAACGGGCCACGCGGGCCAAGTCCGATTTTCTGGCCAATATGAGCCATGAGATCCGCACCCCCATGAACGCCATCATCGGTCTGAACGATTTGGCACTCAAGCATAATACACATCCCAAGATTCAGGACTATTTGGCCAAAATGCGCACGGCCTCCGCTTCCCTGCTTCGGATTGTCAATGACATACTGGATTTTTCCAAGATTGAAGCGGGAAAACTGACGCTGGAGCGGACCCCCTTTTACCTGGATGATCTTTTTGATCGCCTGTCGGATCTGTTCCACAATCAGGCTGCGGACAAGAATATTGAATTGATACTGGAACTCGCCCAGGACTGTCCCCTGGCACTCTGCGGGGATGTCTTGCGACTGGAGCAAATTTTGATGAACCTGATCGGCAATGCAATCAAATTTACCGATCAGGGGAGTGTCCATGTCCGGGCTGCTACGACTCAGCCAGCGGAACCTGCCCAGCCACCATTCCACTGCGCAGCAGAGGCGGTGCTGCTCCCGCCTCCCGATCTTGCGGTCATGGCATTTTCTGTGCGCGACAGCGGCATCGGTTTGTCTCAGGAACAGATAGGCGGGTTGTTTCTCCCCTTTGTCCAGGCAGATGGCTCCACCACCCGAAGATATGGTGGCAGTGGGCTGGGTCTCTCCATCTGTGCACGCCTGGTGGCTTTAATGGGAGGCAGCATTGGGGTGGAGAGCGTACCGGGGAAGGGATCCTGTTTCCATTTCACCATTGTCTGTGGAAAATATTCCAATTCGGGTCGGGTTGAGACGCCTGCAAGCGTCATTGATTATGAAAATATTATCCATCATATCGGCGGGAGTCGGATCCTGCTGGTTGAGGACATGCCCATCAACCAACAGGTAGCCCGAGAGCTGCTGGAAGGGGTGGGTATCCGTGTGGATGTAGCCGGTAATGGGGCAGAGGCGGTACAGAAGGTTATGGACTCCCATTATGATGCCGTCTTGATGGATATCCAGATGCCGGTCATGGACGGATATGAGGCAACGCGGGCCATTCGGCAAGATCCCCGTTTTGCCCGACTTCCCATCATTGCCATGACCGCCCACGCCATGAACAGCGACCGGGAAAAATCACTGGCAGCCGGCATGGAGGATCACCTGTGCAAACCTATTGATCCCGAGCAGTTTTTTTCGCTGCTGATGACCCATATCAAACCAGGTCGGCGAGAACCGGTTGATCGGGAGCGTCTATTGTACAGACCAGGTTCTGTACCACCACTCCCGACAGATCCGATGGCCACTCCCGGTCTCAACAGGGCATCCGCACTACTCCGGCTGATGAACAATCAGGCGTTGTTCATGAAATTATTGGCAACTTTCGCACGGGACTACACCAATGTGGCGGCAGAGGTACGTGAAGCCTTTGCCAACCAGAAGCCCGAGCTGGCGAAAAAAAAGGTCCACCAGGTCAAAGGGGTTGCCGGCAATATTGGGGCGGAGGTTGTGCTGGATGCCGCTCGCCAGTTGGAATTGGCCATTGAGCAAGGTCGCGAATCCGAGTGGCCCGCTTTGACGGAACGGTTTGAGGTGACATTGCGAGAGATATTGACTACCATTGTTACTCTGCGCGCTATTGCCAGCACAACGGCAACAAATCCGGAGGAGGAGAGGAACACCCCGCAAGCCATCCCCCCCCTGGACCCAAAAGTGTTGCAATCGGTAGTGCTGGAGCTGTCTGATCATTTGTCACGTTTCAGCATCGGGTCAACCGCTGCCTTCCTCGCCGCCAAGCCCTTGTTGTTGCAGTGTGGGTTGGATCAAGAGGTGACACAGATGACGGAACAGATTGAACGGTTCAAATTCAAGGAGGCCAATGCTTCCTTGCTGGCAATCGCCCAAAAGTTGAATATTGCTTTGTAGGGGAGAAAGAATGACAGGTTTATCTGCAAAGCCGAAGATTTTGATTGCGGATGATGCACCAGGCAACATTCAACTGTTGGTGGACATGCTGGCCTCCGACTATGAGTTGGCGGTGGCCACAGATGGACAAGAGGCTCTGCAGGCAGTCACGGCTTACCAACCTGACTTGATCCTGTTGGATATTGGGATGCCCGAACCGGATGGTTACGAGGTCTGCTCGCGACTCAAGGCCGATCCAGACACTCATGAGATACCCATCATTTTTTTGACAGCCAGAGATGCAGGCGATGATGAAGCCAAGGGGTTGGCCCTTGGAGCCATCGACTATATCACCAAGCCGTTTCATCCCACTGTTGTGGCGGCCAGGGTGAGAAACCATCTGGAACTGAAACGGCAACGGGATGAGATGGAAAACATGGCAAGAGAGCTGGGAATGGCCAAGGATGCCGCGGAGTTGGCCAACCTTGCCAAATCGGAATTTCTGGCCAACATGAGCCATGAGATCCGTACACCCATGAATGCCATTATCGGTCTCGCCGATTTGGCACTCTCCATCTCCATGTCGCCCAAGCTGCGTGATTATCTTGCCAAGATTGCCAACGCATCCAAATCATTGTTGCATATCATCAATGATATACTGGATTTTTCCAAGGTTGAAGCGGGCAAGATAAGCCTTGAATCCACCGATTTTGAGCTGACGCGGGTTTGTGAAAATTTGGCTGACATGTTCCGGGAACAGACCAATGAAAAAAAACTGGAGCTGGTCATGGGTATGGATCCGACCTGTCCCACAGCCCTGCGGGGGGACTCCTTTCGCCTTGAGCAGGTGTTGATGAACCTGATCAGTAACGCTCTCAAGTTTACTGAACATGGGACAGTACAGGTTTGGCTTACTGTGGAACAGAATCGATCTGACACCACAACCGCTCAGCAACTAACAGAAAATGATGATCTTGTCGTACTGATATTCACGGTACGGGACAGCGGTATTGGGATGACGCGGGCGCAAATGGATGGCCTGTTCATGCCCTTTGTCCAAGCCGACAACTCCACAACCCGTCAATATGGTGGCACCGGATTGGGGCTCTCCATCTGTAAACGACTGGTTGAGTTGATGGGGGGAAGGATATGGGTGGAGAGCGAGCCGGGGTGCGGTTCACTGTTTGGGTTCACCGCTGCCTTCAAGAAACGACCAAAATCGGAACAACTCCGCATCACACCCCCTGTTTCGTTGAAAGGCCTACCCGTGTTGGTCGTTGATGACAACACCATTGCGCTGGAAATTTTTAATATCATGTTGCGCTCCTTCAGCTTTCAGCCCGTCCTGGTAACAACCGGAGCTGAGGCGGTGACGGAAATGGCCAGGGCGATCGATGCGGGCACTCCCTATCCGCTGGTGCTGTTGGACTATCGGATGCCGGAACTGAATGGTATTGAAACCGCTCAACAGATTACGGACTACTCCTCGCAGCTGAAACAGAACACGGCTCCAAAGATAATCCTGTTATCCGCTTTTGCACGGGAAGAGGATCTGGTACCACAAGCCAGACAGGCGGGGATAACCACCTTTCTCAGCAAGCCCATTACCCGTTCCCGCCTGTTTGATGCCATTGTGAATGTACTGGGGGAAAACGTTGTCCGGGATGCAGGCGCAGAGCTGCCTGGTATCGATCATAGAGCGGTTGTCGAGCAGATTGGCGGTGCCCGGATTTTACTGGTGGAAGACAACCTGATCAATCAGCAGGTCGCCCGGGAGATGCTGGAACAGGTGGGATTGCGGGTAACGGTAGCCAACAATGGGCTGGAGGCGACCCGGATGGCACTGGACATGCCGTTTGATCTGGTCTTCATGGACATTCAGATGCCTGTCATGGATGGCTATGCGGCAACCCGCCAGATGCGGGGCAATAACCGTTTTAACGACCTGCCTATCGTTGCCATGACGGCCCATGCCATGGATGGAGATCGGCAAAAATCTCTCTCCCAGGGTATGAACGACCACATCACCAAGCCAATCGACCGTAAACAGCTTTATGCAGCACTACTGCGGTGGATTCAGCCGGGAAAGCGGCCCGGGCCAGTCCATGTACCCACCCAGGAGAGGATGCCGATGGACCCGAATGGCTGGAAATTGCCACTCTCTTTGCCTGGTATTGACGTAATGGCAGGATTGGAACGTCTGGGAGGCAATCATGATCTGTTTCGTTCTCTCCTGCTGGAATCCGGTCGCCATTTTGCTTCGTCTGCCGACAAAGTTCGCACATCGTTATCTGGAAAACGGCAGGATGACTTGCTGACTGCCAAAAGTTTGCTGCACTCGATCAAAGGCGTAGCGGGGAACATTTCCGCATTGGAACTCCACAGAGCAGCGACTCTCCTTGAAGAGGCCATCAAGAACAATCAGAAAGAGATTTGGCCGCAGATGCTGGACCATATGGAGCAGGTCCTGACGCCTCTGTTGGAAACAATACAGAAGATCGAACAGGAACAGAGACTGGAACGACTGGAGCGGGAGACAAAATCATCCGATGCGGTCGCTGCAACACCGGCAAGAACACGGGAGTTGATCGACGAGTTGGGCTTTCTCCTGCAAAGCAACAACGGGAAGGCGTTGGCCTGTTTTTTTGCCCTCAAGCCATCCCTCCAAGGGAGTTCCACCGCTCAAAAAATGACAGAGTTGGAAGCAGCCCTTGAGCAGTTTGATTTTGCCACCGCCAGGCAGGTGTTGGCTGCCATCGATACGCTTTGGCGTGCTGAACAACCGCCCCCCCATGACAACCCGTCATGAGTTGGTCAACTTCCAGTTGGAGGCCATGTCCCGTGCCTGAACCAGTTGGGCCGGGGTCATCTCTTTGGCAATCTCCTCGAGATATTGGATGGCATCCGGATCCCTTTGGGCTGCCGCCAGACTCCACCACATGTAGGCCCGGACATAATCCCGCGCAACCCCTGCCCCACGCTCGTAAAGTGCCCCCAGGTTGATCTGTGCCGACAGGTCTCCCTGCTCTGCCGCCTTGCGAAACCAGTTCACCGCAGCCTGCTCATCCCTGGGTACCCCACGGCCATTCTTGTACAGCAGGCCCAATTTTCGCTGGGCGACTGCGTCCTCCTGCTCCGCCGCCTTCAGGTACCAGCTTGCCGCGCGCACCTCATCCTTGTTAACCCCTTGGCCTTTCTCGAACAGTATTCCCAAACGTCGCTGGCCAATGGCATCTCCCTGCTCCGCCGCCTTCAGGTACCAGTTGGCGGCCTCTGTCTCATCCGGGCTTACCCCCTGGCCATACTCGTACATCATCCCCAGGAATCGCTGACCGATGACATCCCCCTGCTCGGCCGCTTTCCGATACCAGTCGACCGCAGCGGTATCACTCTTGGCAATTCCCTGGCCATATTCGTACATGGTCCCCAGGCAGCGTTGGCCGATGGCATCGCCCTGTGCCGCCGCTTTTTGCAGCCAATCCACCGCCTTCACCTCATCCTTGGGCAGACCGCGACCATTTTTGTGCATCAACCCGAGTTTGCGCTGGGAAACAGCATCCCCCTGCATGGCCGCCTGCCGATACCAGTTCGCCGCCTCTTTCTCGTTTTTGAAAACACCCTGGCCAAATTCATACATCATGCCCAGATAGCGCAAAGCGGTCGTATCCCCTTGTTCCGCCGCCTTGCGATACCAATACGCCGCCTCACGCTCATCCTTGGGTACGCCCTGGCCCTTTTCATACATCAGACCAAGCCGCCGTTGGCCCGTTATATCCCCCTGCTCGGCCGCTTTTCGCAACCAATTGAGTGCCTCTTTGTCATCCTTGGGTAGACATTTGCCACTCTTGTACAGCAGCCAAAGACGTTCCTGCCCGCTGGCATGGCCCTGTTCCGCCGCCTTGCGATACCAATCCACCGCCTGCTGATAATCTGCCAACACCCCCTGGCCGGATTCATACACCTGCGCCAAACGGGTCTGGCCCTCCGCATTCCCCTGCTCCGCCGCCTTGCGAAACCAGTGTACCGCCATTGTTTCATCCTGGGCCACCCCTTTGCCCAGCTTGTACATCATGCCCAGGGTGGACTGGGCTTTGGCATGGCCCTGCTCCGCTGCCCGGCGGTAACAGTTCACCGCCTCATGAAAGTCGATCTCCACCCCCTTGCCGAGGGTGTACATCTCACCCAACTTGAACTGCGCGCTGGCATGACCCTGGGCAGCCGATCGACGAAACCATTCCAACGCCGTGGCATCATCCTGGTCAACACCGTTGCCCCGCTCGTACATGATCCCCAGGGTCAGTTGCGCGATGGCATCCCCCTGTTCGGCCCCCTTGCGGTACCAGCTCACCGCCTGTGTATACTCCTGCGCAACCCCTTTGCCGCGCTCATACATGACCCCCAGCAACACCTGACCTTTGCTGTCCCCCTGTTCCGCCGCCTTGCGGTACCAGCTCACCGCCTCTTTGTGATCCTGGGGAAGCCCGCCTCTGCCAAACTCATACAGCATGCCCAGAGCAGACTGGGCCTTGGCATGGCCCCGCTCTGCCGCCTTGCGGTACCAGTTCACCGCCTCGTTATGGTCTTTGGAGACCCCGTTGCCGGCTTCATAAAGCCCGGCCAGCAAAAATTGCCCCTCCGCGTTCCCCTGCTCGGCCGCCTTGAGCAGCCAATGGGCCGCCTCCTGGTCATCCTGGGCCACCCCTTTGCCAAACTTGTACATCAGCCCCAGATTGGACTGGGCCTTGGCATGGCCCTGTTCCGCCGCCTTGCGGTACCACTGCACCGCCTCCGTCCAGTCAACGGCTACCCCCTTGCCCAGCATGTAAAGCCCCCCCAGCTTGAACTGGGCACTGGCATGGCCATGATCCGCTGATTTTCCAAACCACTGCAGTGCGGTCGCCATATCCTGTGGCACCCCGTTACCGCGCTCGTACATCACCCCCAACGTCAGTTGGGCAATCGGATCCCCTCCCTCCGCTCCCTGACGAAACCAACGAACCGCTTCCGCAAAGTCTTGTGCCACCCCTTTGCCCCGTTCATACATCACGCCCAGCAGGAGCTGGCCTTTGACATAGCCCTGTTCAGCCGCCGCGCGATACCAACGCACCGCTTCCGAATAGTCCTGGGGCACCCCTTTGCCATATTCATGCATCAGCCCGAGCGCAGATTGTCCCTCTGCCAGCCCCTGTTCGGCCGCCTTGCGACACCAACGGGCCGCCTCATTGTCATCCTGGGCAACCCCTCTGCCTTGCTGGTACATCAGGCCCAGGTTGTACTGGGCATTGGCATCCCCCTGTTCGGCCGCCGCACGATACCATTTGACCGCCGTCACATCCTCTTGCGGCACGCCCTGCCCCAGTGCATAGCCCAAGCCCAACAAAAACTGGGCCTCCACACACCCTTGTTCCGCCGCTTTGGCATACCATTGGGCCGCCTCTTCATGGGATTGCTCAACCCCCTGGCCCTTCTCGTACATCACCCCAATATTGAACTGGCCCCAGACATTCCCCTGTTGCGCCGCCTTTTGGAACCAACGCATCGCCTCCCGGCTATCCTGGTCCACGCCCTGGCCTTGACTGAACATCACCCCGAGTTTTACCTGGGCGACGGGGTGCCCCTGTTCTGCCGCCTTCCGAAACCATTTGATGGCCTCCAGGTCGTTCTGGGGAACCCCCTGGCCTTGGCTAAACATCATACCCAATTTGAACTGGGTTTCAGCATTCTCCAGTTTATCTGCCTGCTTGACCGGTTCAACCTTCTTGCTTTTGAACAGAAAACTAAAAAATCCCATTGTATGGCTCCCCTATGCGTTATCCAAACGCCACGAACCAAACCGATTTTGGCTCTGCTGGTTCCACCGGGCTGATGGGACAGGCCGACTCCCGGACCGTTGGAATATTGTCACCCCTTCGGTTCCTGTTGTTGCTTGGCCCAGGTGTCCCGCAACCCTACCGTGCGGTTAAAGACCGGTATCCCCTGGGTCGGTTTACTGTCCACACAAAAATAACCCAACCGTTCAAACTGAAAAATGCTGCCCGGCGGTGCATCCTTAAGGCTCTCCTCCACCCGACAGTCGGTCAGGACGGTAAGGGAGTTCGGATTGATCCATTCAGCAAAGTTATCCCCCTGCCAGGCCTCATCCGGGTGCGGTACCGTAAACAGGGTCTCATAACTCCGCACCTCCACGGGGTGAGAGTGGGCCGCCGAGACCCAGTGAATCACCCCCTTGACCTTGCGGTCCGGTGGATTGGCGTGCAGAGTGGCCGGATCATGGGAGCAGTGCAACGCCACAATCTCACCGCTCTGGGGATCCTTCACCACCTGGTCACAACGGATCACATAGGCCTGCCGCAGACGCACCTCCCCGCCGGGTACCAACCGCTTGAACTGCTTGGGCGGATCTTCGCAAAAATCCTCCCGTTCGATAAAAATTTCCCGGCTCCAATGGAGGCTGCGCAGCCCCATCTCCGGATTCTGGGGATGGTTGGCCGCACTCAACGCCTCCACCTGCCCCTCGGGAACCGTGGTGATCACCACCCGCAACGGATTCAGGACCGCCATGGCGCGAGGAGCCTGTTTGTCCAGATCCTCCCGCAGACAACTCTCCAACAGGGCCAGCTCAACATTGTTGGGAGTTTTGGAGATGCCGATACGCTGACAAAAGGTACGAATAGCCGCAGGGGTATAGCCACGACGCCGCAACCCCGACAGGGTGGGCATGCGGGGATCATCCCAGCCGTCGACAATGCCGGACTTGACCAGGGTGTTCAGTTTCCGCTTGCTCACCACCGTATATTCCAGCGACAAACGAGAAAATTCAATCTGTTGCGGATGGTTCCCCAATGAGCCCTGCAGACGATCCACAATCCAGTCGTAGAGGGGACGATGATCCTCAAACTCCAGCGTACAGAGGGAGTGGGTAATCCCCTCCAACGCATCACACAGGCAGTGGGCATAGTCGTAGGTGGGATAGATCGGCCATTGATCACCGGTTTGATGATGGTGCGCATGCAGGATGCGATAAAGGGTGGGATCCCGCATGTTGATGTTGGGGGAGGCCATATCAATTTTGGCCCGCAAAATGTGGCTGCCATCGGGAAACTCTCCCCGTCGCATGCGGCGGAACAGGTCCAGGTTGTCCGCAACGGAACGGTTGCGGTAAGGGCTCTCCCGACCCGGTTGTGTCAGGGTGCCTCGATATTCCCGCAACGCCTCCGCACTCAGGCTGCAGACATAGGCATGTCCCGCCTCTATCAACTGCTCTGCCAGTTGATAGAGCTGTTCAAAATAACCGGAGGCATAATAAAGCCGGTCTTCCCAATCAAACCCCAGCCAGCGCACATCCGTCTGGATGGACTGGATATAGAGCTCCTCCTCTTTCAGGGGATTGGTATCATCAAAGCGCAGATTGCAGCGACCTGCGGGGTTTTCAGCGGCCACGCCAAAATTCAGGCAGATGGATTTGGCGTGGCCAATATGCAGAAAGCCATTGGGTTCGGGTGGAAAGCGGGTAACGACCCGTCCATCATTTTTGCCGGCTAGGCGGTCAGCGGCTACAATTTGACGAATAAAATCAATGGGGGGAGACTCTTCACTTCTGGACATATCAAGCAAACACCTTTACCAATTGCAATGCGATGGAGAGTTACCAGGGAGACAAAAACAGCCGCAACTGTTGCCGACAGGCCACATATTCCGGCAGATAACGGGCCACCAGGCCCCAGAAATCCGGCGAATGATTCATATGGCGCAGGTGAGAGAGTTCATGCACCATGACATAATCCCCCACCCGGACGGGCAGGCAAACCAGACGCCAATTCAGGCTGATGGTCTTGCGGGAGGAACAGCTGCCCCAGCGGCTTTTTTGACTGCGAACGGTGAGACGCGCGTAGGGGATCTGCATCTGGTCCGACCAGAGCTGTAAACGCAGGGGCAGATAACGGCGGGCCTCGGCCCGGTACCACTGCTCCAGCAGTGCCGTCAGCACTGAGCGTTCCTGATAACGCGCCGCAACCCATAGCTGGTTATCCTCCCGAATAATGGGTCTGATCTGTTCGGTGCCATAGCGCAACTGCACGAAGCCGTCCAGCAAGGGCAACGGATGCCCTTCCGGTAAAGTGGACTGGGCGGCGTTGGTCTGTTGCACCTGTGAGAGTTGTTGCAGGATCCAGGTTTCATGGTCACAAACAAGCTGTTCAACCTGGCGCAGCGGTGTGCGCCAGGGGGTGCGCACCTGGAGCAACCCCTCGCCATTCACCAGCAGGCTCACCCGTTTTCGGCTCCGCACACGCACCAACTGATAGGGAAGCTCTTTGCCTTGCAGGGTAATCAAGCCCTGCCTGGAGTCCATTGCGTTGCCACTCATCACATCCCACTCTCAGTCGGACAAGGGAGTTGAGTATGGGGTTCCCCTGTTCCAGTTGCAAAGGGATTTTTACAAATTTTCCCGTTTCCACACTCCATACAACAAAAAAGGGGCCTGGTCCACCAAAATCCATCCGCTCATCCCCTGATCAAGATCACTTGTTCTTCTGGGTGAGTTCTTCCATAGTAATGCGCTTTGTGAATTGACGGTAACAGGTGAGGGAAGAGGATGCATAACGGTCACTCGGACCCACAGGCAACGGTGGTATTGGTGCATGGTCTTTGGATGAATGGCACCGAGATGCGATGGTTGGCCCAGCGTTTACGGCAGTGGGGATACCAGACGTTGCCCTTTCGGTATCACACGGTTCATGCCAGTGTGGCGGAGAGCAGTCAGCAGCTGTGGCAGTTTCTGGAGCAGCACTTTGGCCCCCAGATGTGCAACGCGCCCTCGGGCCAACCTCACCTGGTCTGCCACAGTTTGGGGGGAATGGTTGCGCTGGAAATGTTGCATCGCTATCCGCAGGCCCGCATTGGCCGCATGGTTGCCATGGGCACACCGTTTCGGGGCAATGTGGCGGCCAAAAAGATAGCCCAGTGGAGTTGGGGACGTGTCATTCTGGGCCGGAGTCTCAGCGGTGCCCTGGGAGGGGGCGGTTTGACCTCCGCCCCGCCGGGGCGGGAGATTGGCATTTTGGCCGGCAATCGTTCCCTGTTGGGGGTGGGGCGCAAGCTCTGGGGTATAGGGGAGGCCAACGACGGCACCATAGCCGTCTCCGAAACCTACCTGGACGGAGCCACGGCGCACCGGGTTTTGCCGGTTGTGCATATGGGGCTGCTTTTTTCCGAGACGGCCAGCCGGATGGTTTACCAGTTTATCTCCACCGGACGCTTTGAATAACACCGATGCACCCACCAGCATACCCATCCTGTTTCAGACCTCGCGCAACCAGACCTTCGGATAATGACCTGGACGTTTCAACAAAATTCACTGACGGGAGAGGGTGATGCTGCACGCATTCAAGGTCACGGGAACCACCCTGGTTGTATGTCTGTTTACATGGACGGGCACTCGCTGCCTCCAGGCCGAAGAGCCATCCTCGCAACCTGTAACGGTTGCTGCGCCAGCACCCCAGCCTCATACCATACCGTCAGGCCCCCCTGCATCCTCTCCAACGCTACCGTTGGAACCACTGCCCGCGCTCGAAGAGTTGCTGGAACAGAGTATCAAAGCCAGGGAACAACAGGATTGTCCCCGCGCCATCACGCTGCTGACTCAGGCCATCGCCAGAAATTCCCAGTACAGTGAAGCCTACCTGCAACGGGCACAGTGTTGGGAACAACAAAATCAGCTCGCGGATGCGCTGGCGGATGCACGGCAGGTCGTGGCACTGGCTCCGGCCAACATCGCCGGCCTCAACACGTTGGGGTGGTATCTTGTTCTGGCCCGACAATGGGCGGAGGCCCGTGATGTGTTGCAGCGCGGGCACGCACTGGATCCCTGGCAAATGTCGGTGACAGTCAATCTGGGACATGCGCATCTTCTGCTGGGCGATGCGGCAACGGCCCGCACATACTATGAGAAGAGCATACCGCTCCTGAAATCGGAGCAGGCGTTCGTGGAGGGTCCGGAAGCCGATTTTGTTCTGTTCGCCAAAAACGGTTGGCAGTCAGAACAGGCCGCATGCGAACGGGCATGGATGCGCCAGGCCTTTGCCGCCATGGCCCCGCAGCGGGCATTGCAGGAGGCGTTGCAGCAGAAACGACAGGAGATCCTGCAACCACTACAGAACAACTCACTCGATACCGCGCAATTGGCTGCGGCGACCAAAGAGGCCCTGCAGCTGGCGACGACGACCCTGGCCAGATTTGAGCAGCTGCTGGGACCGGAACATCCCGATGTCATTCTCATGCTGGATCTGGTGGCATGGCTGCATGGACAACAGCAACAGTCGGAACAGGCGGAAAACCTGTTCAGGCGCGTGTTGGCCTTGTTCGAAAAAGCCCTGGGGGCCCAGCATCCCCATATCGCCGCGACCGTATACAACCTGGCCCAGGTGATCAACCAGCAAGGCCGACCTGATGAAGCGATCCCTCTCTATCGACGTGCCGTAACGATTCAGGAAAAGATACTCGGCGTTCATCATCCTCAGGTCGTGCTGCGCTGGCATGAACTGGCGAGTTTGGCACTCTCCCACTACAAGTTCCAGCAGGCGGAACAGATCTATCGTGACCTGCTGGAGCGGCAGCAACGCGATCTGGGTGCCAATCATCCCGAAGTGATTGAAACCCTGCATGCACTGGCAGCCTACCATAACAGGGATCACCACCCGGATGCAGCGGAACAGACCTTTCTGCATGCCCTGACCGCAGCAGAAGCCGCTTATGGCCCCTCACACCCAGCTGTTGTTGCCAGTCTGATGAAACTGGCGAGACATCATGTCGATCGATTTGACGACAAGAAGGCGGAGCCGTTCTACATGCGTGCCCTGCGTATCGAGGAGCAGGCTTTTGGCCCCGAGGATCCCAGGGTGTACGGAACGTTGATCACGCTGGCCAAGTTTCATCAGCGGAACCATCAAGATACACAAGCTGCGTTACTGTATGAGCAGGCGTTGCGCATCCGGGAAAAGCAATATGGTCCCGATCACCCCAGAATCACCCTTGCCATCACCCAGCTGGCAGATGTGTACCGTCCGGACCGCGCGCAGCATGCCAAGGCAGAGGCATTGTACCAGCGGGCATTGACCATTTTGGACAAGGGTGGCCAGAACAGTCGTCACCGCCTTGCCGACGTCGTGCAGAAACTGGCCGAGTTGGCGACAGACCGGGAGCAGTGGGCAGCGGCGGAAACCCACTACCTGCGTCTCTTGAACATCAGGGAGCAAACATCAGGCCCGAAACATGACGATGTAGCCGACACCCTGTTCATGCTGGCACGGGTATACGTCAAGCAAGCCCGCCCAGGGGAGGCAGAGACACTCTACCAGCGGGTATTGGCCATCAAGGAGAGTCCCTATGCCATGCGCGAATTGGCACAACTGTACAACGCGCGCCAGCAGGCGGAGCTGGCAGAGCCGCTGTTTAAACGTGCCCTGGAACTCAACGAAAAAATGTTCGGCCAGGACAGCTTTCTCGTGAAAGAGCTGCTGGAGGAGTTGGCAGAATTCTACAACAAGTACGATCGCCCCGCCGAGGCCGAACCTTTATTGCGCCGTACTCTGGTACTGCAGGAGCAGCGATACAAAAGGGAAAAACCGATACTCAACACGTTGCTCAGCCTGGGCACAACGCTGCATCGACTGCAACGATATTCGGATGCCCAACAGACCATGGAGCGATTCAATGCCATTGTCGAGAAGGAGTACGGCCCGGATGACGAAAAGTTGGCCGTCGGCTTGCGCCTCCTGGGTGCCATTCACTTCGCATCCGAGCACCATGAACAGGCGGAAGCCGCCTTGCAACGTGCCCTGGCCATCCAGGAGAAGCGATACGGTCCAAACCATCCCTACATAGCTCAACTCCTCGTAGACGCAGGGGGGGTATCACGCGCACAAAACCAGTATGACCAAGCTGTAACACTGTTTGAACGTGCGGTGGCCATGTTGGAGCAGCTTCATGGCCCAGAGCATGCAGATCTGGCTGATCCACTCGGCC
Organism: Magnetococcales bacterium HCHbin5; assembly: GCA_002753505.1. Classification (GTDB taxonomy): domain Bacteria; phylum Pseudomonadota; class Magnetococcia; order Magnetococcales; family Magnetaquicoccaceae; genus Magnetaquicoccus. Next base: position 77,067 of record PEAG01000001.1, on the reverse strand, counting down.
TGCTGGGGCACGCATATGCCAAACGGCACGACTATGCCAAGGCCGCCTCTGCCTTGGAACGTGCCCTTGCCATATGTGAAAAAAGTGAGAAATCCGACCAGGAGAGCAAAGGAATCAACCTGACCACCATCCTGAACAATCTGGCGGTTGTGTACAAAGAACAGGGACAGAGTGCCAAAGCAGAAGCCCTGCACGACCGCACTCTGACCAGGCTGGAAAAAATCTACGGTCCACAGCATCCCAAAGTCGGGCTGACCCTGAACAATCTGGCGGTGATGTACAAAGAGCAACAGCAGTTCGCCAAGGCAGAGTCGCTGTTGAATCGCGCCTTGGATATTTATGAAAAATCGTATGGTACAGAGCATCTTGAAGTGGCGCGGGTACTGCATAACCTGGCAGCGGTCTACAGTGATCGTGGCCAGTCCAAGCGGGCGGAACCGTTGTATCAGCGTGCCCTGGCCATTCGAGAAACAAAACTCGGGCCCGGGCATCCCGATGTGGCATTGACCCTGAACAATCTGGGAGCATTGTATGCAGGGCTGGGTCAATATGCCGAAGCGGAACCCTTGTCCAAACGGGCTCTGGAGATTCGGGAGCGTGTTCTCGGACCGGACGATCCCGATGTGGCGATCAGCCTGAACAATCTGACCAGGATTTATGAGGCGCAAGGCCAGCATGAGCAAGTGGAGACACTGAAGCGGCGTGTACTGACCATCTGGGAAGCACGCCTGGGTCCAGACCACCCCAATGTGGCCATCGGGTTGAACAATCTGGCCTCATGGTACGAGTTGCAGGGGCGGTATGAGGAGGCGGAGCCACTGTATGTACGCTCCCTGGCCATCCGGGAAAAAAATCTGACACCCGATCATCCCGACGTGGCACTGACCCTGAACAACCTCGCTTTCCTGTACAAGAGGCTGAGTCGTTACGAGCAGGCCGAGCCCCTCTTCAAACGTGCCCTGACAATTCAGGAACAACGGGCGGGAAAAGATCATCCGGATGTGGCTGTCACGTTGAACAATCTGGCCTCCCTGTACCAGACGCAAGGTCGCCTGGAGCAGGCCATTCCCCTTTATGAACGCGCGCTGGCCATCTTTGAGCGTGCGTACGGACCGGAGCATGAAACAGTACTCTCCATACAGAACAACATGGCAGTGTGGTTGAGCGCACAAGGTTTTACCGACGTGGCGATCGCCTTGCATAAGCGGGTGTTGGCGAGCCGGGAAAAGAGTCTGGGACCACAACATCTCGACGTCGCCAACAGCCTGAGCAGTCTGGGCAGCTTGCAGGCCAAACGGGGAGGGCATGCCGAAGCGGAGCCTCTGTTGCGACGCGCCCTGGCGATACAGGAACATGTTCTGGGTCCGCAACACCCACAAGTTGCCATCAGCTTGAACAATCTGGCGGGGTTGTACCAGTCGCTCTACATCGACAGTGCCACAGCCGAGCATCTGGCCAAGGCCGAACCTTTGTTGCATCGCGCCTTGGATATTCTGGAACGGCGGTGGGGTGCGGATCACCCGAATACGGCAAGCATACTCAGTAACCTGGCCACACTGGAGTTGCTGCGGCAGCAACCCCGTCAGGCCATGACCTGGTTGACACGCAACATGCGTAGCACCGACGCATTGCTGGAACGGGTTCTTTGGGGTGCCAGCGAAAAAAGCCGTCAGGCTTACCTGAGTCAGAGTACATACAATATCGATCTGTATTTGACGGTTCTCTCCCAGTTGGCGGATGATGCCATGGCCCGCGAGGCGATGCTCTACTCCCTGCGTCGAAAGGGGTTGTTGCTGCGTGTGGCCGCAGAGGTCAATGCCGTCACCCACAGTGCCGCCCAACCAGCCCTGCGAGAAAAGGCACAGAGCTTGGCGAGCAGAAAAAAAACTGCGGCACAATGGCAGTTTGGCGGCATGACAGACAAGACACGGCTTGTACAACTGCAGCAGCAGATCGATGACCTGGAAGCCGAATTGGGCAGGGAGGTACAGATCCTGGGGCGCAACCGGCAACGTGTAGAGCCAGAGCAGGTCGTTGCGGCATTACAGCCTGGTGAAGTATTGGTGGATTTTTTGCTGTTTCACGCGGTCGATCTGCCGCTGAACGGCTATAAAGCATGGCAGGTGATGGCTGTCGTAACGGATCCGCAGGCCACGCCCAGCATGCGTCTGGTCACCATCGGTCCGCTGGAGCCAATCGCAACATTGATCAAAAGCTATCGGGAAAGCATGGAACAGACCGCCGCCGGTACGGTCATGGATAGTACGGCCAAGGCGTTGCACGCTGCGCTCTGGCAACCCCTGGTGCCCTTGCTGGCGAACAAGCAGAAGGTTTACCTGGTACCGGATGGTGCCCTGCATCTGCTGCCTTTCAAAGCACTCATGGACACCCAAGGGCGATATGTGGGAGAAACCACCCGACTTGTTACCCTCTCCACAGCGCGGGATCTGGTTTTGCACCCCCTGACTGGTACAGGCACCGCGCCGGTCGTGGTGGCCGCGCCGGACTATTTTGTCGGCTTGCAGAAGTCGACCGGGGAGGGCAAACGCAGTACGCGCACCAGTGGGATACGTCTTTCCGACATTTTTTTTCGACTATTTGCCCGGCACTCTGCAGGAGGGCAACACGCTGATTGAACTCTTGCGGCAACAGCAGGTGCAACCCATGCTGCTGACCGATACTGCTGCCAGTGAACAGGCAATCAGCGCGCTCGCAGCCCCCCGGATTCTGCATCTGGCGACGCACGGCTTTTTTCTTGACACCCTGATACAGCCAACGGAGCCGTCGGAGAGTCCGTTGCCGACAGCCACACCGGTATCCCCCCGGTCGGCCACCACTCCCACCACCAAGGATGCTGTGCTGGTGATCGCCGATCCCATGAACCGTGCCGGTCTGGCCTTTGCCGGAGCCAATGCCGGTGTGCAGGGAATCAAGCAAAGCGACGGTACCGATGGTATCCTGACTGCCGGTGAAGCTGTCAATCTCAACCTGGCCGGTACCGATTTGGTGGTGCTGTCGGCCTGTCAGACCGGTATTGGCGATGTGCGCAATGGGGAAGGGGTCTATGGCCTGCAACGTGCCTTCCAGGAGGCCGGTGCCAAAGCCGTCCTTTCCACCCTCTGGAGCATCAGCGACGACGTCACCATGGCCTTCATGCAGGCGTTCTACAGCCATATTCTCCGTGGTACCCCCCCACAGGAGGCCCTGCAAGCCACGCAACAGACCTTCATCAGCCACCCCCTCTGGCGGCATCCCTATTACTGGGCACCGTTTGTTCTGGTGGGCAAGGACCAGCCGTGAACAGTCTGTAAACCGCTTTACCGTCCCGGATTACAAGCGTTCATGCACGTAAGCCGCACGTAATTCCAGAAGACACCACATAAACCCTGGACAGGATGGCTCGGTATGATCAATAAAATTATTACACAATCTGTGGAAGAACGATCTCTGTTTGCAAGGAATGGCCAAGGAGTGCTGGTACGTTCCCGCCAGAGATTTTTCCACCATAGTCCAAGTAGCAAAAAAAAATCCCGGAGAATGTACTCCAGGAAGAGCCCAAACTGATCCTATGGCGTGATCAGGCGGTGAACCGGGTGGAGGAAAGACAATGAATGCAATGTGGCAATGGCCAGGTGCCCGTTGGTGGAAGTTTGATTTTCATGCCCATACGCCAGCATCGCATGATTACGGGAAAGGGCCGGATCAAGAGACCTTGCGGCAACGCACCCCAAGGGAGTGGTTGCTGGATTTTATGCGGGCTGAGGTGGATTGCGTAGCCATCACGGATCACAATACCGGGGCGTGGATCGACAAGTTGAAAGAGGAATTGTCGAAGATGGAATCCGAGCCATTGGACGAATTTCGCCCTCTTGTGCTGTTCCCTGGTGTCGAATTGACCGTTAATGGCGGTTTTCACCTGTTGGCGTTGTTTGATCCAATCAAAACAAAAAAAACAGATATTGATTATCTGTTGGGATCTGTTGGTTACCCATCGAAGGATGGCCAGGAGTGTGTCACTGAAAAGGGGGCCGTAGAGATTATTGAGGAGATCGTCAGGCAGGGTGGTTTGGCCATCCCTGCCCATACAGAAGATTACAGTGGACTTTTCAAGGCAGTAAAAGGGCAATCCCTGTCAGCAGTTATTGGCAGCGAGCATCTCTTTGCCATGGAAGTGCATGATCCAAACATTCAAAAGCCGCAACTCTATATTGACAAAAAAACAAACTGGGCCGAAGTGTTAGGTTCAGATGCCCACCACCCCAGCGGGGAGCGTTGCCCAGGAAGCCACTTTACCTGGGTCAAGATGGGACAACCAACACTGGAGGGTGTGCGACTTGCTTTACTGGATGGCAAGATATCCATTAAGCGTTCCGACCAGTTTTCGGGGATCAATCCAAACGAACATGGACAATGGTGTATCGAATCCCTGACCGTGGACAAGGCGCGCTATATGGGACGCACCAGTCCTTTTGAGTGCCGTTTTAATCCGTGGATGAATGCGATTATCGGTGGACGGGGTACCGGCAAATCAACCCTGGCCGAATTTCTGCGTTTGACCCTGCGCCGAGAGGGCGAATGGCCCGACAGCCTGAAGAAGGATCTTGAAAAGTATAGCAAGGTTGCACACACACGCCAGGATGATGGACTGCTGACCGCAGACACCCGGTTGACGGTCATATATCGCAAGGATGGCGGGCGTTATCGCGTCCAATGGACACCACATGGTGGGGAGGAAATTCTTTCCGCGATGGATGAAACCGATGTGTGGCAACCGACACAAGGGGTTGTCGCTGATCGGTTTCCTGTTCGGGTTTTCAGTCAGAAGCAGATTTTTGAGTTTGCCAGGACGCCACGCAAACTCCTGGACATCATTGATAACGCTCTGGGAGATGAACGCCGGACTTGGGAAAAAAATTGGCGGGAAACCGAATTGGCCTATCTGTCGTTGCGCGCCAAGGAACGGGAAATAGCGACCGGGTTAAAGGATGAGGAACGTATCAAGGGAGAATTGCTGGATGTAAAACGTCGTCTGGCTGCTTTCGAGCAGGCAGAACACGCCGAAATTTTGAAAGTCTATCAACATCGCAAGCAGCAACAGCGATCCCTGAATGGATGGAAAGATTCATGGTCTGGTACAGGTGACCAATTACGGGCCATGGCAGAAGAGATTACTCCCGCTTCCATCGACCAGACTGTTTTTGATCCAGAGGATACCTCCGACCACGAGGCGATGGATGAAGCCTCCCATATTTTCCATCGCCTTGAAAAGATTTCGCGTATCGTCTCGCGGTTGGCTGAACAGGCCGATGCCTGTTTGAACCGTTGGCAATCCGCACAGTTCGCCCCAAGATGGCAATCCACCCTTCGTGATGCGGAAGAAAAATATGAAACCTTGCGGAACAAACTCCGGGCAGAAAAAGCGGGAGAACCCAACGAGTTCGGCAAACTGCTCCAACAACGACATACCTTGGAGCAACAACTTGTTGACATGGAATCACGGCGAAAACTCCAGGAAGAGGTGCGCCGTCAGGCTGACGAGAAATTGATTCATCTTGCGACGTCGCGCAGATCATTGACAGAGATGCGCCGTCAATTTCTCAAAAGGGTGTTGACTAATAATCCATATGTCAAAATTTCTGCGGTACGATTCGGAGACGCTGAGCTGTACGAGGAGCGTCTGCGCGGTTTGATCGATTGCAACCCAGGAAAATTTGACAAGGATATCGGCACAGTTGGCAAGGATGGTTTGATTGGGCTGATCGAGCAAAAAAATCCAGAGGATGGCGTTGCCAAACTGAAGCAGGTTGTCAGAGATCTCGCTGCCACAGGAAAGAGTGAATATACCGCAAAGGATCAAAGATTTGTCACCAAATTACGGGAATTGCCGCCTGAGCGATTGGATCGGCTGGATGTCTGGTTTCCAGACGATGCATTGGATGTGAGCTACTGTAGCTCCGGCAATGGGAAAAAATTTCAGAGTATACACACAGGGTCACCCGGACAGAAAACAGCGGCCATGCTCGCCTTTCTCCTGTCGCACGGCGCTGAACCATTGATCCTGGATCAACCCGAAGACGATCTTGATAATCAATTGATCTATGAACTGATTGTGGCCCAACTAAGAACCATCAAGCAAAATCGCCAAGTCATTGTGGTCACGCATAATGCCAACATTGTGGTCAATGGTGACGCGGAGTTGGTCATGGCCTTGGGTGTCAGCAATGATCAGACCAACCCAACCTGTACAGGCAGTTTGCAGGAACAAAAGGTCCGTGAGGAAATTTGTCGCATCATGGAGGGGGGCGAGGAGGCATTCGAACGGCGTTATCGCCGCATAGCTCATGGAGGTCGACGTGTTTGATAGTGCGGAGGAGCTGCTTCGGAAAATCCAACTGGGGGAGGATACCTCTCTCGAACTCAAGGCTGTTGTCATGGCGGGCAACAAGGTCAAGGCTCCTGCACGCGCCGATTTGGCCGATGAGATTGCGGCCATGGCCAATACGGCCAACGCCGTCATTGTTTTTGGAGTGGACGACAAAACACGGGAGATCATCGGCCTTTCCAGGCAGCATCTTGATGATGTTGAACGGTATGTCTTTGAAGTGTGCAACGAGAGCGTCAAACCGCCTGTTTTGTTTCGTTCCTTGCGCATGGAACTGCCGGACACCATGGGATTGCCAAAAGCCATCTTGAAAGTCGAAATTCCACGCAGTCTGTTTGTCCACAAGAGTCCTGGCGGATATTTTCACCGCCAAGGCAGTTCAAAACGCGAGATGGATACCCCTGTGTTGTCCCGTTTGCTTCAACAGCGCAGTCAAGCCCAACTCATCCGCTTCGATGAACAACCCGTTCCGGAAACTTCGCTATCCGATATGGACGAACCCCTGTGGCAGCGATTTTTGGGCATACACATCGCTGAGCCGGTGACGACCCTTCGCAAACAGGGCCTGCTCAAAGCGGATGACGATGGCACGGAACGGACCTCCGTCTCTGGCATACTGATGTGTTCCAGAAGACCGGTCCAATGGATGCCGAGTGCCTTCATCATGGCTGTTCGCTATCGTGGATCGCGGCAAGATTCCAATCAGCAGCTTGATGCCTTGGAGTGCCACGGTCCCCTGGATGAACAGATCAGGCTTGCCATGAGATTTGTACGCCGCAACATGACCGTGGCAGCCAGCAAACAGCCCGGCAGGGTCGAACTGCCCCAGTTCAGTGTAAGGGCAGTGTTTGAAGCGGTGGTTAACGCCGTGGCGCACCGGGATTATTCCATTGCCGGGTCGAAAATTCGGCTCTTCATGTTTGACAACCGCCTTGAACTCTATTCCCCGGGAACACTACCCAACACGATTACCATCGACAGTCTACCCCTGCGTCAAGTAACCCGAAACGAATTGCTGACAACGTTGCTGGCGCGTTGTCCAGTCGATGAGAGTGATGAAGATCTGACACGCCAATATTTTATGGAAAAACGTGGTGATGGTGTGCCAATTATCATGGAGGAAAGCCTTCATAATTCTGGCCGGTTGCCTGAATATCGTCTGATTGACAACACGGAACTTCTACTGACCATTCACGCGGCCAATCCAGAGCGTGCTGGTTCAACGTGAATGATACAAGTGATCGTCTCTGGTAAGCACATCCCGGAACATTCCCGGCAACTCTGCGAGATCCCGGACTGCGTTTTTTTAAGGCATGACGGGCCTGTCGTCCGATGTAGGACAGAACACGAGGAGCCGAATCAAAAAGCAGGCTACTCCTCGACAACCGACTCAAATTCCCGGAAATAGTTGTCCACAAACCAATGCACAATCCCCTCGATCCGAATCAGGTGTTCCTCCTGGATCTCCTCCAGGCGCACGTCCCGGTATTCACCCTCTTCAGGAGAGACCTCCCCCAACTCCACCTCTTCCTGGTTGAGTTGACGCCTCTCCTCCACCTTGAGCGGGACGATACTGAGTGCGTACAGCTGTTGGATGTCGGCCAGCACATCCTCCTCGGTCAACCATGCCTCGGGAGGCAGCGGTTTTTTCCTGGAAGGCGGACGCAGACGGACAATGGTCTCCTCGGGCACTTGGGCAGGCTTCCGAACACCCTCTACCCAGTAGTCCCAGGCAGAGACCCAACCGGTCGGCAACGGCCCGGTAAGCTCAGGGGTTGCATGCGTTTTGGGATGCCGCACACCCTTTATCAAAAAATCCTTCAGTGGAATAACTTTTCCCCGCCCGGGCATGGCCATCTCCTTGCCGTTTCAGAATACCTACCTGCACCTCTTTTCGGCAGATCAGGGAAGGGAGTCAAGTGTTTTACATGAATACGTTTGGATCCCCGGCTCCGCTGCGCAAAATCACCGGGGCATCTCCGGTCAAATCGACCACGGTCGAGGGCTCAGAAAGCAAAATGCCACTGTCGATCACCATGTCCACCTGCGAGGCCAGTCGCTTGTGGATCTCTTCCGGGTCGTTCAGAACCGTTTCATCCTGGGGCAGGCGAACCGTGGCCGAGAGCAAAGGTTCACCCACCGCCTGCAACAGGGCCAGACAGATGGAATGGCCTGGAATGCGCAGGCCAATGGTTTTGCGGCGCGGTAAAATATTTTTGGGCACATCCCGGGTGGCTTCCAGCACAAAGGTGTAAGGCCCCGGCAAGAAGCGACGCAACAGCCGATAAGTGGCATTGTCCACCCGGGCATAATGGGCGATTTCGGCCAGATCGGGACACAGAATGGAAAAACGATGATTGGCAGAGAGTTGCCTGATCTGGATGATGCGATCCACCCCCTTGCGATTGCTGAGGGTGCAGCCCAAGCCATAAGCGGTATCCGTGGGATAGACAATCACGCCTCCTCCACGCAGAAGAGCCGCCGCCTGGTTGATCAGGCGTGCCTGCGGATTGTCGGGATGAATTTTAACGAGTGGAACCATCTTAATGCATTTCCCTTCGGTGTTGGTCGTGTCTATACTGAGGCAACTCGTAACACATTGTCGCATACATTTTCCCCATCAGGCAATACGCAGAGTGCGTTACATTCAATTCAGGAGATCGAAAAGATGCCCGTTTATCGTTCACAAACCTCCACCCACGGACGAAACATGGCTGGTGCCAGGGCGTTATGGCGCGCCACGGGTGTGGCCGAAACCGATTTTGGCAAGCCCATTATTGCCATTGCCAACTCCTTTACCCAGTTTGTGCCGGGCCATGTCCATCTGAAGGAGATGGGTGCCCTGGTGGCCGGCGAAATTGTAGCGGCGGGGGGGATTGCGAAGGAGTTTAACACCATCGCCATCGATGACGGCATTGCCATGGGACATGGGGGGATGCTCTATTCCCTCCCCTCCCGGGATCTGATCGCCGACAGCGTGGAATATATGGTCAATGCCCATACAGCGGATGCCCTGGTCTGTATCTCCAACTGTGACAAGATCACCCCTGGCATGCTGATGGCTGTCTTGCGTCTCAACATTCCGGCCATTTTTGTCTCCGGCGGCCCCATGGAAGCGGGCAAGGTGCAGTTGGGCAATGGCAACCTGCAAAAGCTGGATCTGATCGACTCCATGATTGCAGCGGGGGATAGCCGGGTCTCGGCGTCTGACCTGGCCGCCATCGAACAGAATGCCTGTCCCACCTGCGGCTCCTGTGCCGGTCTTTTCACCGCCAATTCGATGAACTGCCTGATGGAGGCCCTCGGCCTGGCCCTGCCGGGCAACGGCACCCTGCTGGCCACCCATGCCGATCGCAAACAGCTTTTTTTGCAGGCCGGACAACGGATTGTCGCATTGACCCAACGTTATTACGAACAGGGGGACGACTCGGTTCTGCCCCGCGCCATTGCCAGTTTTGCCGCCTTTGAAAATGCCATGTCGCTCGATATTGCCATGGGAGGCTCCACCAACACCATTTTGCACCTGCTGGCAGCGGCCCAGGAGGGGGAGGTTCCCTTCAGCATGGCAGATGTCAACCGGCTTTCCAAGACAGTTCCCTGTTTGTGCAAAGTGGCCCCTTCCACCGACCGCTACCACATGGAGGATGTCCATCGGGCGGGGGGAATTCCGGCCATTCTGGGCGAGTTGCTTCGGGCGGGGCTGCTCCACAGCCACTGTCCGACTGTGCATGCCCCCACTCTCGAAGCGGCCTTGATGCAGGAGGATATTGCCAGTCCGACCGCCAGCGCGGCGGCCAAAGAGCGTCATTTGGCCGGACCGGGTGGCCGGGCCACCGTTCTCCCCTTTGCCCAGTCCAGTCGCTGGCCCAGTCTGGACCTGGACCGTGCCAATGGCTGTATCCGGGATGTGGCCCATGCCTACTCCAGGGATGGGGGATTGGCGGTACTGTTCGGCAACCTGGCCCAGGAGGGGTGTATTGTCAAAACGGCGGGAGTGGATGAGTCCATCTGGCAATTTTCTGGACCTGCCCGTCTGTTTGAGAGTCAGGAGAGTGCCTGTGAGGCGATTCTGGGCGACCGGATTCAGCCGGGAGATGTGTTGGTCATTCGCTACGAGGGGCCCAAGGGGGGGCCCGGGATGCAGGAGATGCTTTACCCCACCAGTTATTTGAAATCCAAGGGATTGGGCAAGGCATGTGCCTTGATCACCGACGGCCGTTTTTCCGGTGGCACTTCGGGGCTTTCCATTGGTCATGTCTCACCGGAGGCGGCCGAAGGGGGAACCATCGCCCTGTTGGAAGAGGGAGACATCATCGACATTGACATTCCCAACCGTACCATTCAGATGCGGGTGACAGCGGAGCTGTTGGAGCAGCGGCGGGCCAAAATGCAGGGCTATCGCCCGGCCAATCGGCAGCGGGTCGTCTCGCAGGCGTTGCAGGCCTACGCGGCCCTGACCACCTCGGCTGCCCGAGGGGCCGTGCGGGATCTCCGGCAGCTGCAAGGGAGCCGTTCATCATAATAATCCGGTTTTTTGCAAGGGCTGGGGAGCATCACGCCCCCTGGCGGGGTGCAGGGGCAGGGACTGTTTCCGTTTCTGAAGCTGCCTTCTGACCCACAAATAACAGGTCGTGGTGACCGAAACTGTGATCAAGGACGACCCACCCACTATTCATGTCGAGGGTAAACAATGAAAACAATGAAATTGCGTACCAAACTGGCTCTGATGCTCCTGCTTCCCCTGCTCAGCCTCTGTTGGCTGGGAGGAGAGTTGATCTGGGCCAAATATGAGCTGCGCAATCGCATGGATGCCATGTCCAGCTTGACGGTATTGGCCAAGCATGCAGGGGCCTTGGTGCATGAACTGCAAAAGGAACGGGGAATGAATGCCGGTTTTCTCGGCAGCAAGGGACAAAAGTTTCGAGCAGAACTGTCCAAACAGCGGGAACTCTCTGACAAGCTGCTGGGAGAGTGGCGAACGGGGGTTGGGGCGACCCGTCTGAGCCGTTTTGGCAGCCAGTTTGTGGGCCAGGTGACCGAGGCCAACAGCAGTCTTGCCCAACTGGGGGAGTGGCGCAATCGGGTGGATGGTCTGGCGGTATCTACCCCGGAAGTTCTCAAATATTATACCGGTACCATTGACAAGCTGATCACCGTGGTGCGGGGGATGACAGAGTTGGCCACGGATGCGGAGATGGCGGCCCGGACCACCGCCTATGTCAGCCTGATGCTGGCCAAAGAGCGAGCCGGTCTGGAGCGAGCCACCCTCACCAACACCTTTGCCCAGGACAAGTTTGGCCCAGGCATCTTGCAACGTTTTGGCTCGTTGGCGGGAGAACAGTCGGCCTTCCTGAACACCTTTTCGGCCATGGCCACTGCCGCCATGCAGGCCCTTTTCAAAGAGCAGATGTCGGTCAACGCTGTGGCAGAGGTGGACCGTATGCGGCAGTTGGCCTTTGACAAGGCCGGCAGCGGGGGATTTGGTATCGATCCCAACCATTGGTTTGCCACCATTACCGAAAAGATCAATCAACTGAAAAAGGTTGAAGATGGCCTGTCGGAGGAGTTGGGCAAACAGGCGGCCATTCAGGCCGAGAAGGCCCAATTCCAATTGATCCTCTATTCCATCCTGATTCCCCTGATTGTCGTTGCGACTTTGGGCTATGTCCGCTTTGTCAATCAGGAGTTAATGCAGCAAATCGGCTGCGAAACGACGGAGATTGGCGAGGTAGTGACCATTGTCAGCGAGGTGACCAGGGGCGATCTCTCGGTGGCGTTCAACGTGGACTGTAATCGGGAACGAAGCATTTATGGTGGCATACGCCGCATGGTGGGCCATTTGCGGGATACGGTAGGGGTGGTTCAGGGGGTGGCCGGGGCGGTTGTTCTGGACTGCGAGCGGGTCAACAGTTCTGCCCATCATGTTTCCGAGGGGGGACAGCGGCAGGCCGCTTCCATCGAGGAGACCTCGGCAGCCATGGAGCAAATGGCTGCCAATATCCAAAACAATGCCGACAACGCCCTCACCACACAAGCACTGGCCTCTCAGGCAGCCAAGGAGGCAGGCAAAACCGGCGAATCCGTCAAACAGGCAGTGGTGGCGATGAAACAGATTGCCAGCCGTATTGTCGTAATCGAGGAGATTGCCCGCCAGACCAATCTGCTGGCCTTGAACGCCGCCATTGAGGCCGCGCGTGCCGGTGAACATGGGAAAGGGTTTGCCGTGGTGGCAGCGGAGGTGAGAAAACTGGCGGAACGCAGCCAAACGGCGGCGGGAGAGATCACCTCCCTTGCCAGTTCCAGTGTCCGCACCGCCGAGGAGGCGGGCAGTTCTCTGGACCGTCTGGTGCCGGACATCCAGCGCACGGCAAAATTGGTGCAGGAGATTGCCAACGCCTCTGCCGAGCAAAACCAGGGAGCGCAGCAGGTGAATCAGGCGATCCAGGAGCTGGACCGGGTGATCCAGGAGAACGCCGTGGCGACGTCGGAAATGTCGCAGATCGCCGAATCCCTGTCGGAGCAGGCTCGGGCCATGCAGGAGAGCATTGGCTATTTCAGGGTGTAAGAGGTGATCTGCCCCACACTCCGCCACCCCCTCCCCCGCTCTGCCTCATGCAGGGGCTTCGGCCCCTGCACGAGCGTGATGCTCCCCGGCCCCCTGTTACTGCAAGGGCTGGGGGCGTCACGCTCCCCAGCAGATGGGTGGCTGCTGCATCGGAGACTGGCAATTCGTTATAGGACAGCTTTTTTGCTTGACATTTCTCAATAACGCCATCAACTTTCCTCCATGCCCGCCCTATTGTATTCTCTCTATGGAAAGAGGACTCGCCATGAAAAAGTTTCTGTACGCGCCGCTGTCCGTCTGTGCCTTCCTGGGGTTGTCCCTGCCCGCATTCGCCACTAATGGTTATTTTTCCGAGGGTTTTGGTACCGCCAACAAATCCATGGCAGGGGCTGGGGTTGCGTTTCCCACGGATGCCATGGGTACGGCCATCAACCCGGCATTAATGGCACATGTTGGCAATCAGATCACGCTTGGCGTTAATCTTTTCATGCCTGATCGGGGATTTACCGCCAACACCCCTTCGTCCACGCCCGCAGGTGTACCCTTTATTTCACCAGGCACTTACGAAAGCAGTAACGATTTTTTCCTGATTCCCTATTTTGGCTGGAACAAAATGCTGGACGACAACCGTTCCATTGGCATCAGTGTCGGTGGCAATGGCGGCATGAATACCCAGTATGATTCGGCTGTTTTCGGCAACTTTGCCGCCCCCGGTTTCACCTCCTCTCCGACCGGGGTGGACATGGCGCAGTTGTTTGTCGGTTTCAACTACGCCCAGAAATTGGATGACCACAACACCCTGGGCGTCGCTCCCATTTTGGCTGTCCAGCGGATTGAGGTCACCGGCCTGCAACCCTTCACGGGGGTCTCGGCCTCTCCGGACAATGTGACCAACCGTGGGTACGACTACTCCTATGGCGCAGGCATCAAACTGGGATGGTATGGTCCCGTGAACGACTGGCTGTCGTTGGGGGCCTCGATACAGAGCAAAACTTACATGACCCGCTTTGACAAATATCGGGGACTGTTGGCGGAGTCCGGCAGCTTTGACATTCCACCCATCCTGCAGGCCGGCGTCGCAGTCAAACCAACCCCTGCCATAACAGTAGCCTTTGATGTGCAGGATTTGATGTTCAGCAATGTAAAGTCCATTCACAATCCCAATAATGTCCAATTGGTGCCGGGCAATATCTATATGGGAACCGACAACGGTTTGGGGTTCGGGTGGGATGACATGATTGTCTACAAAATCGGCGCGCAGTGGACCCCAACCAGTGAATGGGCCTTTCGGGCTGGTTACAGCAAGGGCAACGAGGTGATTCCTGGCCAGCAGGGTCTGTTCAACATCATTGCCCCGGCTACCGTGACGGACCATATCTCCCTTGGGGCCGGCTGGTCTTTTGATGCCAAAAACACCATCAATCTGGCCTATATCCATGCGTTTGACAAAAGCATCAACGGCAGCAGCCCCAACACCCCGTTCCAGACCGGTTCCCTGGAGATGTCCCAAAACTCTGTGGAGTTGGGGTGGACCTACAAATTTTGATCCCAACACCCGTGCTCTTCCTGATCTGTTCAAACGATTGCAGCGGCCTGGGGAGCGTGATGCTCCCCGGACCCCTGCTTACCGGGGCAGAGTGACGGTAAAGCGGCTCCCTCCTTTGGCAGCAGGCTCCACCTGGATCGTGCCCCCGTGGGCCACCACAATTTTTTTGCTGATGGCCAACCCGAGTCCGGTCGACTTTTCGCCACCGGTGGGCTGATTGCTCAATTTTTGAAAAGAACCAAAAAGTTGCGCCTGCTCTTTGGCTGTAATGCCCGGCCCCTCGTCGGTCACCGCGAACCCTACATGATCGGGTTTGTCAATCAGCTCGACCCAAATTTGACTGCCCGCAGGTGAAAACTTGATGGCGTTGGAGAGCAGATTATCCATCACTTGTCCCAAACGCCCGGCGTCAAACTGGGCCAGGGCGGCCAGGTTGTCCTTGTAATGGATGGTGGTACGCTTGGTCTGGGCCGCAAACTGGGCCAGGCGAACCCGCTCCGTCAACAAAATGGCCAAGCTGCCACTGCGTTTGTTGAGAATAAAGGAGCCACTTTCGATCACGGAAACATCCAACAGATCATTGACCAAACCAAGCATCTGCTCGCTGACACTCTGCATGCTGACCAGAAATTCCCGCCTGGTCGACTCCTGCAGACTGGGCGGAGCCTCCAACAGCAGCGTACTCATCCCCAGAAGAACAGAAAGGGGATTGCGCAAATCATGGGCGGCCATGCCGATAAATTGGTTCTTGACCTGATTCAACTCGTGCAGCTCCGCATTTTTGTGCGCCAGACTCTGATTCAACGCCTTTTCCCGTCGCAGCGTGCGTTGCAACAGCAGTTGGGTCTTGACCCTGGCCAGCACCACCGAGGGTGCAAACGGTTTGGTGATATAGTCGACCGCACCCAATTGCAAGCCCTTGCTTTCATCCGCATCCGCACTCATTGCGGTAATAAAAATGACGGGAATCTCTGCCGTGGTGGGATCTCCCTTCAACCGTTGCAGCACCTGATAGCCATCCATGCCCGGCATCAAAATATCCAGCAGAATCAGATCCGGAGGCGGTGTAGCCGTCACCCGCTGCAGGGCCTGGGTGCCGTTCATGGCTGCAATGAGATCATACTCCGTCGCCAGCAACTCTTGCAGCAGATTGAGATTAAAGCGTTCATCATCCACAATCATGATGGTTTCACGCTGTTGCACTGTATTATCGCTCTTATCCATATCAACCCTCTCGGCATGGCTTCGGTGGAACAGGGGTGCATGATAACCGTTTTCACCAACGGATGCACCATTTTCAGGAACATTTTTCATGCCATCGCATGAAACAATCCAGACAAAATTTCCGGCTTTCTCTTTCCTTTTTTCTGCCAATGCCTATAATGAGGGGCACGGCGGTTTTCATGTGCCGAATCCTCCACTCGCAGTCAACCAGAAGGAGAATCAAGGTGGGTTTTTTTGATGATTTAAAAAACAGGGCCTCACAGATGCAGGCCTCCCTTGTACAGGAGATGAGCCGGTTTCGCAATCAGGCGTTGATGGAAGCGGTGCTGGCGGGCTGTGCCTTGGTATCGGCGGCGGATGGTTCTGTTTCCAAAGCAGAAAAAGAAAAAATGATCGGTTTTGTCCGCAACTCCGAAGCCCTCAAAAGCTATGATCAGGGAACGGTGATCGACACCTTCCAAAAATATATTGGCAAACTGGAGTTTGATTTTGACGTCGGCAAAATCGAAGCCATGCGAACAATCGCTGCCGTCAAAAAGCCGGAGGAGGCCCGGTTGCTGGTACGGGTCTGCTGCGCCATAGGAGGCTCCGACGGCCACTTTGATGCCGGTGAAAAGAAGGTGGTGCGAGAGATTTGCCAGGAGTTGGGTCTGAATCCAGCCGAATTTGACCTGTAATGTCGTTCCGCGTTTTGACAGGGGCAATGGAAGCATGGCATGACCCTTGCCTTCGTCTGTTGCCCTTGTATCCCGTTCAACGAGCCGATGTTTCCATGCTGGCAAGCCTTGCCCCTGCACATGGGTCAAGTCTGTAGACAAAAAATGGGGGTCAAGCCGCTTTTTTGGTCTCCGTCGCCTTTATAGACAGCAGAGACAATGTTATACTTTGTGACTTATTGTCTTGCGATCTAAAATTTTTAACAGCTTTGCTGTCTCCTTTTGCCTTGAAATTATGAGTGGACAGGATGAAAATTGGTCTCATTTCCGACTCTCACGACCATGTGGAACATTTGCAAAAAGCCCTTGCTCTGTTTCAGGAACGGGGCGTGGAGCGGATTGTCCATGCCGGAGATATTGTCAGTCCGGCGGCTTTGTTGTCGCTGCAGGGTTTACCCGTCCATGGGGTGTATGGCAACAATGACGGGGAGCGAAATGGTCTGGCCAAGATAAGCGCGTGTATTGGCGGCGAGTTGGCCGATGAGGTGTTGGAGATGGAGATTCCGGCAGGGCGGGTGGCGGTTTATCATGGTACGGTGGTTGCGGTGTTGAATGCCCTGGTTCGCAGCCAAACGTACGATCTGGTGATCACCGGTCATACGCACCGTGTGACTGATCGATGGGAGGGGAAAACGCGCGTGCTGAATCCAGGTTCGGCTCATGGTTTCAACCAGGGGGCCACGGTCATGGTTTATGATACGATAACA
Source organism: Magnetococcales bacterium HCHbin5 (assembly GCA_002753505.1). Lineage (GTDB taxonomy): Bacteria > Pseudomonadota > Magnetococcia > Magnetococcales > Magnetaquicoccaceae > Magnetaquicoccus. The sequence goes on along the minus strand of PEAG01000001.1, from coordinate 59,927 downwards.
GCGCAGGCGGAAGTTGTTTCCTTGTGATGAAAAAAAAGCCCATCATATTCGTTGTGGATGACGACGGTGTCACCCGACTGATGTTAAGCCGCTTTTTGGAAAAATGCGGTTATCATGTCGTGGGATTGGCCAATGGGGCGGATGCGGTGGAGGCTTTTGACAGTGGGCTGCCGGATATTGTCCTGATGGATGCCAATATGCCGATCATGAATGGCTTTGATGCCTGTGCAGCCATGAAGGCCCGACCAGATGCCCAGCACATACCGGTATTGATGATCACCGGTTTGAATGATGATGAATCGGTTGACCGGGCTTATACGGTCGGGGCGGCGGATTTTATCACCAAGCCGGTGCATTGGGCCATTTTGCGTAACAGGGTTCGTTATCTGCTCAAGGATCTGGAGGCGGAGCGCAAGCTTTACTTGGCCTCCAGTGTGTTTGACAGCACCAATGAGGGGATTGTTGTGACCGATCAGGATGCTGTCATCCAATCCATCAATCCGGCTTTCACCCACATTACCGGTTACACAGCCGAAGAGGCTTTGGGTAACAGCATGAAGATGATCCAGTCGGATCGTCATGATCAGGCTTTTTACCACAAGTTTTGGGAAACGCTCAACGATACGGGCAAGTGGCAGGGGGAATTTTGGAGTCGGCGCAAGGATGGTCGCGTCTATCCGCAGTGGCTGACCATCAGCACCATTCGCGGTCCTCAGGGTACGGTGCAAAATATTGTCGGTGTTTTTTCCGACCTGACTGCTTTGAAGGAGTCGGAAGAGAGTTTGCTGCACATGTTGGGCCATGATCCTCTTACTGATCTGCCCAACCGTCATCTGTTTCAGGAGCGTCTCTCTTTTGCCTTGAACAATGCCCAGGGCAGAGAGGAGGAGTTGGTTACGATTTTATTGTTGGATCTGGATCGGTTCAAAGTGATCAATGACACCATGGGGCATGATGTGGGCGATCATTTATTGATTCAGACCGGCAATCGCATTGCCGGTTTGCTGGCCAGTTATCAGCATCAGATTGGTTCCGGTCTGTTGGGGCGTTTGGGGGGAGACGAGTTTGGCATTATTTTGCCCAACCTTTCCCAGACCCAGGAGGCGGCGCAGTTTGCCAAGGATCTGCTGGAGCTGTTTGCCAAGCCTTTTGTGATTGACAGCATGGAATATTTTATTGGTGTCAGTATTGGGATTGGCATTGCTCCTTTGGATGGTCAAGATGTTTTGACCTTGATGAAAAACACCGATGCGGCGATGTATCATGCCAAGGAGCAGGGGCGCAACAATTTTCAGTTTTATCGTACCGATTTGAACACCTTTTCCATGGCCCGCATGCTGATGGAGCGGGAGTTGCGTAATGCCTTGGATCGCAATGAATTTTTAATGTATTTTCAGCCGCAGATGGATTTGAAAACGGGCAGGCTGGTGGGGGCGGAGGCGTTGATTCGTTGGTTGCATCCGCAGCAGGGCATGGTGTCGCCCGGGGCTTTTATTCCTTTGGCTGAGGAGATTGGTTTGATTACGCCCATGGGGTCGTGGGCGTTGGCGAGTGTGTGTCGGCAGTCCAAGCTTTGGTGGGATTCCGGTTTGCCGCCGTTGCGCATTGCGGTCAATCTTTCGGGTATTCAGTTCCGGCAGCCCAATTTTGTTGAGACTGTTATTGGTATTCTGTCAGCCTCCGGGTTGGATGCCCGTTATCTGGAGTTGGAGTTGACGGAGAGTATTGCCATGGGAGATGTTGAGGGTACGTTTGCCAAGTTGAAGATGCTTTCGGATGCTCAGATCAAGTTGGCCATTGATGATTTTGGCACCGGTTTTTCTTCGCTCAGTTATCTGAAGCGGTTTCCGATTGACACTTTGAAGATTGACCAGTCCTTTGTGCGTCAATGTACGGAAAACACGGAGGATGCGGCTGTAATTCGTGCTTTTATCAGTCTTGCCCACAGTTTGGGGTTATCGGTTATTGCCGAGGGGGTGGAGACGAAGGAGCAGTTGCAATTTTTGGAGCAGGAGGGGTGTGACGAGATTCAGGGATACTGGTATGGTCGTCCCATGCCGGCGGCCCAATTTTTGGAATTCATGCGGAACAGTGCCGGGCAGCAGAACGCGGAGCCCGGTTGACTCTCTTCCTCTTCTTTTCAATCAATCCGTCAATCAATCAAACAATTGCAGGGGTCTGGGGACCGTGACGCTTCCCAGCCCTCTGCAATTGTTTAACAGATTGAAAGCGGTTTCACAGGTCTTTGCAATCAGGAAATTTTCCCTCGCAACAAGGCCATCACCGGTCTTCCCATCTCCCGATAACTGCCAACCCAGCCGGTCAGGGCAATCACGGCGGTTCCGCCCACAAAAGCAGCAGCAGCCAGTCCAGCGTTGAAACCCCACACATCGTTCAACAACCCCTCCACCGCCAAAGCGGTAACAGCCTGCCCGATCAGCAGAGCCATGGCCGCCGAAAGAAGACCAAGCAGCATAAACTCGACTGCCGCAATCCGGGCCACCTCCCACCGACTGGCACCCAATAATCGGTAAAGGGTCATTTCATGCGCCCGTCGCCGCCGGGAGGCGGCAACACTGACCCCCAACACCAACAATCCGGCAACCACCGCCCCCCCACCCAACAGACGAACCGACTGCGCCACCTGCTGCAACAACCCCTGTACCCGCTCCAACACCACCCGGGTGGCAATCGCGCTGACATTGTGCAACCGACCACTGATCGCAGCCAATAACGCCTCCTCCTGATCCGGCGACGTCACCACCGAGGCCAGATAGCTCAAGGGAACATCCTGCAACACCGCAGGAGAAAAAATCACGAAAAAATTAAGACCCAAGTCAGACCAGCGCACCGCACGCAGACTGGTAATGCGTGCGGTTATGGTAACGCCCTGGATACTGAATGACAATAGATCTCCAATCCCCAACCCCAACCCCTTGGCCATCTCTACCTCCACACTGGCCTCCCGGACGGTCGGGTCAGCCCACCATTGACCGGCCACCAACCGATTGCCGACCGGAATGTTGTCCGTATAGGTCAATACATACTCCCTGGACTTGCGCCAGGCCTGCGGCCTCTCCTCATCCGCCGCCACCGGCTGATCCTCCTGCAACAACCGACCGCGTACCGTGGGAAAAATGCGCATGGCATCCGGCTGGGATGCCACAAAAGGCGCGGCCAGCGACTGAAACTGCGCCAGTTGATCGGGCTGAATATCGATAAAAAAATAGCTGGGCATCCGCTGCGGCATCCGGTTGAGCAGTTGCTGATTCAGGTTGTCCTCCAAAAAGAGAACAGCCGCCACCAGCCCCAAACCGATACCCAGGGAGATCATGACGGTTTCATACCCCTCCCCCCGACGCAACAAGGCATGCATGGCCAATTGCCAGGCATGCCGTCGGGGCCGCCAACAGCGCATGCCCCACAGACTCAACCGGACCATGGCCCAGGCCAGCAGCAACAGCCCGACCACCCCCCCGACAAAAAGCAGACCAAAATGGGCCTCCCCGGACCAAACCCCAATGGCCAGGGCGGCGCAAAGCGTGACAGCAGAGAGCAGCAGACCCAACCACACCCCCTTCCGGCCACCCAACGGCTCGCGCTCATCCCCCCAGGCCGAACTCCGAAAAAGCTGCGCCGGGGTAATGGAACGGCTCCACCACAATGGCCCGGCCGCACACAGCAGACTGAACACAATCCCCAACCCACTCCCCGCCAGTGCCAAACCGACAGACGGCTGATAGTGGGCCTCAGCCGGAACCAGCCCCTCCAGCAAGCGGGGCAACAGGCCGGGCAACATCACCCCCAACACCCCGGCCGCCAAAGAGGCCGCCCAAACCATCCGCAGGGTGCTCCACATCACCAGCAAAACCATCTGTCCCGTATTGGCACCCAGCAGCTTCAGGATGGCGATTGTCCGGCGACTCTCCCGCAAAAAGGCCGCCATGGCTCCTGTCATGGCCATCCCCCCGACCAACAGGGTCAACAAGGCGGTCAACGCCAAAAACAGCACAAAACGACGGATAAATCGCCGCACCGAGGGTTGACTCTGTTCCGGGGTTCTGGTTTGAATGCCCGCCTCTTTGGCCTGGGCCTGGATGCTCCGGGCCAACGCCGCCGCCTCCTCCCCCTCCCCCAGACGGATCGAAACCACCTGGGTCACCCGACTGCCCGCCTGAATCAGCCCGGTAGAGGCCACACGATCCAATGCGATGAGCAGACGAGGGCCCAGGCTGAACAGATGGGTGATGCGATCGGGCTCATAAGCCAGAGCGGCGGTAATGGCAAAGGAACGCTCCCCCAACTGAAGAACGTCACCCACCCGCAACCCAAGACGGTTCAACAGGCTTTTTTCCACCACAACGCCGTCGGCCAGGGCAGCCGACAGGGTGATGTCGCCTTCCAGTTGCACACGCCCCCGCAAAGGATAATCGGCAGCCACCGCCTTGACCTCAACCAGCAGGGATCGCGCCGTCCCCTCCACCCTGGCCATGGCACTGAACTCCAGGCCGGGGGAAAAAAGGCGTTCGGCTCCATCCAGATGCTGTCTGGCAAACCGCAGCACCGCATCCGGCAACAGGCCGGCACGCACTTCCGGCGCAATGGGCAAGGCGGCTTGCAGGCGCAGGTCGGCCGCCAGCAATTGCCGGGCGTTGGCCTCCATGGCCTGCCGCAAAAAGAGCGCAGAGGCCGCCACGCCCACCAGCAACAGCACACACAGAAAAATGGCGGCCGCAAAAAAACGGCTGTTGAGTCGCGCAGCGGAGGCCGCCAACGTCCCGTGTGGAATGGCTATCCGCATGGCTGAGACCCCTCCAGACAACCATCCACCAGATGCAAACAGCGATCCGCCCGCCGGGCCAGTTGGGGGTCATGGGTCACCAGAAAAAGGGTGGAACCCCAGGCTGCAACACAGGAAAACAATAGATCTATGATGTGCTGGCTGGTATTCTGGTCCAGGTTGCCGGTGGGTTCATCTGCCAGAATCAGAGGGGGACAACCGACAAAGGCACGGGCAATCGCAACCCGTTGTTGCTCGCCACCCGACAACTCGGTCGGTCGATGGTTGGCACGATGGGCCAGCCCTACCTGCTCCAGCATGGCCATGGCCCGTTGCCGACTTCCGGGCAAACCGGCCAGATCCAACGGCAGTGCCACATTTTCCCAGGCGGTCAAGGTGGGCACCAGATGAAACTCCTGGAAAACCACCCCCAGATGTTGGCGACGAAAATGGGCCAACTGGTCGGACGACAACCCGTTGAGCCGGACACCGTTGACCTGCACCACCCCCGCTGTCGCCTGCTCCACCCCGGCCAGCAGGGCCAACAGGGTGCTTTTGCCACTGCCGGATGGACCCAGCAGGCCGACCACCTCCCCCTTGGCCACAGAAAGGGAAATATTTTTCAGGATGGAAAGCTTCTGGCCACTGTGAATCAATGAAAAACTGACTTGATCGAGGTGAATCATGCGTGGGTCAACCCCTGTATTATCGGATAATCCAATGCTAGTATGGCGTGCTGCAGCTCGTTTTTTTTATCCTGTTATGGTACTGATCCTGATGATGCTATCCCCTTCCCTGCATGCCGCCCCGCCCGCGGTCATTCTCTGCCTCGGAGACAGCCTCACGGCAGGTTACGGCGTCGCCACCGCCGAAAGTTATCCAAGCCTGTTGAGAAACCGCCTGCGGGAACAAGGTTACAACCACCTGGTGATCAACGCGGGGGTCTCCGGCGACACCACCGCCGGTGGGGTACGTCGACTGGAGTGGCTGTTGCGCACTCCGCCCACCATTGCCATCGTCGCCCTGGGTGCCAATGATGGTTTGCGGGGGCTGGACCTGCAAGAGATGAAACAGAATCTGGCGGAAATTATCCGCCGTCTGCAACAGGCCGGGGTCCGCCCTCTGCTGGCCGGCCTGCGCATTCCCCCCAATTATGGCCAACCATACAGTGAACAATTTGCCGCCATCTATCCGGCACTGGCCCGGGAAAAAGGGGTTCCCCTGGTGCCTTTCCTGCTGGATCAGGTGGCCGGTCATCCCGCCCTGAATCAGGAGGATGGCATCCACCCCAATGCTGCCGGCTATCGGCAACTCCTGGAAAACATCTGGCCGCTGCTCCACCCCATGCTGCCATGAACTTTATCTCATTCAGAAGTCACCGTCTGCATTTTTTCCATGTTGGACAACAGGAGCAACTCGGACTGTTTGATCGGATCAAGCGGCAAATCATGGGTCTGCTCTCCCTTGTGCTGGGGCTGTTTCTCTCCATCCCCGGCATCCCGGGACCCGGTTTCATCTTTGTCGCGTTGGCTTTTTTATGGATGGATTTTCCAGGAAAATCAAGAGCCATTCAATGGATGCGCCACAAACGGTGGTTCAGGATCAGTCGGGTCATGATCAGAAAAAAGCTGAACATTTTGTTGCTCCTGCCCCACCCTCCTTGTAAAGATCCGGCCATCCCCCCGTCGGGTCACTGACACGGGAGTGTTGACATTGAGGGGATGGTGTAGCCGTATAACTGAAAAAAAACACCCCGACCATCATCCCTCGCCAAGCCAAACCCACACACGTACAATGAAGAGCTTCCGGGAGTATGGATTGGCTGTCAAGGCGAACAACGGTATCGGGAATCGCGGACCATGACCCTGCAGTTTTTTGAACATCCCATCTTGAACTCACCTTACGCCTATCCGGCTCAGCATTGGGAACTGGACCCTGATGGGCAGCCAACGGGTAAAGTTGCTGCCAGTCGTCGTCCCTCTTCCTACGTGACCCCGGTCCCCAAACCCTCCAAACGCCGGGGTGGTACCGGGCGGCAGAAGCTTCTCCTGTTTGACGATATTTCCACCGCAGATCAGACATACGATACCAACGCCATTCTCAACAAAATCAGGAAGGATGTGGACCTTTGGCGTCAACTGCCCGAACCCGCACAATGGCTGGTGACCCCTGAGACGGCCAGATTGCTTCAGCATTGGCGGCATCATTCATTCCAAGGTATTCGACCTTTTTTCTGCCAAGTGGAGGCTGTGGAGACCGCCATCTGGTTGGCAGAAGTCGCACCAAAAAGGGCGCGCTGGGCCATGGATCACCTGTACAGAGCCAACGCCTCGGCCAACCCGGAACTTTTCCGCATCGCTTTGAAGCTGGCCACCGGGGCGGGCAAAACCACGGTCATGGCCATGCTCATGGCCTGGCAGGTGGTCAATGCGGTCCGACACCCCAAGAGCAGGCAATTCACCCGTGGTTTCCTGATCATCACCCCCGGCATCACCATTCGCGACCGCTTGCGGGTCTTGAAACCCAACGACCCGAACAGCTATTACCGGGGCCTGGAACTGGTTCCCAATGACATGCTGGCTGATTTGGACAAAGCCAAAATTGTCATCACCAACTATCACGCCTTCAAGTTGCGGGAACGGGTTGCTATTACCCCGGTCGGTCGTGCCCTGCTGCAGGGACGTGGCCCGGAACTGGAGACGGTCGAGACGGAAGGGCAGATGGTCCAGCGGGTCATGCCCGAACTGATGGGCATGAAGAACATTCTGGTCATGAACGACGAAGCCCACCACTGCTATCGCGCCAAACCGGACAGCAGTGACGAGGGAGAACTTAAAGGGGATGATCTGACTGAGGCCAAACAGAACAACGAGGCGGCCCGCCTCTGGATTACCGGCATCGAGGCCGTCAAGCGTATCCTCGGAGTCCCGGTGGTGTACGACCTTTCCGCCACCCCGTTCTTTCTGCGGGGGTCTGGGTATGCCGAAGGGACGCTGTTTCCCTGGACAGCAAGCGATTTTTCCCTGATGGATGCCATCGAGTGCGGTATCGTCAAATTGCCCAGGGTACCGGTGGCCGACAATATTCCGGGGGGTGAGTCGCCCAAATTTCGCAATCTCTGGGAATATATCGGTAAAAAAATGCCCAAGAAAGGGCGTGGAACCTCTGGCAAGACGCTGGACCCCCTCAGTCTGCCGACAGAACTGCAGACCGCTCTGGAAGCCCTCTACGGCCATTATCAAAATACCTTTGCCATGTGGCAAGATGCGGGCGTTACGGTGCCACCCGTCTTTATCGTGGTCTGTAACAATACTTCGACTTCCAAACTGGTCCACGATTATATCTCTGGCTTCAACCAGGAGGGGGAAGAGGGAAAGTGTACCTACAACGCTGGGCGACTGGAACTGTTTCGGAATTATGACGAGCATGGCACCCGACTGCCCAGGCCGAGAACCCTGTTAATCGACAGTGCGCAGTTGGATTCCGGCGAGGCACTGGATGCCGATTTTCGTACCATGGCCTCGGATGAGATTGACCGTTTTCGCAGGGAGATGGTCGCCCGCACGGGTGACCGGCAGGCCGCCGACAGCCTGAGCGATGCCGAGTTGCTGCGGGAGGTGATGAACACTGTAGGCAAACCGGGCCAACTGGGAGAATCCATTCGCTGTGTGGTCTCGGTCTCCATGCTGACAGAAGGATGGGATGCCAATACCGTAACCCACGTCCTGGGGGTGCGGGCTTTCGGCACCCAGTTGCTCTGCGAACAGGTGGTGGGGCGCGCCTTGCGCCGGCAATCCTATGACCTCAACGAGGCCGGACTGTTCAACGTTGAATATGCCGATGTATTGGGCATTCCCTTCGATTTTACCGCGACACCGGTAGTGGCCAAACCGGCACCGCCCCGGGAAACCATCCGTGTGCAGGCTGTACGGCCCGACCGGGATGCGTTGGAAATCGTGTTCCCACGGGTCGAAGGCTACCGGGTGGAATTGCCCAACGAACTGTTGACGGCCCAGTTTTCTTCGGGTTCCACTTTGATTCTCAGCCCCGATAGGGTAGGTCCATCCATTACCCGCAATCAGGGCATTCTGGGCGAAGGGGTGGATCTGACCTTGAAGCATTTGCAGGAGATGCGGCAATCCACCCTTCTTTTCCATTTGGCCAAGCGTCTGCTCTATACAAAATATCGCGATCCGGGCGAAGAGCCCAAACTCTACCTCTTCGGCCAACTCAAACGGATCACCCGGCAATGGCTGGAGGGCGGTTATCTGCAATGCATCGGTGGCACCTATCCTGCCCAGTTGCTCTATCAGGAGATTGCCGACTTGGCGTGTGAAAAGAGGGAGGCAGAATTTTGCCGGGTGGCAGAGGCACATCCCCTGGTGCGGGCCTACATCAAAAACCAGGGGCTTGGCTTGGAAGTGCCGTATCTCATGGGCTCCACCCGCAGAAAATATCTGCCGGATTTTATCGTACAGATCAACGATGGCCGCGACGATCCCTTGAATCTGGTGGTGGAGATCAAAGGCTTCCGGGGCGAGGATGCCAGGGAAAAAGCCAATACCATGCAGGTCTATTGGGTGCCAGGAGTGAACAACCTGGGCAAGTTTGGCCGCTGGGCCTTCGCCGAGTTTACGGCGGTGTTTGAGATACAGGCGGAATTTGGTAAGCTGGTCACCTCGATTCTGTCTCAATGAGATGAGGAGGAACAGAAATGTTGCAAAGTTATGAAGCCATTTACGATCATGGCCGTTTGACCTGGACCGGGGATGCACCAAAATTGGTTCGGGGGCGGGTAATGGTCACTTTGGTCAGTGAACAAGGAGGCACAGATCTGTCGGACAGCAGCGGGGAGGTTTCCGCCGGAACCAAGTTGGAATCAGCCGGTTCGGCAGCCAGCGGAGAGTTTTCTGGTCCTTTGGCCTCGTTGCGTGCGCGTGTGGCGACACAATACGGCGATCTGCAACCCATGCGTCGGGATGAACTGTATGACCGCTCGTGCCTTCGTTGACACCAACATATTTGTTTACGCTTTGGGAAAGAGCCCGAACTTCCGCAAAGACACGGCCAATCAGATATTGAATGGCGTGACACGACCGGTGATCAATGGGCAGGTCATCCGGGAACTGGGATACAACCTGCGCAAGAAAGCGGGATACGGGGAGGAGGAGCTGCAGGAGGTGATCCGGCAGTTGTACCTGGATTGTGAGATTTTGGCTGACCACGAGACTTTATTTTTGCACGCTTCCCGATTGCGTGAGGCGTTGAGCATCAGTTACTGGGACAGTTTGATTGTGGCAGCGGCTTTGACGGCGGGTTGTGACACCCTTTACAGCGAGGATATGCAGCACGGGCAACGGATTGCTGGTTCGTTGACGATCATCAATCCGTTTTGCACGGAGCAGGCATAATGGCAAAAGAATCGAAAAAACAGGTGGAAACCCTGACCCATGACGAGGCCAGCCGCAGGCATATTCCCACTGCCGAATTCCAGTCGGTGATGGGCCAAGAGCAAAAGAGTCCCATCCGAGTGGCCTACGAGCGGCGCAACCGCGATCTGGATCCGCAACTGGTCTGGCGGGGCAAGGACGAACAGGACTGGTCCGAGTTGGTGGTCCACGCGCCGCCGCTTTACATCCAGGAGAAGGTCCACCCCAAGGTTTTGATCGACGACTTGCAACGGGAAAGCGAAGAGCGGGCAAAGGGGAAAAAACAGTATCAATTTACGATGGATGATCTTTTTGCGGATTTTAACGGCCTGCCCGAGGGTGCCTCGGTCACCGATTTTTACCAGCACGATGCCCACTGGTCCAACCGCATGATCCTGGGTGACAACCTGCAAGTGATGGCCTCCTTGGCCGAGCGGGAGGGGCTACGGGGCAAGGTGCAGCGCATCTATCTCGACCCGCCTTACGGGATCAAATTCAACTCCAATTTTCAATGGTCCACTACCAGCCGGGATGTCAAGGATGGCAACAAGGCACACATTTCCCGCGAACCAGAGCAGGTAAAAGCCTTCCGGGATACCTGGCGGGATGGTATCCACTCTTACTTGACCTATTTGCGGGACCGGTTAACCGTGGCGCGGGATTTATTGGCGGATAGTGGGTCGATTTTTGTGCAGATTGGGGATGAGAATGTCCATCTGGTCAGATCATTGATGGATGAAGTGTTTGGGGATGGGAATTTCGTCAGCACAATTTCTGTACAAAAGACAAGTTATGCAACGGCAGATTTTCTTCCAAATCTTTTTGATATCATAATATGTTACGCGAAGTCTTTGGATCGTCTTAAATATCGAAAATTATATAATAGTCGAGTGTTTGAAGATCAGGAATCGTTTGAATCACGTGATTTGGCGTCTGCTGGGGCGGGAGCTTCTACATTCAACTATTTTTTTGAGGGAAAGTTATTTCATCCAGGAGTCAATAGACATTGGAAAACCCAAATCACTGGATTGGATGCTACAGCCATTGAGTTTGCTTTGCCTCTGGTGACGCGCAACATGGCCGATTTTTCTGCCATTGCCGAATTGCACATCATAGACCCGTTTCATGGCGAAGAAACAGGTGGGGATCCCACGGAGACCGAGTAATGGCAAAGGAATTGAAAAAACAGGGACGGATTGCGGTCAAGGTGATCAACCACTTGGGCGATGAGGTTATGAAGGTGTTTGGGGTGACGTGATAAAATTCCGCATCGCCGACACCTTTACAGGCAGCCTCACCCGGCACTGCACGCCGGATGGATTTCCTTAACCCTTTTTCCGACAGTGCCGATCAAATAATTATGGAATGTTGTTGCTTGGTCATGGTAGAATGCCTGCAAGCACTCTCTTCAGGTTTATGGAATGGGCCATGTCTCTGATTAAGCACATTTCATCCCACGATGGCCGGCTCGGCGAAAGACCCACCGCCGCCGCCCCTTCCAGAGGACACGTATCGGAAGCTGAGCCCTCAGCGACTCAGGAGGATTTTTTTGGCCATTTTTTCTCCACTCCTGAAACAGCCCATATCCGCAAAAAAAACCAGTCGATCCGGGATGCCAACGACGCCGTCTCCCTGATACAGGTGGCAGATGAGGGGTTGGACAGCACCACCACCGCGTTGTCGCGGATGCGTCTTTTCTCAATCCCTGTCCCGGACGATACCACGCAAAATTCGGTCGAACGATTGACGGAACAGTTGGGACTCACCGAAGAGATCTGGACAATTGCCCAGAAAACCGTCTACAACAATCAACATTTGCTGAACGGTGATGTCAAACGGCAGCTCTATTCCGTGGGAGAGGGACCGGAAAATCTGCTGTCGATCACCATCGAGGATATTGGCGGCATGGCTCTGGATCTTCAACAACAGATAGGAGCTGTGGTGCGCCGGGAATCCACCCTGGGGCGTCAGGCCGTAGCGGAGGCACAACAGATGTTGATTGATGAAATGTTGGGCACGGTCGTGCAAATTCGCACCACTCTGGATGGCCTGCAGACCCGGTTTGCGGAAGCCATCCGCCGTTTGCAACAGAGCTCCGATGAGACCCTCCGGGCGGGGCAACGGATTGCCGATGTCGCCGTCGCCATTGAGCTTTCCACACTCACTCGGGACACCATCCGGGAACAGGCCGAAGAGTCCCTCCCCATTCAGGCCAACCAGCAGCCCCAGCTTTCCATGCAATTGTTGCAGTAAAAGGCCGTGGCAAGATCGGGGGGCTTTTGATTTTATGTGTGAATGACAATGAGTACCTGCCGTGCCTGTTGTCCTGGATGATTGCAGGGACCGGGAACCATGACACGCCCCAGGCCCCTGCAATCGTCAGAAAAGAGCAGGAAAAACCCCGCAGCAAAGATCGATAGCACTGAAAAGAAAGAAAAAACGACGACGGATCAAGTGCCCTGTTCCAACAGCGCACGCAACTCACGGGTGAGGGGAATTTTATAATCCTGCGAGGCGAGGACAATCCCCCCTTTGACAAGAATCAACTGACTGTTGACAAACAACTGGCTTGGGGTGGCGACATAACTGCCGACCAGAACCGCCGAAGCGTTATGAAACTCGGCAATTTTTTCCAGCTCACGGGAAAGCAGAAACTGCCCCTCGCCCTCCCCTTTGACCAACCGCACACTCTTCCGCAACTTGATCTCGATCACCGAATAACCCGCCTGAGTAAAACGGGAGGAGACCTGCTGGGCCAACATGCGCCCCATGGCCGAGGATTGCTCCAGATTTTTATCCTCCACAAAACTGGCCGGTAGAATGGTCTGACGGATATGGAATTTATCCTTGATTTGCGCCACCATGCTGTCGGCTGCCAGATAGCTGGCCTCCTCCAATCCGAGGCTGCGCTGACCACCCACCGGCTGGGAAACCAGCGGATAGCCCATCGCCTGGGGTGTCACACAACCAGACAAAACCATCCCACTCAACAACATGGCCCCCCAGCAAGCCTTGTTCAACCCTCTCATCGTGTGGCCACTCATTTGTCCGAAACCTCCATCTTTGTCCCACCACCGAGATTCAACAACAGATCCCGCGCATTCTCACCCAATGGCAACCTCAGATCTGCCGAAGCCAACGCATGACGTGTCTTGATCTCAACAACTTTTACCGTAAAATCAAGAAAATGACGAGACTCCGTATAGCTGCCTACCACCGCTGCATAGGCCTTGTTTTCCAGAAAAAGCTTGTCAATATCCCGGGAGAGCATAAACTCCCCATGCTCCTTGCGAATGGAAAACTCTTTGCGCAACTTGGGTTCCAGGACTGTATACTCATGCTGGGTCATGCGGGACGAGATATGGTCCGCAACCAGCAACCCCATCTCCGAACTGAAATCCAGATTGCTCCGATTGACAAAGGTCGCCACCAGAATCGGCTGATACTGGCCGAGCGGCGGGTGGTTTTTACGCAACTCCGCCACCAGGGCATCCGCCAACATATAGCTCACGCGGATCAAATCAGCCTCCCCATTGGCCGCCGCCGGCACCTCCAGGAAGGAGGAACCGGGCCTGGGTTCCAGGTCAAACGCCGCCGAGGCCGATCCGGGCAACAGAAAACCCGCCAGCCCAGCAGCCACAACCACCGAAGCCAACGCAGACCGGACAACCCCCCCATTCGTGATATTGATCAAATTATTCATGCAATCTCTTTTTATTGGCAAGAAAATTAGACAATGGACTCCTTGATGTTGGCCTTTTCACGGGCCATCTCTTTGGTGATCAGCCCGCTCGCCACCAACTCCTGCAAACATTGTTCCAAAGTTTGCATTCCCATTTTACGTCCTGTCTGGATGGAAGAGTACATCTGGGCCACTTTGTTTTCCCGAATCAGGTTGCGAATGGCTGGCGTACCCACCATGATTTCATGGGCCGCCACCCGACCACCCCCTTTTCTTTTCAGCAGATTCTGGGAGACCACGGCCCGCAAGGATTCCGACAACATGGTGCGAATCATATCCTTCTCGGCGGCGGGAAAAACATCCACCAGGCGATCGATGGTTTTGGCCGCCGAGGTGGTATGCAGCGTTCCAAACACCAGATGGCCCGTTTCAGCAGCCGACAACGCCAACCGAATGGTCTCCAGATCCCGCATCTCCCCCACCATAATCACATCGGGATCTTCACGCAATGCCGAACGCAACGCGGCCTCAAAGCTTTTGGTGTCCCGATGGACCTCCCGCTGATTGATCAGACATTTTTGCGACTGATGCACAAACTCAATGGGATCTTCCAACGTGAGGATATGACCATATTCATTCTTGTTTTTATGGTCCACCATCGCCGCCAGGGTGGTGGATTTGCCGGACCCTGTGGGCCCTGTCACCAGCACCAACCCACGAGGCAACTCGGCAAACTCTTGCAAAATGGCCGGAGCCGCCAACTGCTCAAGGGTAAGGATGGTGGAGGGAATGGTGCGAAAGACAGCCGCCGCGCCCCGATTCTGGTTGAAAGCGTTGACGCGAAAACGGGCCAATCCAGGAATTTCAAAGGAAAAATCAGCCTCAAAAAACTCCTCGTACTCCTTGCGTTGTTTGTCATTCATGATATCATAAATAAACGCATGCACCTGATCGTGTTCCAGATCGGGCACATTGATGCGGCGAATATCCCCATCGACGCGAATCAGCGGGGGCATGCCGGCCGACAGATGCAGATCGGACGCGCCGTTTTTGACGCCAAAAGCCAAGAGTTCAGAAATTTCCAAAGCCCCTGCCCCCCCTCCTTTCGTTTGAGGTCAAACATGTGTCACCCGCCCAAGATACCCAATTTTTTACAAATTGGCAAAAGGTTCTTTTCGCGCTCTGTCTCAGCGGGAAAAAATCTGTTAGGCTACTGGTTGGAGTTGGCGAGTGCGTGGCGTTCCAGCCCTGCGCAGGGGCGTTCCATAAACTCGTGTCTGCAAAGACGCCACTCCCCCTGTTTTAACCATACCTGAAAATTGAGAGGAACCAATCATGGCACTGGACAGCAATAAAGCCAAAGCTCTGGACGCCGCCATCGCCCAGATTGAAAGACAATGTGGCAAAGGTTCTATCATGCGCATGAATCCGGATGCGGTGCCGGAGGTTCCTGTCATTTCCAGTGGTTCTCTGGGCGTGGATCTGGCCCTGGGCGTTGGCGGGCTGCCACGGGGGCGGGTGATAGAGATTTTTGGACCTGAATCTTCCGGCAAAACCACCCTCGCCCTCCATGTGGCCGCTGAAGCCCAAAAACTGGGCGGTGTGGCCGCCTTTGTCGATGCGGAACATGCCATGGATCCCACCTATGCCCGTCGCTTGGGGGTGGATGTGGACCAGTTGCTGATCTCTCAACCCGATACTGGCGAACAGGCACTGGAAATTGTGGATATGCTGGTGCGCTCGGGCGCAGTGGATCTGGTGGTGGTGGACTCGGTGGCCGCTTTGACTCCCAAAGCGGAAATCGAAGGGGATATGGGGGATTCCCACGTCGGTCTCCACGCCCGCCTGATGTCCCAGGCCCTGCGCAAATTGACCGGTTCCATCTCCCGTTCCAACGCCATCGTGCTGTTTATCAATCAAATCCGCATGAAGATTGGCGTCATGTTTGGCAGCCCGGAAACCACAACCGGCGGCAATGCCCTCAAATTTTATGCCTCCATTCGGATGGACATTCGCCGCATCGGGGCCCTCAAGGACAAGGAGGAGTTTGTCGGCAACCGCACCAAGGTGAAGGTGGTAAAAAACAAGATGGCTCCCCCCTTTCGCAGTGCCGAGTTTGACATTGACTACGGCACCGGCATCTCCCTGGCTGGCGAGGTACTTGACCTGGCCGTTGATACCAAGCTGGTGGAAAAATCGGGGGCCTGGTACTCCAAAGGGGGGGAACGTATCGGTCAGGGGCGGGAAAATGCCAAAAAATTTCTGGTGGACAACCCCGCCATGCTGGCTGAATTGGAAGACCAAATCCGCGCCAACGCCGGCATGCCCCCCAAAAATCGGCTACCCAGCGGCGAAGGACCGGCCATCTCCTACACCACCCCTGTGGCCAAAACCAGCAAGGGCAGCAGCAAAAGCAACCGGAAACCCGGTGCCGAGGTGGAAATAGAGAGTGACGACATCGGAATGGAAGATTGACCATGACGACGGCTGAGGCTGCCCATATCCAGGAGACGCCCATCCGGTTGGAACTGGAGAGCCGTTACTTGGCCTATGCCCTCTCCACCATTATCAGCCGCTCACTACCCGATGTGCGTGACGGCTTGAAGCCCGTTCACCGCCGCATTCTGTATGCCATGCGGGGTTTGCACCTGGATCCCGACGCCGCCTTCAAAAAATCGGCGCGGGTGGTGGGGGATGTGATCGGTAAATATCACCCCCATGGCGATCAGGCCGCCTACGATGCCATGGTACGACTGGCCCAATCCTTTGCCGCCCGTTATCCCCTGGTGGACGGTCAGGGCAACTTTGGCAATGTCGACGGCGACAGTGCCGCCGCCATGCGTTATACCGAGGCGCGGCTGACCCGGGTAGCCAATGCGTTGCTGGAAAATCTGGATCAGAATACGGTTGATTTTACCGACACCTATGACGGATCCTCCCAGGAACCTGTGGTATTGCCGGCCCGTTTTCCCAATCTGCTGGCCAACGGCTCCACCGGGATTGCGGTGGGCATGTCCACCTCCATTCCTCCCCACAATGTGGGTGAGATCATGGATGCCTGCCTGCAACTGATTCACAACCCGGACATTTCCATCGCAGAACTGATGCGATCATTGCCGGGGCCCGATTTTCCCTCGGGGGGAGTGTTGATTTCCAGCCTGGCGGAGCGTCAGGAGGTTTACCAGAGCGGACGCGGCAGCTTGCGCCTGCGGAGTCGTTGGCACAAGGAGGAGGTTCCCTATGCAAAGGGGGTCGCCCGGGGAGCCTGGCGGCTGGTGGTCACGGAAATTCCCTATCAGGTATCCAAATCCCGCCTGATCGAGCGCATTGCCCAGTTGATTCTCTCCCGCCAATCCCCTTTTCTGGCCGACATTCGCGACGAGTCTGACAGCGAAATACGCATTGTGCTGGAGCCCCAATCCATCCGCCATGACCCGGAAATGATCATGGCCTACCTTTTCAAGAACAGTGACCTGGAGACGCGGGTGACGGTCAATCTGAACGTCATCACGGCAGATACCCGGCCCCAGGTGCTGGATCTGAAAGGGTTGCTGCGTGCCTGGCTGGATCACCGCTTTGAGGTTTGGACCCGGCACAGTCG
Source organism: Magnetococcales bacterium HCHbin5 (assembly GCA_002753505.1). GTDB lineage: Bacteria > Pseudomonadota > Magnetococcia > Magnetococcales > Magnetaquicoccaceae > Magnetaquicoccus. Next base: position 42,435 of record PEAG01000001.1, on the reverse strand, counting down.
GCACGAGCTGGCCGGTATCGCTGCCCGGTTGCATCTGCTGGCGGCCCATCTGATTGTCCACCTCAACATTGACGAGGTGATCGCCATCATCAAGGAGCATGACGAACCGGCTCCTGTTTTGATGCACCGTTTTGGCCTGGATGCACTGCAGGCCGAGGCCATCTTGAACTTGCGGTTGCGGGCGTTGCGTCGTCTGGAAGAGATGAACATCCGCAAAGAGATTGCGGAAAAGGAGGCCCGCGCCGAGCAGTTGCGGGCGTTGCTGGCGGATGAGTCGCTCTTGTGGCAGGCGATTGCGGCAGAGCTGCAAAAAACCCGGAGCGAGTTTGCCGACCCTCGTCGGACCGAATTGGCGGCTCCTCCGCCGGAGATCACGCTCAAACTGGAGGATATGACCCCCCGGGAACCGGTCACCCTGATCCTGTCTGTCAAGGGTTGGATCAAGGGTATCCGGGGTTATGAGGATCCGGACATCAGCAAGATTCGGTTCAAAGGGGAAGACCGCCTGTTGCAGACGGTCAAGCTGTTCACCAACGATACCCTCTCCTTTGTCTCCCGCTCCGGCAAGGTATTTTCCCTGTTGGCGGACCGGTTGCCCGCCGGCAAGGGGTATGGGGAGCCCCTGACCGTTCTGTTTGACATCGAGGGACCGGATCCGATCCTCTGGGCCATGGTGGTAGACCCGCAGCAGGAATATTTTGTCTCAACCCGTCTGAGTCAGGGATTTCGCATCCGGGGTGGCGATCTGATCTCCAATTACCGGGCGGGCAAGCAGGTCATTGTTTTCAAGCCGGGAGATCAATTGCTGCATATTCACCCGGTTCAGGGGCAGTCGGTCGCTGCCATGACAACCCGACTGATGCTTGTTTGCAGCCTGACAGAGTTTCCCTTGTTGCCACGGGGCAAGGGTGTCCGCATCCAACGACTGACCAAAGAGGAGTTGTTGGTGGATCTGATCACGTTTGACCCGGCCAATGGTATCACCCTGGACTCCGGCAAGCGGCAAAAGCTGTTGACTGACCTTGCGCCCTGGCAAGGGGTGCGGGCCAGCCGCGGGGCGTTGCTTCCCTATGGCTTTTTGAGCGGCGCAACCTTTATCGGTCATACCAGCAACTCGACCCTTTTTCAGGAAGAGCAGCCCGCTCCCCTCAACGGAGAGTTGCCGTTTGAGGAGAACGAGTAATCCGCTCCTCTCTTCTGAATGCAGCTGCCTCCGCACGAAAAAATTCATCCAAAACACCCCTCTATGCCAATTGACAGGTGCAGTGTGGTTTGTTATCATCAGCCGGGATTTGCATGCAAAGGGAGATGGAAAACCGATGAGTTCGCTACCCGTAGCCGCCCACTCCGCGGGCGACTTGGCCCTGTACGAAAACAGCGCAGGGTTTCAGGCGTTCGTGCAACGTGCGTTGCAGGCTCCCTTCCTCTCTGCCGAAGAGGAGTACGCCCTTGCGTGCCGTTTGCAAGACCATGATGATCTGGAGGCTGCCCACACTCTGGTGCGCGCCTATCTGCGGTTGGTCATCAAAACGGCCAGAGAGTATCTCCACTATCATGTCAGTTTGACCGACCTGGTGCAGGAGGGCACCATCGGCCTGATGTATGCGGTACGCAAGTTTGACCCCCGGCGGGGCAACCGGCTGGCAGCCTATGCCATCTGGTGGATCCGGGCCGCCATGCACGATTTTATCCTGCGCTCCTGGCGGATGGTCAAGATGGCAACCACCCAGATCAAACGCCAGCTTTTTTTCAAGTTGCGGCAGAACAAAACCTCTTGCGCCCTGCTCAACCAGGATGAGGCGGAGGAGTTGGCCCAGCGGTTTGGCACCAGTTCAGAGACCATTCTCGAGGTGGATTGTCATATGGCCGGGGCGGACGAGTCCCTCAATCAGTATGGCACCGACGATACGGAAGAGTGGATTGACCGCATCCCGGACCAGCGACCCAACCCGGAACACCTGTTGCTCTCCTCGGAACACAAACAGCGCGCCACCGACTGGATTCGGGCCGGTCTGCAACAGCTGACGCCCCGGGAGCGTTGGGTTGTTTCGGCCCGTTTTCTGGAAGAGGAGCCCCGCACCCTGGAGGCCCTGGCGCAGGTACTCTCCATCAGCCGGGAGCGGGTACGCCAAGTGGAAAAAAGGGCCATGGAAAAGCTCCATGCCTTTTTCCAAAATCAACCGGACCTGCAGGAGTGGGTGGTTGAGTCCAGGTAGTGGTGTGGTTCAACGGCCAGGGCAACCCTAAAAAAACGGTGCCAGCCGCCGATGCTCCACCATGAGACAGCGATCCTGCAAGGCCACCAACCCGCCGCTCCGGGCAATGCTCAAAGCCGCATCGTTGATGATACCGCTTTGCAACCAGAGCAGGCGCGTACTCTGGGTGCGATTGCCCATCAACTGAACCGCCGCCGCTGCCAAGGGGGGGGTCTCTTCGGCCGCACGGAAAAGATCCACAATGTCAACCGTAATCTCCGCAGGAATCTCCTCCAGAGAGGCAAAACAGGGCTCACCCAGCAGGGTTTCCATCCCGGGTCGGACAGGGATGATCCGATATCCCACCTGTTGCAGGTAGGAGGCCACCCGGAAGGAGGGGCGATCTGCCTTGGGAGAGAGACCCACCACCGCAATGGTCCGCGCTTGCCTGAGCAGCGGGATCAATTGTGCATCAGAAAGCTCTTCACTAACCGAATCAAACTGCGTCATTCTATGGGTTCCTTACCGTAAAATTGGCAACACAACGGTCAACTGCAACGAGACCGACCCGTTTCCATTCCGTACAGCGTCCAGAAAATGCGATCCTCACCTGTGGGGGTATGAACCAGGCTGAAGCGACAGGAGGCGCACAAACTGCCCCCTTTTCCAGTGCGTAGCGGCAGACCGATGCGGTCAATGGTCCCGCAGTTTTGCAACAGGATCGAGATGGCCCCCCAGACTTCAGCGTCGACCGCCAACGAATGAACTGAGCGGCCTACCCAGTGGTCAGCCTCCAACTCCAAAGCATTGGCCCCCTTTTCATTCAATGCCAGGATACGGTGGGTTCCACCCGGTTCAAACCAGATGGCCGGCTCGTTGATATCCTCCGGATTCAGCACAGCCTTGTGAGAGCGGGCAGAGTTGGCAACCTGTTTCAGCAGATCGGTCTGGGTCAGCAGACCAATCAACTTGCCCTCCGGTCCGGTCTCGTCATTGCGCAACACGACAGGGAGACGCCGGTGCCCGCTCTGGATAAACAGATCGAGGGCAAAAAGCAGATTCCGGTCCGGCTCAATCGTCATCGGTTGGGAAAGGGGCAACTGGCTGACCAAGGTCTGTTCATTCCAGCCGGCACTGACACGAAAGCGCAACAGATCGCCTTCCGTCAATATTCCCAAAATCTTACCCTCTTCCGCGACCAATACACAGCCTCGGTGCCATGAGACCATCTGTTGGGCTACTTCCCGGTAGCTGAGATGGGGAGATACTACCGGCGACTGGGGCAACATGATGTCGGATACCCGATAGTGGGCCATCAGCTCAGAACGGGGCAACGAGCGGAGAATCTGTTTTTCCGTGATGCCCCCGGAGAGCATATTCTCATCATTCAAGACGGGAAAGCGACGAAAGCGGCGATGATTATAAATTTGCAACAGCTCTTGGCACTGGGTATTTTCCCGCACTGTCTCTGGCATGGAAAGGGTAAGATCCCGAACGCGAGAGGTGGCGGCATCATGCCCGGCCACCATCCAGCGGACAAAATCAAACTCGGTTATCAAACCAACCAGGGCCATATTGTCCAGCACAACAGCGAACCCAAAGGGGTGTCGCACGACACGGCGAATCGCTTCCAGAATGGTGGTGGCGGGCGAAAGCGTGATGACATCGGGAAACATGCAATCACGGACAATGGTCATTGATCCTCCAATCGTTTTCGGGCGCAGGTGACGGCATCTCACATTGCTGTAGAAGGTGGCTTCCAAGCAGGAAGCCTCATTATGCGGGATTGGTTGGCCATTTGTCCTGGTTTTTTATAAGCGGACAGACATAATCCTGTCCGCGTCGCATCAACCCACGCCGGAATCGTCCGATTATCCGATAGTTGGTAACCGAAGCAGCCACGCGGGAAGCTGGTGGAGCAGGCTTAATACAATAAATGGCACAACCATAACGATTGAGAGAATAATAACTGTGTTGAGCCACTGCACTTTAACCGGCAATCGATCGACAAAAAGCCGTATACTGCCATAAAAAAGTGTGCCATCAACCAGGGTTACTTCCACCGATTTCCATAACCCAACCCAAAACAAAAAGACAATGAAAATGGACAGCGCGTAGCGGAGCATTACCTTGCTGGTCTCTTTTGTGAGTCTGTACGTTGTCAAAGCGGTCAGGACAAACCAGATTTTCAGACCAAACATGAAGGCCATTGCAAATTGATACTCATAATCGGATACCGTGCATTCCTGTGCCATCCGATACCACAGCGGAGCCTCTGCCCTGTCAGGGATCAAAGGCTTGCTTTCGCCGTGTTGCAGGTCATACTTTTCCTGCGTTACGCCATGTTTCGGGTTGGAGGAGTCATGAACGGTCGAGAGATTATCCTGGGCATGGCCAAGCCCAGCCAACAACGGCAGCAAAAGCACAACGGCCAGTAGGATCCGTCTCATTTTTTCCTCGGTTGTTTTGTGGATGCGCGACCGTGTAAAGACGATCATCCCCGTACCTTTCCGGACATCCTGACGATTTGGCGATTCCATCAGGACGACGGGGAGACCGGAGTACCACACAGTGCTGGACGGGGTGGATCCTAGCAGACGGAGCCGTACGTTGTAAAAGGGGTGAATCGCCCGATTGTTTGCCACGCTCCAAAAAACTTGGATCCCGCACGATAAATGCCTTGACCTTTTCTCCGATATGTCGTAGAAGTTCTGGTTCTCGTTTGGGCCTATAGCTCAGTTGGTTAGAGCGCACGCCTGATAAGCGTGAGGTCGGTGGTTCGAGTCCACCTAGGCCCACCAGTACCACCGTAAGCATGATGCAGTAAAATGCAAAAAGGCCAGCAAGAATAAAAACTTGCTGGCCTTTTTGCGTCAGCACTTTCAGGCAGGAATCAGCTTGCATCAAGCAAAGTGGTTGGTGTATACGTTGGCTGGTAGTCAGCCAATGACGGAGAGAGCAACGTGGATGTCACTTGCCGGTACAACGTTGCGGAATCTTAAGCCTTCTGACAAGCCTTTCCAGCTGACCGATGGTAATGGCCTGTTCATCCTGGTGAAAACGACGGGCAGCAGACTTTGGAAAATTTCATTCCGGTTTGACGGCAAACAAAGGCGACTTGAACCGGGCAACCGCTTCACGCATGGTGGCATGATTGGTGGTACAACCCGGCTTTTCGTATCCAGTCAAACCGAAAGCCAAGACACAACATTGACAAATGCCAAAACTGAATTGAGGAATCCGTTGTATGAAAAGATTTCAATATGCTATCATCGCACTCGTGGTGTTCCTTGTGGTTGCTGCACCCCTGTCGACTGCTTCTGCCATATCTGTCCGGGAAACGGTCGTCCCGGAAAATGCTCCCGTTCATTCGGTACCGGAACCCATCCTGATGGCGTGGAATGAACACCGAGGGCACAACCGAAGCCACAGGTGTGAAAAGCGATGTGATCGCAGATCCTGGGAAATATTGCGGAGGTGCGAGCAGTCCGGCGAGCGGTATTGCCGAAAAAGAGCCAAACGGAGCTATCATCGCTGCATGGATCAATGCAGGCACTGATACCGCAAAGCAGCTCTCAGGCTTGCCTGTTCAATTCGATATGCTGGTTCAAAATATGGGAAAAGAGTGCGACACATGGCAAAAAATACAGATTCTGGAGTCCGTAAGGCTGTGTCCGGCAACGTGGACAAACAACACGCCAAAGTTTTTGAAAAAATCAGTAAATTAAGCAAATCCATCAAGAAGATGAGCAGTGAGCGCACCGTGTTTCACAAGCTTTTTTCATTGGCCAGATATGCCGAGAAGCATTTTCTTGAAGAAGAAGAGCTGATGTTTCTCAGCGGGTATAGGCAGCACCAGGATCACAAACGGAAACATCGTGAATTTATCCAGAAAATTGGCGACATCAAGGCGGCTTACAACCAGAACAGCCGCTCCCACATCCTGCCGGGACATGTGCGCCGATATCTGGGTGAATGGTTGGAACAACATATTGATGAAGAGGATGCTGACGTATTGGCATGGCTCAACAACAAGGACAGGACAACCAGATTTGTCATCAAATTAAAATAGCCCGGTAACGAGTCTGGATCGACAGCGGTTTTGCGGGGTATTCATGGCCCTGTGGCGTGTCAATTCCGGTGGGGGGTGCTGCTGCTGCCTCAATTGCGGCACCCGGAACACAAGTTTTGTGCGGATCGGTTGATGGAGGACAACTTGCCGGATATGCCAAACCGGAAGCAACGGGGGACTCCTGCCCAGGGCTTTACCCTGGTGGAGTTGCTGATCACACTGGTGGTGCTGGCTATTCTGGCCTCGGTTGCCATGCCGGCCTTCAGCCAGTATATGATCAAGAGCCGCCGGGGCGACGCCCATGCCGCCCTGGAGATGGTTGCCCTGGCCCAGGAGCAGTGGCGGGCGGACCACACCACCTACGGGGCGTTGCCCGATGTATGGCCTTCCGGGGTCTCTGCAGGCGGCTACTATGCCCTCGCCATCAGCAATGCCACAGCCACCACCTTTCTGGTCACAGCCACCATCCTGCCCGGCACGGCCCAGAGCAGCGACCAGGCGTGCAGTACCATTCAACTCAACCAGAGCGGTCCCGTGGTGACGACCAGTGCGCAAAAAATTTGTTGGAACAAACAGTAACCAACAGGCGGGCGTTACCTTGGTTGAACTGCTTGTGGTGCTCTCCCTCGTGACCATCCTGGCACTCCTGGCAGTTCCTTCGTGGCAACGATATATCGAAAAGCAGAACATCCGGGGAGCGGCCACCACCCTCCTCAGCGATCTGAACCTGCTCCGTTCCGAGGCAATACAGCGCAACAAGAGGGTCACGATACACTTTTCCACGGGTACCGCCTGGTGTTATGGTCTGAGCGAAGATCCCGCCCAAACCTGCAACTGCACTTCAGCCCCCCAAACCTGTACCATAGGCGGGGTGGTTCGCTTGACCACCGCTGAAGATTTCAAGCAGGTACAACTGCTCTCTACCACTTTTGTCAATGACAAAACCGGGTTTGAACCCACCCGAGGAATGGCAGTGAATACGGGCTCTCTCCTGCTCCGAAGCAGCAGCGGTTACAACGTGGTCATCACCCTCAATCCGGTAGGGCGAATCGCTGCCTGTGCCAACGATAGTACATTGTTTCCGCCATGTTGACGCTCTCCGGTCAACACAACCAGGGAGGACATACCCTGCTGGAGCTGTTGGTTGCCTTGGCGATCAGTATTACGCTCCTGACCTGGATGACCGACGCGGTAACCAGAACCTTGGCCGACTACTCCACCACCCTGCAGCGGAACCTGTTGAACCAGGAGGTACAGAGTGTGCTGGCCATGCTGGACCGGGAGTTGCGCCGGGCGGGGGCATGGGGCAATGCCACCGCCAGTGCCAAAAGTGGGCCGACAAACCCCTTTACCGTCCCCCCCTACCGGCTCAATATCGGCAACAAAACCGGGGAGAGCAGCAACTCCTGCATCACCTACAGCTATGATCTGAATGGCAATGGCCTCCTGGACCAGTCGGCACCGGATGAGCGGTTTGGTTTTCGCCTGAACCAGGGGGCTGTAGAGATGCGTACCGGTGGCAGCGGTACGCTGGATTGCAACGCAGGCAGTTGGACCGGATTGACCGGTGCTGCGTTGGTCATGGACTCCCTGCTCTTCACCCTGGTTGACCATTGCATCAATCTCAGCCGGTCTGGCGCAAACTGTTCGACCACCACCCCGACCAAAGGGGATCTGTTGGTGCGAGACTATCGGGTGGAGGTGACGATGAGGGGCTACCTGCAACAAAAACCGGCCATCCAGCGCAGCGATACCCTTTTGATCCGGGTGCGCAACAGCAGCGTGGAGAGTGCGCCATGAGCGCAACCATGCGCGAACAACGGGGTATTGCCACCCTGGGCATCGTCCTGGGGGTGTTGCTGGTGATCACCCTGGGTGCCATTTTTACCGCTCAACTCCTGTTGCGGGAACAAAAGGCCGCCGCCAATGAATATCGGGCCATTCAGGCAGCCGAAGCGGCGGAAGCGGGCCTGGAGTGGGGCATGGCCCAACTGTCTGTCGCCACCTTTGCCAGCCAGACCATCGTCGACGAGGCCCCGCAGGATGGTTTTGTGGATGCCAACACGGTCCAGGCTCCCGCAGGGTTGTTGCCGGTGACAGTGGGTTTCCAGGTCAGTTTTTCCAACCCGGTGGTCAACAACCTGAAATTGCTGACGGTCACCAGTGTGGGGTGTGCCGATGGCTGCTCCCCGTGCAACACGAACTGTCCAGTCAATCGGGTGGTGCAGATGCGGGTCACGACTGGAACCTCCCTCTTTCCCCAGGCATTGCGGGCAAGCCTGATCGCCAAAAATCAGGTAAGCCTCAGCCTGAACGAAAAGGTGACCAATGCGTATACCAACCAACCGGGAAGCGATTTGACCGTCTGGTCTGGTGGCAGTGCCACCTACAGCAACGGTTCTGGCACGGTCAGTGCTACAGGCAGTTACAACACCGCATCCAGCGATCCGAATACCCGGCAAAACGATGGCGCGTTGGCCTCCGCGAGTGTGGATGCCTTTTTTCAACTGTTTTTCAGCGGCACTCAGGCAGAAATAAAAAGCACCCTGCCCAACATAGCCTGTGGAACCGACTGCAATGCACAACTGAATGGCATCCACGGCCAAGCCCTGTGGATTACCACCCCGCTGGTGTTGACAGAGAATAATGTTATCGGTTCGCTGACCAGTCCGGTGATTCTGATCACCACCCAGGATTGTCAAATCAGCCCAAACAATCAAATCTATGGAGTGATCTACTGCAATAATTTTTTTGGTACGGGCACGGGCACCAAATCCAGTGTCGTGTATGGGGGGATCATTGCGCAAAACAATTTTTCTGTGATCAAAGTTCCTGATATTATTTACACTCCGGCCGTTATGACCGCACTGACCAATCAATTCAGCAGTGGTGGTGGCGGGGGTCGGGTGCCGGGCAGTTGGAGGGACTTTCTGTGAACTCGGTGCCGAACAGACTGTGCGAAGCCGGGTTTTCCCTGGTGGAGGTGCTGATCGCACTGCTGATCCTCATCTTCGGCGTGACAACCACGGCGGAATTTTCCAAAAATATTGGACAGGCCAATCTGTTTTCCCGACAGCACAGTGATGGGGTACGTCTGGCCCGTACCCGTCTGGAGCAGTTGCGGCATTACCGTGACCGCTCTGAATATGATGCCATTCAAAATGGCAGCAGCAGTTTTTCCGCCCCCAGTGCCAGTTATACGGTGAGTTGGAGTGTGACCGCCAATACGACACCTTTGTACAAGTTGGTGCGGGTACAAAGTGCCTGGGTGGACCACTCGGGTAGTGCCCGGACCGTGGCTTTAAGTTCCATTATCGCCTGGGCGGGTCCTGGGCAATAAACGGTAAAAGTGCAGAGCTATGCCCATGAACCCGCAACCATGAAAGATGGGGGATTGAAGGAGAGGTATGATGCAGGTATTTGTTTGGAAGGGAACCAACGCAGATGGCACACGGCATGAGGGGGAGATGGTCGCGGCCAACTCCTCTGCGGTGTTGGAGAGCCTGCGCAAGCAAAAATATCGCAATATCGAGGTAACCCAACGGGCGAGAGGCGGATGGTTCCGTTCCAATCGGGTGACCGAGCAGGACGTTGTGCTTTTTATTCGCCAGCTTTCGGTCATGGTCAATGCGGGTCTGCCCTTGACCACCTGTTTCACCCTGGTGGGCAAAGGTTCCAGCAAGCCCGCCATCCACGAGGCCAGTCACCGCATCCGCACTGCCATTGAACTGGGCCACTCCCTCAGCAACGCCATGGCCAAAGAGCCCCTCCTTTTTGACGCATTCTCCATCCAGTTGATGCGGGTTTCTGAAAAATCCGGCGTGTTGCAAGCCGTGCTGGAGCGGTTGGCCAACCACAAGGAAAAAAACCTTGTACTGAAGGGCAAGGTCAAATCTGCCCTGACCTATCCCATCGCCGTGCTGGGAGTCGCTTTTGTTATCTTTTATCTGCTCATGGTCAAGGTAGTACCGGTCTTTGAAAACTTTTATCGCTCGATGGCCACCGAGTTGCCCCTTCCCACCCGCATGGTGGTGGCTGTTTCCGATTTCACCCAAACCTGGTGGTGGGCGGTGCTGCTGGGCGGGGTGTTCACCTTCAAACTGTTCGGCTATTGCTACCGCAAGAGCGATTATCTGCATTACCAGACGGATCGCGTTCTCCTGCTGTTGCCCCTGTTTGGTGAGTTGCTGCGCAAAGCCGCCGTTGCCCGCTTTGCCCGTTCTTTCAGCACCATGCTGGCGGCCGGAACCCCGATCATCGATTGTCTGGAGAATGTGGCCGAAACGGCGGGTAACCGCGTGGTGAAAAAAGCACTGGAGACCACCCGTACCTCCATCATCAACGGGGGAACGCTCACCGATCCCCTGGAAAAGAGCGCGCTCTTCCCCCCTCTGGTGACGCAAATGATGTTTATTGGTGAATCCACCGGCAATCTGGATTTTATGTTGAACAAGCTGGCCAACTATTATGACGAGGAGGTGGACCGGGCGGTTGACGGTCTGCGTGCCCTGATGGAACCCCTGATCATGATATTTCTGGGAGGAATGATCGGCGGCATTGTCTTGGGCATGTATCTGCCCCTGTTAAGTGTGGCTGGATTTGCGGGCTGAGGATCCGACGGTGGGTAACAGAGGTACCGGGACGGGCCTGTATATCGTCAATAAAATTGTGAATGCCCATGGAGGAGATATTCTGGTACACTCCCCGGTTCAAGGTGGCAGCCGTTTCTGGGCGCAGTTGCCCGGTTTGCGGCCTGCAGGCTTGGTTCAGCAGACAACAAGGACTTAAACAATGAGCAAAAAGGTGCGGGTACTGGTTGCCGACGACGAACCCCATATTCGGCAGCTGATGAAGGGGGTGTTGCTTGCCATGCAGGCCGAGATTGTTGCCGAGGCCGGAAATGGCATGGAAACATTGGATCTGTTTCGTGTCCACAAGCCGGACATCACTTTGCTGGATATCAACATGCCTCGCATGGATGGTCTGCAAACCCTGAAAGCGATTCAGGAAGAGAATCCGGGGACGTTGGTGATCATGCTCTCCTCGCTGGCAACCCTGGGCATTGTGCAGGATTGTCTGGAAGCGGGAGCCTACGATTTTATCCGCAAGGATACCCCGATTGCAGAGATCAAAGTGATCATTCAAAAAGCCTGGAGCCATTTTTTGCAGACACATGTGATCACAGGAGGCTCTTCATGAAGTATGACCTGGAGCAAATGCTGGCGGAGATCAAGATGGATGAGGCCCACGAACTCTCATCCCGCAAGCGAAAACTTTCCCAAAAGGAGATTCAGGAATTGGTTGAAAAGAGGAGAAAAAAGGGGCAATCCCAATGATCGGCATACAAAATCCCCTCTTTGTCGAGCAGATTCAGGCCAGAAAACTGCTGCCTCCTGAGGAGATGACCCGCCTGCTGGGTTTCAAGCAGGATGCGCTGCGTCTGTTTCGCTATCTGGTGACACAGCAGATCCTGCCTCGGCGAGAGGCTGCGCAGTTGTGGGCAGACGCCTTCGGGGTGGCCTGGATTGATCTGTCCAACTCACTGTTTCAGGAAGAGGTGGTGCAACTTTTACCCCAGGCCGTGGCCCGCAAATATGGGATCATGTTTGTCTATCAAATGGGAACACGCACCGGCCACCGGGCCGAAACCATCACCGTAGCCATGTCCAATCCCTCCGACAAAGCGGCCCTGCAAGAGGCAGAGCGTATCACCCAGCGGGCACTCAGTCCGGTTTGCGCCCTGCCGGATGACATCCAGGATGCCATCGACATTCAGTACCAGGATGAGCGAGAGCTACAGGAAATTGACAAACGGGCAATCTCCCTGCTGATCGAGGCCGGAGGGGGAGAGATCAGTGCCTCCTCCCTGGCCAAACTGGCGGGCAGTCAGGCCATGGTGGATCTTACCCGTGCCGTGCTGCTCTTGGCCACCAAAGAGGGGGCAAGCGACATTCATGTAGAGCCTTTCGAGACCCATAGCATCATCCGTTTTCGCATTGACGGCATGTTGCGGGAGCGGGGACGACTCTCCCAAGAGGTTTTCACGCTCTTTATTTCCCGGATCAAGGTGCTTTCCGGCCTGGATATTACCGAACAGAGACGTCCCCATGATGGCCGGTTGCGACTGGAATTGACCAGCCGGGTACTGGATTTCCGGGTCTCTACGGTTCCGGCGATTTACGGGGAAAAACTGGTGATGCGTCTTCTCTCCCAGCTCAATCAGCGGGAGGTGCCGGATCTGGAGAGTCTCAATTTTTCAAAAAATATTTTTGATCAGGTCAAGCAGATTATCCTCTCTCCCAACGGCATATTTTTTCTGACCGGTCCCACGGGTTCCGGGAAGAGTACCACGCTTTTTGCTGCCATCAAGGCCATCAACAACTCGGCAATCAACATTATGACCGTTGAGGATCCGGTGGAGTACAGTCTGCCGGGTATCAACCAAGTACAGGTCAATCCGGCGATCGGCTTGACCTTTGCGGTCGCTTTGCGCGCTTTTTTGCGTCAAGATCCGGATGTCATCCTGATCGGCGAGATCCGGGATCTGGAAACCGCCAAGATTGCTACCGAGGCAGCCCTGACCGGCCATCTGGTATTATCCAGTCTGCATACCAACAGTGCCTTGCAGGCGGTGACCCGGTTGATTGAGATTGGTGTAGAGCCCTTTCTGGTCGGACCCTCCCTGATTGGCGTCATGTCCCAGCGACTGGTGCGACGCATCTGTCCCCACTGCAAGGAGAGCTACGCCCCAGATCGGAAGACGCTGGACGCGCTGTTTCAATGGGACGGAAAAAAAGAGGTTCTGTTCTATCGCGGCAATGGGTGTCAACAGTGCAAAAATACGGGGTATATCGGCCGGTTGGCCATCCATGAAATGGTGACGGTCAGCGATGAGATGCGTCGACTGGTGATCGAACGGGGCACATCTCAGCAGGTTTATGAAGCAGCATTGAAAGTGGGCTATCAAAGCATGCGCTACGACGGCATCAAGAAGGCACTGCGGGGATTGACCAGCCTGGAGGAGGTAAACCGGGTAGCTCCGTGGGATTAGGAGCCAAGCCAGCTCTCCTTCCGCCCGATAAACTGCAACTTTAAAACATCCTTGTGTCAACGGTCTGGAAAGCCGGTGTCCGAACTTTCATACAAAAAAACCTGGCAGTGTCAGATGCCAGAGATCCTTATGAATTATTTATATAATTTCCATCATTATTGATCCAATTCTAATGTTGCGCATGCTAGTATCCGGGGGTTTGGATGTGGCACGGGTGGATGTCAGGTTCTACATCCTCGTCCAGTGTTGTGACCACATACCCTGACATTCCCGTGATGTCCCAAAGTGAGGAACGTGCGCCGTGGAGATGATTAAAAGCAAGACCCGATTTGACTTTGTCCGTTTCCGAGTGGTGGCCTTTTTTTTGTCTGGATCACTGGTCTTGTTGAGCATCATCTCGTTGTTGGTCCAGGGATTAAACCTGGGGATTGACTTTTCTGGTGGCACTTTGGTGCAACTGCGATTTGCCAAACCACCCCACGTGGATCAGATCCGCTTGGCACTCTCCCATTTGGAGTTGGGGGACATCGTCATTCAGGAGTTTGGGGCCCCGGAGGAGATATTGATCCGAGTGGAAAAGCAGGCCACCAATACCGATGAGCAAAATGCCCTGGCTGCCCGTGTGGTGGAAGCGATTTTGCCCCTCTCCCCCGAAGGGGGCGCAGAACTGCGGCGAGTGGAGTTTGTGGGTCCACAAGTGGGTTCGGAGTTGACCATCAATGGGCTTTTGGCCGTTTTCTATTCGATGATCGCCATCCTCATCTATGTCGCCTGGCGTTTTGAGTGGCGTTTCGCCTACGGAGCCATCCTGGCATTGCTCCACGATACCATCATCACAGTAGGCCTTTTCTCTGTGACTCAGAAAGAGTTTACCCTGGTTGTCGTGGCCGCCGTACTGACCGTGATCGGTTATTCCATTAATGACACCATCGTGGTCTTTGACCGTATCCGTGAGGAGCGGGTGCGCATGAAAAAACAGTCCATGGCGGAGACGATCAACCAGGCGATCAACGACACTCTCTCCCGTACGGTCATTACTTCGCTGACGGTGGTGTTGGTCCTGGTTGCCCTGCTGCTCTTTGGTGGGTTGGTGATTCACGATTTTGCCCTGGCCCTTTTCTGTGGTGTCGTTGTCGGTACCTACTCTTCCATTTTTGTGGCCAGCCCTATCGTATTACTGCTGGAACGACAACAAGCCACCGAACCGGAAAAAGAGCTGGCCCAGTACGCGGAAAACACGCCATAAAAATTTGGCCTTGATTTCCGAAGCGAACCACTCCCGGACAACGGAAAGCGAGGTACCATCGTCGCCCTCTTTATTTAAACCTCTATCATCCGAATAGAGGTGGAGCGTTCATAAGGCATCGCCGTGAAATTTGCCCACTGCCATCAATGTCGGGATGTAGTTATCTATTATGCGATTGTCGTCAACGGATCGCTGATGATTTTCAAGGGCGGCCTGGGTATCATGACGGGCAGTGCCGCGTTGGTGGCAGATGCTTTCCACTCAGGCGCAGACGTGATTGCGGCCATCGTCACGATGATCAGCATGCGGATAGCACACTCTCCGGCCGATTCGGATCATGCCTACGGACATGGCAAAATTCAGTTTCTTTCCTCCTTTCTGGTTGGCATCATTCTGGCGGTTGGTGCCTTTTTTCTGTTGATCAATTCCGTATTGACCGTCATGAAAGGCAGCTATGAACCACCCAATCGCATTGCCGTTCTGGGTGCTGTCCTCTCCATTATTGCCAATGAAATCATGTTTCGGGACCAACGCTGTGTTGCAACCGAGTTGAACAGTCCGGCGATCATGGCCAATGCGTGGGACAACCGCTCGGACGCCATCTCCTCTGCCGGTGTGTTGATCGGCTTGTTGTTTGCCACTTTTGGCTACCCCATCGCCGACCCATTGGCCAGCGTTGCCTTGTCGTTGGTTGTGCTGCATATCGGTTTTGAGTTGATACTCGATTCGATCAAAGGTTTGATGGATAGTACGCCAGATGCAGAAAAGATGGAGCAGATTTATCGGATCACCAAGAGATCACCCGGGATATTGGAGATCATTTATCTGCGTGCCAGAGTCATGGGAGATGCGTTGCATGTTGTACTGAGTGTGGGCGTGGATGGTCGGCTCAAGGTATATGAGGGGGATTTGATTGTGGATGTCCTAAAAAATAACATCTTGCGTGAACTGGAGGATAACAAGAGCGAAATCCAGATCTACCTCACCCCAATAGATGTTGATTGACCCGTGGAAACCCGCCAATCGTCATGGCCGCCCAGTCGTACGTTGCGGGCCTGGGCCTCTGCCTCTTCGGGGGTCACCTTGCTGTTCAAGACCGCCTTGGACCAGGTCAGACCGGTGCGCACATCTGTCACCGTGCCATCGCCGTTGTCACGTTAAGATGGCTTCGGATGCCCGAACAGGTTCAACCTCCCTGGTTGGTGTAAATTTTGGTTCCTGCCGGTCAGTATGGCACTCGAAGAGCCATATACAGGCTTGGATGGCCAGCTTCCCCTCCTTTCCTACACCTGGAACCGTTGTGTCAACTCTTTCAGGTTTTTGCTCAACCCGTTCAGGGCCTTGATGGAGTCCTCCAACTGACGGGCCGCACCGCTGTTTTGGTTGGTCGCCACCTTGATATTGTTTATGGCAATCACCAGTTGATCCATCCCCCCCAACTGCTGCTGACTGGAGGCCGTGATCTGCTCGGCGGCGATTTCGCTGCGCTCCGCGCTGGCCTCAAACATCACGATGGCCTCTCCGGCCTCGTTGCCCAATTCAACCCCCTTGTCAACCGATTTGCTGCCCCTCTCCGTGGCCATCACCGCCGTCCCGGTCGCCTTTTGAATATCGTTCAGGATCACCTTGATCTGCCCGGTGGCCTCCCGCGCCTGCTCCGCCAGACTTTTAACCTCCTGAGCCACCACCGCAAAGCCCCGACCAGCCTCCCCGGCCTTGGCCGCCTCGATGGCCGCATTGACGGACAGCAGATTGGACTGGTCGGTGATGTCGTTGACCGAACCGACAATTTCGCCAATATTTTGCGTCTGCTCGCTCAACTTCATGATGCTGTCGGCAATATACTCCATCTCCTCCTTGATCCGGCTGATGCCGGCAATCGACTGGGCAGAGGCATGGCCACCCATCCTGGCCACATCCCGCAACGATCTCGACTCCTGCACCATCTCCCTGGCCTTGTCACTCGCCACATGCGCCGTGTGACGCACCTCCTCCACCGTGGAGCTGACCTCCATCACGGTCGTGGAGGTCTCCGCCGCACTGGAAGCCAACTGGGAGACCGTGGCGGCCAACTCGCTGCTGGCAGTCGACAGGGAGATACTGCCAGAGGTCATCTGCACGACCTGTTCACGCAAAATATCCAGCATGGTGTTCAATGCCTCGGCCAGTTGCCCCAACTCATCGTTGCGCAGGCCAATATCCACCTTTTCCCGCAAATCAAAGGCGGTCAACCTCTTCGCAAACGCGATCTGTTTGAACATGGGGGCGGTAATGCTGCGGGTGATAAACACCGCAATGACGATACCGATCACAGTGGCCAGCAAACCGACCACCCATATCACCTGATTGAGCAGATCCGTTGTCTTCACAATGCCGACAAGATTGTCACGTGCCTCATCAACCTGAGACTGCCGGAACGGTTCCAGCGCGCTGCGCAGCGTCTCCACATCCTTGTCAAACTTGACCATCAGGGCATCTCCGGCCGCCTTGCCCGCTCCCAGATAGGCCTCCATCATTTTTTGCCCGGTCTGCATCAATCCATCAAAATCATGGCGCAGCTCGTCAACCTGACGAATTTCTGCCTGGCTGCTTTCATGGACAAACATGGTCCTGAATTTGTCAATCCCGTCGCGCACCCGCTTGGCATACAGGGTTGACTCCTCCGCAGAGGCCCGGTTGCCCGTCAAACAGGCGTCCGTCACATCCTGCTGCACCATGTTGACATACCCCACGATCTCCTCCGCCAACAGGGCAAACGGGACACTTTCATCGCGCACCAATACCGCCTTTTTTTCCACCTCCTTGAGCTGATGCTGAAAGAGAGCGAACGACAGGATCATGGTCAGCAGCACCAGGAAAAACCCCAGACCCAGGCGAGCACCAATAGGCAAATTATTCATACTGTATCTGCTTTTCATTCCATTATGCCTTATGTTTAAGGTTTTTTTTTATCTCTCAAACCAGTGACTGCCATCAAGCAACAATCCATCACAAAACCTGTTCACTCCAACTGGTCCATGTAGCGTTCCATGATTTCCAACGCTTCCGGCAAAATTTCATGAAAATGTGGCACCAGACCCGGGTCAAAATGGGTGCCCGCCTCTTGGTCTATGATTGCCACGGCTCTCTCAACACTCCACGCCGCCTTGTAAGGACGCTTTGCGGTCAGGGCATCAAACACATCGGCAATCGCCGTGATTCGACCGGGCAGGGGAATCTCCTCCCCTTTCAAGCCCTGGGGATAACCGGTACCATCCCACTTTTCATGATGGGTCAGGGCAATCTCCCCGGCCATCTTCAACAACTCTGCCTTGTGCTCGCCAATGATCTCCGCACCCATCCGCGGATGGGTGCGGATCACCTGCCGTTCCGCCTCATCCAGTGGCCCCGGTTTGAGCAATATCCGGTCCGGGATGCCAATCTTGCCAATGTCATGCATGGGCGAGGCATGAAAAACCAGATCGGCCCACTCTTCGGAAATGTTGAGCGAGGTCGCCACCAGCCGGGCATAATGGCTCATGCGAATGACATGCATTCCTGTTTCGTTATCCTTGAACTCCGCCGCCCGCCCCAGGCGGCGAATAATCTCCAACCGGGTGGCCAACAACTCCTCGGTGCGCAGGCGCACCATCCGTTCCAGCTCCCGACGTTGATCATACAAAGCCAGATGGGTACGCACCCGGATCTCAACGATGGGGGGAGAGACGGGTTTGGTGATATAATCCACCGCCCCCAACTCCAACCCCCGCCGCTCATCCTCCACCGCAATCTTGGCGGTGACAAAAATGACGGGAATGTGGGCCGTGGCCGGATTATCCTTGAGCCGACGGCACACCTCGTAGCCATCCATTTCGGGCATCATCACATCCAACAGGATCATGTCCGGACGCGGGTCCGAGGCGGCAATGCGCAGGGCCTTCTCCCCACTCAGGGCGGCCTTGACCTTGTACCTGCCACGCAAAATGCCACTCAGCACATCAATATTTTCCGGGGTATCATCCACCACGAGCAGGGTGGCCTTGTCTGGTGTGGAATATGTCATTCAGCCACCTGTTTACCAGAAGCGGTTGTCGTCAGCCCGGTCTTTGCCATCAATTCCTGTGCAACGCCCAGGGCACCATCAAAATCATACTGTCCGATCAGTCCATGCAGACCGTTGAGCGTGACCAGCATCTCCGGTCGTCCGGCCAACAGCGATGTCAGCCTTTCCACCACCTCCAGGGCGTCCGTATCGCTCTCTTCCAACAACTGTTGCAGACGCGCCAGGGTTGCACGCAAGGTTTCTGGATTGATCTCCGGGCCGCTGGCAACCTCTGCCGTCGCGCCCACCACCGCAGAGCTGGACAAAACCTGGTTGCAACTCGCCAATACAGTGGCCAGTCGGGCAGCCACCTCGGCAGTCAACCGCGCATCCAACGGTTGATCTCCCGACTGCAACGCGGACTCCAGCACCTGCGCCGCCTGTTGCAACTCCAGGGCCCCCATGCTGCCCGCCACACCCCGCAAGGTATGGAGCTGACGCACCGCATCCTCCCGGGCCCCCCGCTCCAGATCCGCCCCTACCCGCTCCAGGATCCCCGCCTGATTGTCGCGAAATTTTCCCAACAGACGGCGATAAAGCGCGCGATCACCGTTGCAACGGGCCAGCCCGTCATGCAGGTTGATCCCCGGCAGGGCGTCGGGCAGCAGCGGCGGATCCCCCCCCCGATCCGGGGAAGGTGCCGGAGCAACCCGCCCACTGGTGGGTACCGACGGCACGATCCAGCGGGCCATGGTGGCAAACATATCCCGCACATTGATCGGCTTGGCAATATGGTCGTTCATCCCGGCAGCCACCGCCTTCTCCCGGTCACCAGCCATGGCATTGGCGGTCATGGCGATCACCGGCAGGGTTTGCCAGGCGGCCCGCTTGCGAATCTCCCGGGCAGCCGTGTAGCCATCCATCACCGGCATCTGCACATCCATGAGCACCCCGTCAAAGCTGCCCTGCGCCAGCTTATCCAGGGACTCCAGGCCGTTGTTGGCCACCTCGACGACCATGCCAGCCGTGGTCAGCAACTCCATGGCCAGCTCCTGATTGATCTCGTTATCCTCCACCAGCAACACCCTGGCTCCCCGCAACCGCTGCACAACCTCCTGCTCCTGCTCCAGTCGCTGATGGGCACGTCGTCCGGCCACCACTTCCCGACCCAACGCCATCATCACCGCATCCAGCAGGCTGGAGGCAGACACAGGCTTGGAGAGATAGCCTTGGATCTGCAGATCCCCCGCCGCCTGCATGGCATCCTCCCGCCCGTAGGCGGTCACCATGATTACCAGCGGCGGTTGAGCCAGTCTGGCATCCTGTTGCAGGGCATGCGCCGTGGCAACTCCGTCCATTTCGGGCATCTGCCAGTCCATCAGCAGGAGTGCAATGGGATCATGGGCCGCCTCAGCCGCCGCCACCATGGTCAAAGCTGCTTGACCACTTGTGGCGGTCTCCACCCGAAAACCCAGATAACCTGCGTGATGGGCCATGATTTCCAAAGCGGTACGATTGTCATCCACCACCAGCACCCGCAGACCGGCCAGATCCCTGTCCACCTGCACCGGGGCGTCGGAGGCGGCCGCCTTGTGACCCAGCCAGACCGTAAAATGAAAGGTGCTGCCCTGCCCCGCCTGGCTCTCCACCCAGATGGTTCCCCCCATCATCTCGGACAATTTTTTCGAGATGGCCAACCCCAGACCCGTACCACCAAACTTACGGGTGGTGGAGCTGTCCGCCTGACTGAATGAGGAGAAGAGCCGCCCCTGCTGTTCCGGGGTCATGCCGATGCCACTATCCTGGACGCTGAACAACAACTGGATCCGCTCTCCCTCCTCTGCCTGCTTGCAGACCCGCACCACAACCTCGCCCTGCGCGGTAAACTTGACCGCATTGTTGCCCAGATTCAGCAAAATCTGCCCCAGACGCAGGGGATCCCCCTGCAAGGCCATCGGCAGCCCGGGTTCAATATCAAAGTGCAGTTCCAACCCTTTTTCCTGAACCAGCATCCCCACCAGATTGGCCAGGTTGTCAAAAATATCCTCCAGGCGAAAATCGATGGACTCCAGGGTCAGCTTGCCCGCCTCAATCTTGGAAAAGTCCAGAATATCATTGATAATCCCCAGCAAAGATTCGGCGGAACGGTTGACCTTCTGGATATAGTTGCGCTGGCGCGGCGTCATCTCTGTCTGCAACGCCAGATGGCTCAGGCCGATAATGGCGTTCATCGGGGTACGAATCTCGTGGCTCATGTTGGCCAGAAAGTCACTTTTGGCCTGATTGGCACTCTCCGCCAGTCGGGCCATCCGCTCCGCCTCCTCCTTGGCCAGGATCGCCTGTTTTTCCGCCCATCTCTGCTCGGTCACATCCGACAAGACCCCGATCACCCCGGCCGTATCCCGGTTGCTCTCGTGAAATTTGGCCAGGGTAACGATCAACTCCCGGTTGCCAGCCCCCTGGGCCAGCAAATTGCTTTCAAATGTCAAAGTCTCGTCTACCGCATCGGACAGCAATGCCGTACAGCTCTCCATGATTGGCCGAAAATCCTCCAACCCCTGCAACAACGCGCCGCATTGCTGGATTTTTTCTTCGGATTCCAGGCCAAAAAACAGCAGAAAAGAGTGGTTGGCCAGCTTGATCTCCCGCTGACCATCCATATAAAAAATGGGCATGGGCACTGCGTTGATCAATCTGCCTAAAAAGGCACGTTCCGTCTCCAACGCCCTCTGTGCCCGCTTGCGGTCGGTAATATCGCGAATCACCCCAACGGTACCGATATATTGACGACCATTCCAGGCACTCTCCCCATACAGGCCGGAACTGTTCACCTCGACAATAAGTTCCGGCTCACTCATGGGGATGATACTGGCATACTCCGACTTGCCGGTACTGGATTTCAGGCGGACCTCCAGCCCGGTGGTCATCCGGTCACCGATCCGGCGTTCATCAAACAGCTTGGGCTGACCGCTTGATTTTTGACCAGCCATGCGGGTCAGCACCTGGTCTCTGCTGACCTCCGCCACATCCTCATCATGGAGAATCTCGGAAAAGTGCCTGCCAAGCAGGCTCTGCTTGTCATATCCCAATCTGCCAATCGAGTCGTTGAGAAAACTGAAGCAGCCGTTCGGATCCAGTTTGTAGACAATGTCGGGAATGGTGAGGACCAGCCCGCGAAACTGCTCCTCAGACGCCTCCAACTCCCCCAGACTCTCGGTAAGCTTTTCGTTGAGTTCCTCCATGGCGACCTGCTGCTTTTCCAGGGTACGGGTCTGCAACAGGGAATTTTCATACGTGGTCAAAAAAATTTGCAAGATTTGTTCGCGGGTTGCGGTGATCCGGTGCTGTTTGCCGCCAAACGAGATCTCCAGGGGCGCATCTTCGATAAAGCGGTCATATCTGCTCTGTCTGGCATTTTCCAGACAGGCCTTCACCCGTATCAACAAAAACTGATCGTCATAAGGCTTGGTGACATAACTGTCCGCCTTTGCATTCAAGCCATAGATCAGGTCGTTGGGATCAGCCAGATTGGTGAGCAGCAGGACCGGGATCTGCCGGGTCCGGGCTTGGCTTTTCAACTGGGTACACAGCTCAAAGCCATTCATGACCGGCATGGTGATGTCACTGACGACAATGTCGGGCAGTCGCGCCGCTATCTGTTGCAGGGCATCCCGGCCATTGACCGCCCTGCGCACGCTGTGCCCATCCCCCTCCAGCAGGTAGGACAAGCGCAGAGCCTGGGTTGAACTGTCCTCTACCACCAGTATATCGGCCATCCTGACTCCTCACCCACACCCAACAGCCACTTACAGCCCATTCAGGAGCGTGATAATCTCCCCCGGCGACAACACCAATTGCGCCGCTCCCAGTTTGACCGCCTCGCCCGGCATGCCATAAATGAGGGAACTTTCCTGATCCTGGGCCACCGTCAAGGCCCCCTGCAGACGCATTTTGTGCAACTCGTTGGCTCCATCCGCCCCCATCCCGGTCAAAAGCACCCCAACAGCACGTTTGCCATACTGCTCCGCCGCCGAGAAAAACAGGTTGGCCACGGTGGGGCGCAACCCATGTTCGGGCGGACGCAGCGTATCCAGGACAATGGTACCTTGCTGGATGCCAATATGGTGCTGATCCGGACCAAAGTAGATGCATCCCGGTTGCATCGCTTGCCGGTGCTGGGGAATAAGGATCGGCAACCGCACGCTGGGCTGTAACCAGGCAACCATTCCCTCCAAAAAACCGATTGTGATGTGTTGGACGATGACGATGGGAAAAGAGAGGCTGGGAGAGAGGCCGCCCAATATCTCTTTAAGCACCGGCGGCCCCCCTGTCGAAGCCCCCATGACGACGCAATCAATCTGCTGCCGATAACGTTGCATCAGTTGAGCAAAGTTTGCCTTCTCGGCACAGACCCCCCCGATGGGCAATTGGCGCACCCGCCGAACCACCCGCACCGCAGACATGGCCTTGATCGTACGGATAAAATAGGCCACCGTTGCCGCATAATCGGGGGAGCCGGGCCCTTCCGGCTTGGAGATGGCGGTCACGGCCCCGACATCGATGGCCTTGAAACTTTGAACAGCCTCCGGGGATTTCCACGCCCCGCTGCAAATCACGATCGGGATGGGATAGATCTGCAAAATACGCTGCGTCGCCTCATACCCGTCAAGTCTGGGCATGTTGATATCCATCACGATCAGATCCGGCCTTTTGCGATGGACACACTCAATGGCCTCCAGACCATCGCGGGCCGTCGCCGTGACACGGATTGTCGGATCCGATTCCAGAATCGATTTCAGCAGTATCAGGCTTGTTGCGGAGTCGTCCACCAATAAAACGTCAATCACACCAACCTGCCTATCACCCCAAGTAGATTGTTCTGGTCAAAATCGCCTTTGACAATGTAGGCGGAGGCTCCCACCTCGACGCCCCGCTCCCGGTCCTCCCGGGAAGAGAGGGAGGTTACCAGTATTACAGGCAACTGGGCCAGGGCCGCATCACTGCGAATCTGGGCAGTCAACTCAAAACCGTTCATCCTCGGCATCTCCACGTCGGAAATCACCAGATCGACCGACGATCCCTTCAGGGCCGTCAACCCCTCCACCCCATCCACTGCAGTCTGCACCATATACCCGGCCGCTTCCAGAACATTTTTGAGCAATGTGCGAGAGGTGATGGAATCCTCCACCACCAGAATGGATTTGCGTCGGCTCTCCTCCTGCGGCGCAAGATCGCCTATGGAAAGGGTGGCGACATTCTGAATGGCCGACTCGATCAACTCTTTGACATTCAAAATCGGCACCACCCGACCGGATCCAAGAATGGTTGCTCCGGAAAAATTTTTAACCTTTTTCAACTGTTTGCCCAATCCCTTGACCAGCACCTCCTGCTCTTTCAGGACGGCGTGGATCCGAAAACCCACCACCCTCTTGCCGATCCCCAGAACTGCCACCAGGGCTTTTGTCTCCTGTGCCTCCCTGCTCTCTCCGGCAGAAATCCCCAGCAGCTGGGCCAGGTCCACCAGGGCAACGGGTTCCCCCTTGTACAAAAAGGTGGCCCGGTTTTCCACCGATCGGACAGCACTGCCGGCCACCCGAACAAACCCCTCCACATGAAGACTGGGGATTACAAACTGCTGCCGGGCACACTGTATGATCACCCCTCGAAAGGTGGCCAGCGAAACCGGCAGGCTGATGCAATAGGTCACCCCTGCCCCCGGCCGGCTCTCCACCGTCAGCTGGCCGCCCATTTTTTCCACCTTTTCCCGCACGATGGCCATGCCCAAACCGCGACCGGAAAGGTTGGTGATAATGGGAGCAGTGCTCATCCCGGATTGAAAAATAAGCTCCGTCACCGCAGCATCTGCCATCGACAGGGCCTCATCCGGGGTGATCAACCCCTTTTTGAGAGCATTTTCCTTTATTTTTGCCCAGTCCAAACCGGCTCCATCGTCGATCACCCGTATTTCAATCCGGTTGCCCTCGGTATGGGCAACGCAAACCTGCAACTGCCCCTGCCGACTTTTTCCGACCCGCAACCGCTCCTCCGCCTGTTCCAGCCCGTGATCCAGGGCGTTGCGCAACAGGTGGATGATCGGGTCGCGCATCTCTTCGAGAATGCGACGATCCACCTCCACATCCCCACCCGACAGCGACAGGGATACCTCTTTGTTCTGCTCCCGGGCAATCTCTCTGACCATGCGGGGTAGAGGATCCAGCAGAATGGCACTCTCCACCATGATCACCTGCTTGGCGGTCTCCAACAGATCGTCCACCATGCGGCCAACGGCGCGGTTGGAGTGGTCCATGGCCTTGCCCAGGGTACGAATGTCGCGCTGCACCGCCTGCAGCTGTTCCCGGTGCCAGAGAAAAAATTTGCCAATGGTCTCCAGAGTGCTGGCACGCTCCCGATCGATTTCACCCCCGTACTCCGCCAACAGGGTTTTGCGCAGATCACGCCAACAACTCTCTGCCTCGGTCCACCGTTTCCGCCATGCATCAAAAACGGGATGGGTCTGGCGCAGGTTGAGCAGATGCTGCTGACTGATCAGCTTAAGCGAGATCATCTCCTCTGCCTTGACCAGCAACTGATCCAATCGCTCCGCAGAGACCCGAACGCTCTCCGCAGTAGCCACCTTCTGAAAAAGAGGCGCAGGCTGTGTCGCCGTTGCGTCGGGCCCCTCATCCGCCTGTGGTGCAGGCGGGGCAGAGGTGACCGGGGGAGCGGAGCTGACCGGGGGGGCAGAGCTGACCGGGGGGGCAGAGCTGACCGGGGGGATGGAGGTAACGGGCAGAACGGGTATAACAGGGGACGGTTCGATGGCCTGCGCGACCGGTACCGACTCTGCATGCCGAATCTCTGCAGCAGGAGCGGTCAAACCGACAGCGTTCCTTTTGCCGATGGCAGACTTCTGACAACTCTCCAACTCACCGAGCAGGGCGGACAGCTCCCGCTTGACCGAGGCCACAGGCAGATTCAGATCCCCTGCCAGAATGGCCTCCATGAAGCGGATCGCCTTGTGAATGGCATCAAACAACTCGGGAGAAGCGATCCCTCCTCCCTTCAACGCGCTGAACAGGCTCTCCAAACCCTGGCAGACTGCCTCTATCTCCTTCAGGTTGACAGCACGGGCCGCCCCTTTCAGACTGTGGGCGTCCCGGTAGATCGACTCCAGTAACCCCGCGCGCTCCTCACCCTCCTGAACGGTTTCCAATGTCACGAGGGCCGAGCCGATGCCCGTCAACCGTTCACTGGACTCCTGGCGAAAGGCATCCCGGAGCCTTCTCAGCAGCTCTTGTTCATTCATGCGCAACTCCTCGGCAGCGAATAATAGGCACGCGACACAGCTGGCTCTCTCATACCTGAAAACGTTGGGCCAGATCTTTCAGGTTTTTGCCCAAATCATTCAGTGCCTTGATGGAATCCTCCAGTTGACGGGCCGCGCCACTGTTCTGGTTGGTCGCCACCTTGATGTTGTCCATGGCAATCACCAGTTGATCCATCCCCCCCAACTGCTGTTGGCTGGAGGCCGTAATCTGGTCGGCAGCGATTTCACTGCGCTCCACGCTGGCCTCAAACATCATGATGGCCTCTCCGGCCTCGTTGCCCAGTTCAACCCCTTTGTCAACCGATTTGTTGCCCCTCTCCGTGGCCATCACCGCTGTACCGGTCGCCTTTTGAATATCGTTCAGGATCACCTTGATCTGCCCGGTGGCCTCCCGCGCCTGCTCTGCCAGACTTTTGACCTCCTGAGCCACCACCGCAAAGCCCCGACCAGCCTCCCCCGCCTTGGCTGCCTCAATGGCGGCATTGACGGACAAAAGGTTGGACTGGTCGGTGATGTCGTTGACCGAACCGACGATTTCCCCAATATTTTGCGTCTGCTCGCTCAACTTCATGATGCTGTCGGCAATATACTCCATCTCCTCCTTGATCCGGCTGATACCGGCAATCGACTGGGCGGAGGCATGGCCACCCGTCCTGGCCACATCCCGCAAGGATCTCGACTCTTGCACCATCTCCCTGGCTTTGTCACTCGTCACATGCGCCGTGTGACGCACCTCCTCCACCGTGGAGCTGACCTCCATCACGGTCGTGGATGTCTCCGCCGCACTGGCAGCCAATTGGGAGGCGGTGGCGGCCAGTTCGCTGCTGGCCGCAGAGAGGGCGATACTGCCATCCATCATTTGCGCGGCCTGCTCACGCAAGATAGCCAGCAGTTTGCTGACACTGCGGGTAACATACACTGCGATGGCAGATCCCATCACAATCGCCAGCACACTTACGATCCAGATCAGCTGCGTCAGCATGTCAGCCGTATTGACAATCCGGGCAAGATTTTCCGCTGCTTCTTCCACTTGCGATTTCCGGAACGGTTCAAGCGCACCGCGGAAGGTGTCCGCATCCTTGTCAAACCGGATCATCTCGGCATCACCGGCCGCTTTGCCCGACGCACGGTAGACATCCACCATTTTTTGTCCTGTCTGCATGAGTCCATCAAAAAGACCACGCATCTCATCAACCTGGCGAATTTCCGTCTGGCTGTTTTCGTGGACAAACATTTTCCTGAATTTTTCAATGCCATCGCGCACCCGCCTGGCATAAACCGTCGCCTCCTCTCCCGATCTCGGGTTGCCGGTCAGACAGGCGTCTGTCAGAAACTGCTGCACCATGTTGACATCCGCCGTCATCTCTTCCACCAACAGGGCGAAGGGAACACTTTCGTCGCGCACCAGGACCGCCTTTTTTTCCACATCCTTGATTTGGATCAAGAAGACACCAAATGCGATACCCATGATCAGCAGCACCAGAAAAAAACCCAGGGCCAATCGAACACCAATGCGCAGCTTGTTCATGTACGTACCATACCTCAAGGATAAGATTTTCAACCCGGTTCCAGGGGCGAGTCACCCCGTTATTTGACGACCATTTTCGGATCAGAAAGCAATTTTTTGCCGTCCAGGATGACGGTTTGATTGTGTGTGATCGCCTTCAAAAAATCCTGCCGGATGCCTGTCAATGTAGGCAGGCCGGGCACTGTCTCCGATTCTGGAATGGCGCGAATACCCAGAATGGCATCGGCCAGAATGCCATACTCCATCTCCGGGGAACGCAGCACGATGATCCGGCTTGAATCGGAAAAACCCTTTGCCGGCAGCTCAAAAAATTGGCGTATATCCACTACCGAGATGATTTGCCCCCGCATGTTGACCACCCCCCGAATGAAGGGGGGCACCCCTGGAATCTCGGTCAACTCTTTCAACGGGAATATTTCCCGAATATGGATCAACTCAATGGCATAGCACTCCGAATTGATGGAAAATTCCACCACGGTGAAAATTTTGCCTTCCTCGTTCCGGGTGGCAAACTCCCTGGCTGACCGCTTGGCGCGTTCCTGGAGTTGTTGTATGCTCTTTTCGGGTTGGTCAATCATGCTGGGTACCTGTTATCTGGCGTGCCATCTGCGTGATGGCGGAGACAGTCAAACCGTCGGACAAGGGAACAATGCTCTCTGGAGGATCCTTGGCCAAAAGCTCCAGAACGGTGCGTGCATGCCTGTGCGCCCGCTTTTTGTCCGGCGAAAGGCTGGCCAGTTGCAGGTGCGCAACCACCATCTCCGGCTGCAAAAACAGGGCTTTTCCCAGCAGGGAGGCCGCCCCGTCCGCATCTCCTTTTTCCAGCAGAATGATGGCAAGGTGATAGTAGTGGTCAGCCCGCAGGCGATCCAGGACGATGGCCCGCCGATACCCCTGTTCTGCCTGATCCAGTCTGCCCAGATTGGCATGAATCCTTGCCAACAGCAGCGTCGCCGTCTGCAGATCCGCATCCCCCTCTTTGGCAACCGATCTGTTTTTTACCGCCAGATAATCCGTCAGCAGGGTGGCCGCTTCCGTCAAACGGTGATCTTTGAACAGCCTGTCGGCCCGCTCCAGTATCTCCTTTTGTTGGACCGCAGCAAGCATGCCTGAAGGGGAGTCCGTGCCGCGTTTTGGCAGATCTTTTTTGCCGACCTGTTCCCGTTTTAACCGCATCACCTGCGGCGGCGGCGGCGGGCGGGAATGAAAAACCTTGGGCGGCACAACATGAACCGGCGATGGAGGCACCCGCTTGCGAAATATATTGGGCTCTGCAGCGCGATCAATACTCAAAGCGGGATGCCGGATCAGGGCCGCCTCGCTGGGGCTGACAAAAAACCAACCGTCATCAGCCAGCAGCATGCTGAACCTGTTGACAATAAAATCACGTTTTTCCTGTGTGAAATACATCAATACGTTGCGACAAAACAGGACATCAATGGAGGCAGGCTTGTCAAGTGGCGGCGGGTACCGCTCCTCCACCAGGTTCACGTGCATGAACAAGACCTTTTGCTGAATTTGTCCGGCAATCTGCACTTTATTCGGCCCGATTCTGGTAAAATATTTTTCCTGAACACCCGGCGGCGGGTTTCTGAAAGACCAATCCGTATACTGACCGGCCTGTGCCTTCCTTAAGGCAACAGGATTGATGTCCGACGCCACAATTTTGACCTCCCTGCCGCTGAACGGAGCCATATCAATCGTCATGGCCATGGTATAAGGCTCCTCCCCGCTGCTGCATCCCGCGCTCCACAGGGTAATCCGCTCTCTATCGGTTTGGTACAGTGCGGGCAGGATTTCCTTGCCGAGCAGTTGGAAATTTTTTTCATCCCGGAAAAAATAGGTCTCGCCGATGGTCAACTGTTTGGCCAGCAGATCCATGCGTTTGGCGGGTGGGGCCTCGTGCAAAAACCAGTTGACAAAATCCCGCTGCTCCTTGAAACCCATGGTGAGAGTCATCTCCCGCAGGTGCCGGGCGAGATCCCCCCTGCGCTCCGGCGGGAACGGAATGCCGATCACCTCCTGAATCAGCTGCAACAACGGCTCAAGCTCGGACGGTTCCAACGCCGGTAACGACTCATTCATCGTGCGCTCTGCTGTCGATTCCCCGTTCATCCAGCAGACTCCTCGTCTCTTCAGTGATCCCGGGAAACAGGGCGGCCATTTTCATAAACAGCACGATCTCCCCCGCATATTTGCCCACTCCAGACAAATATTGTTCCAGTCGGGGATATATTTTTTTGGGATCCAGGGCGGCCTCTGCGGCAAAACGACTGACACCAACGACCCGATCGACAAAAAAGCAGAAGGCCATCGTCCCACCCAACCGCACCAATCGATCATCCAGCTCAATCGGCTTGTCGGGAATGGCCAACCGGCTCCGCATGTTCACCACCGGCAGTATGGTTCCACCCAGGTTGACCAACCCCAGCAGTCGTTTCGGACCGTCAGGCAAAAGGGTAATCTGCATGGCACGGTATACCCGTTCCACCTCCGTCACGCCGACGGCAAAAAGCTGGGAGCCTATCAAGAAAACCAATTTATCTTCCATGTGTTATTTCACTGCATATCATGTTTTCAGTCGTGCAGAACGGGGCAGATGCGCGTTGTCTCTGTGACAAGGCCTTCAGGCAGAGGAACGGCACGAGAGTGCCCATGCAATAATCACGCAAAAATGGCAGTGAGGCAGACCCTCTACCGTTTGATGAACCACACCGCTATCCGTCCCGATAGTCGCCTGCCCTGCTGCTGTCGCATAGCTGACACCATCGACGGTTACTGCACAGTTTGCGCCCGTCAAAAGCTTTGAATATGCCATCGTTTGCGATGGACTGCGCACGGACGTTGCCCTGTTCACGTTTACATCCAAAATACACAAATTTTTATAGTATAATTCATGTATATCAGACCCAGATCCAAAGAGGCAAGAAGATCAAATCCTGATGCTTTCTCCGGTAAAATTGACCTCACCCTGAGATGGAGTGTGCTAGAGTGCGGCGTTTGTTTCCGCTACCCACTCTTTCTACAGTGAGGCTTCATGTCAGCAACGCAAGATTCGTCGGGAAAAAGCCGTGTACCATCATTGGTCATTGGTGCGTTAGGCATCGTTTTTGGTGATATTGGCACCAGCCCGCTCTATGCCATCAAAGAGTCCCTGGCGGCCACCGGCCACGGCTTGCCCACGACAGCCGACATGTTGGGGGTACTCTCCATGATTTTTTGGTCGCTGGTAGTGGTAATCACCATAAAATATGTCCTGTTCATCATGCGGGCCGACAACAAGGGAGAGGGAGGCATCATGGCATTGACAGCCCTGGCCTCCCGCTCTCCCCACGCCACACCCGTATGGCGCATTGTCATCCACTTTTTAGGCATGTGCGGTCTTGCACTCTTCTTCGGTGACGGGGTGATCACCCCGGCCATCTCCGTCCTCTCCGCCGTCGAGGGGCTTGAACTGGCCACCCCCCAATTGCAACCGGTGGTACTACCCATTACCCTGGGTATTCTCTGCGCCCTGTTCCTTTTGCAGCGTCGCGGCACGGCTGGAGTGGGTGCCATGTTCGGTCCCATCATGATTCTTTGGTTTGCCGTATTGGCCGTCCTCGGCCTCAACGGTATTGCAAAAAATCCAATCGTATTGACATGCCTTAACCCTCAATTTGCGATTGATTTTTTTGTTTCCTACCACGGTCAGGCCTTTTTTGTCCTGGGTGCGGTGTTTCTCTCGGTGACAGGCGCAGAAGCCCTCTATGCTGATATGGGACACTTTGGCGCGCGACCCATTCGACTGGCCTGGTTGGCACTGGTTTTTCCTGCATTGACCCTCAACTATTTTGGCCAGGGTGGTCTGATCCTGCAAAATCCTGCCGCAGCAGCCAATCCCTTCTATCTGCTCGCCCCCGACTGGGGACTCTATCCCCTGGTGGCATTGGCAACTGCTGCCACCGTTATTGCCTCCCAGGCGGTTATCTCCGGGGCTTTTTCTGCGGCCAGACAGGCTATGCAGCTGGGGTTTTTACCCCGGATGACGGTGATCCACACCTCCGAACAGGAGGAGGGCCAAATTTATGTGCCAACCATCAACTGGATACTGTTGGTGTCCGTTCTGATCCTGGTGCTGGGGTTCCAGAGCAGCAGCCGCCTCGCTTCCGCTTATGGCATTGCCGTAACCGGTGCCATGGTCATAGATACCACCTTGGCCTTTGGCATTGTATTACGCGGTATGATGGGGTGGACACCCCTGGCCACTCTCTCTGTTACCCTCTTTTTTCTGCTGTTTGACACCGCTTTTTTCGCAGCCAATGCACTCAAGATTCCAGAGGGAGGATGGTTTCCCCTGTTGTTGGGCAGTACCATTTTTCTGCTGATGTCTACCTGGAAAAAAGGGTTGGTACTTTCCCAGGAGGCCATTCACAAGGATGAAATTCCACTGAAACCCTTTTTGCGCCAGTTTGCTGCCAATCCGGTGCCCAGGGCACAGGGTATTGGTATCTACATGACCACCCACGAAACCGCAGCACCGCGTCCTCTGGTGCAAAATCTGCAACATCATTGGGTTATCCACGAAATGGTGGTCATCCTTTCCGTTCAATTCCTGGATACGCCCTATCTGGTTACTGGCCAACGGGTGGAGGAAGAGGCGTTGGGTGACGGTTTTTATCGCCTGGTTGTCCGGTTTGGATTTGCGGAAACGCCGGATGTGCCCCGTGCCCTGCAGGAGGGATCCCTGTTCCGAACCTGGTCCAACCCTGATGAGACCTCCTTCTTTCTGGGGCGTGCTGTTTTTGATCTGAAACCGCCATGTCGAACCTCACCCCCTCTCTGGCAGTTGCGGCTGTTTCTGTGGATGCAACGCAATGCAAGCAGCGCAGTAACCTGGTTTTGCCTGCCACCGCATCGGGTTGTGGAGATGGGTGCCTTGGTGCGTCTGTGAACTGCTATCGATATACACCGTTAGTGGAGGGTGCAAAAGATGTCCGGGAGTGAAGTGGCAGGCAAAGAAAAACCGAATCTGCCCTACCAGAATGCCAAGAAAAAGTGTCCGACATGCAAGAAGGGCACCCCATTATGGTTTATCTCCTGGGCAGACATGGTCACCCTGCTGCTGTGTCTGTTTGTCATTATCGTTGCCTATTCAACACAGGATATGGGCAAGTTCCAGACAGTGGCCGGCTCCATGAAAGACTCCTTTGGCGGCAACAGCCAAGCAAAAAGCAAACGCCCAACACCCATGGGATACAACCCGGTTGGCATGCAATTTCAGAGGCCCATTCAATTGGGCCGCTTGGCTGAACAGGTACGAGTGGTCCTCCTGCCCTTGATCGATGAGGGACAGGCGAATGCGTTCCAGGATCCGACGGGTATTGTGTTGCAGATCAACAGGGATGCCATTTTTCAAACCAACACCGAAACGCTGAACAGCTCCAGCCAGCTCATGCTGGCCGATTTTGTTGCAATCGTCAAAAATTTACCCAACACATTGGAGATACGTTCCATTCCAGCCAGCGTACCAGGCAAACCATTCAACTGGAGTGCCGG
Organism: Magnetococcales bacterium HCHbin5; assembly: GCA_002753505.1. Lineage (GTDB taxonomy): Bacteria > Pseudomonadota > Magnetococcia > Magnetococcales > Magnetaquicoccaceae > Magnetaquicoccus. The sequence goes on along the minus strand of PEAG01000001.1, from coordinate 9,457 downwards.
GGAAGAAGAGACAATAGCCATTGCCAATTTTTTTGAACAACAGGGCGATATTTCCAATGACCGTATCCGGGCAACCACTCTGCCAGTCGTGGCGCGGGGAGATGATCAGATGGAAAAAAAACGGCCAACAAAAGATAAAATTGAAATCAGGGTCATAGCAACAGACAAATAACCCATTTGAAACACACGCCTTGAACTTTAAGCGATTTCGCTTCAAGCCTCACGGATACGCATTCAAGGAGTCGTCGATGATCGTACAAAGGTTATATATAACAGAAAATTGATACAATACGCTCAACAATTGATACTTGTCGAATATTGGATCGTATATCATTTTGCGTCGCCTGATATTGCTTCACATGCCAACTACCGTCGAAAATGGGTTTGGCCTGTGTTCACCAAACAGGAACATCTCCAGATCGAGGTAATATGCCAGAACAACCATTCAAGGAAAATGGTCAAGCCAAGCCATTCCCTGAAAATCCTGCGAGTGACACAAAAAGATGTCCCACATGCAAAAAAGGTACGCCACTCTGGTTTATTTCCTGGGCAGACATGGTCACTTTGCTGTTGTGCCTGTTTGTCATTATTGTCGCCTATTCGACACAAGAGAAAGGTAAATATTTGACCCTCGCCGGTTCCTTGCGGGATGCATTTGGTTCCAAAAACCCGGATGAGGGTATACCGCCCATTCCCAAAAGTTATCATGTGATCTCCATTGAATTTCAGAAAAAGATTCAGCTCATGCAGATCAAGGAGCAGGTAGAGCAGGTGCTGTTCTTCCGTATTGATCAGGGACAGGCCAAACTGATTGATGATGAAGAAAACATTATTATTCAAATAGACAGGAATGCCGTTTTCCCGGCAGAAGGCACGACGATAGAGGATTCGGCTCAGGCTGATTTGGTTAAAATCGCTTCCATTATCAAGCTTTTGCCCGTCATGGTAGAGATAAACATTTTACACACAAAGAGGGCAGGCAGCCCCCCTGACTGGCAATCCAGCGTCCAAGAGGCCGCCAGCATAGCCCGGTTGTTTGAAAATCAAGGCGGTATCCTGTCCAACCGCATCCAAATATCCAGCGTTACCAAAACAGTGGATGAAAGGTTGGAATCCGATGCCAAAGCGCAGCAAGAGAGCGTGGAAATCAGAATATCGAAAACGACTAATCCAGAAGAGTAGGGAAACCGCAAGGGTCCACAGGGACAACATATTAATGCAAGAGGGCAGTTGATGGATATCGCAACTATTATCGGGTTGGTTGTTGGTGCCAGTGTGGTACTCGGTCTCATGGGTCACAACATCACGTTATTTTACAGCACCCATGCCTTGATTGTTGTCTTTGGCGGCTTGCTGGGCAGCACGTTTGTCAAATTTGGCATGAGCGACCTGAAAGTATCCGGTAAAATCCTTAAAAAGGCATTTTTTTCACCCCACGAAGAGATCAAGGAGATCATCGGGCAACTGGTGGACATTTCCAATATCGCTCGCAAAAGCGGTTTGGTGGCACTGGAAAAGGTTCAAACCAGTAACGACTTTCTCAAAGGGGCTCTGCGGCTCTGTTCAGATGGTGTAGATCCAAAATTGATGAAAGAGATATTGAGCAAAGAGATCGAGTATATGGCTGAACGTCACCATGTTGGTATTGTCATGTGGGAAAGCATGGGTGAAGCGGCTCCTGCCTTTGGCATGGTGGGAACACTGGTTGGCATGGTGGAAATGCTCTCCAACATGAGTGACCCCTCCAAGATTGGCCCGTCCATGGCTACAGCACTGCTGGCCACCATGTACGGTGCCATTGTCGCCAATGCCATCACCATCCCCCTGGCAATCAAGCTCCACCACTACAGCAAAGAGGAGCAGATGAAATGCCAACTGATTGTGGATGGGATCATTGGCATACAAACAGGCATGAACACCCGCATGCTAGAGCAGATTCTCAAGGCTGGCCTGCCCCGCAATCAGCGCGATAATTGAACGAACGGCTGTTCAGCGTTTCATCCAAATTGAACCCTGATTGGGAATATTTGACCTTCCTGCACAGTCTGGGCAGACGCAAGGCAAAAAGGTTTCTTGAGTTTAATTTTGACAGAATCGGTGTCGAATCCACCACCGATGTTCGTGAGAAATTTTTCTGATAAAAACAGTTACCCTTCCCACTCCACCAAATCTGGCTTGAAAAATTTTGATGGGTTATGATCAAGCGATGTGGTGCCGGAACAGCAACAACCGCCTGCTGGCCGAGACGAAAAGCAGCATCTTTTGCGTCTTGACAGCCGGCGGTGGTTGAACCCGGAAGACAAGTTTGCGCAACCAACCCGCTTATCCATGAGACTTTGGACACTCCATCCCAGGTATCTTGACGCCAAGGGCCTTGTCGCCCTGTGGCGGGAGGCGTTGTTGGCGCAAGCCGTGTTGTGTGGTAAAACCCGGGGGTATCGCAGACACCCACAGCTGCTCCGTCTGCTTGACTGCCCGGATCCCCGTGGCTCCATAGCCAGTTATCTGACAGGCGTCCTGGAAGAGGCGCGAAGGCGAGGATACCACTTCGATGCTGCCCGAATCCGCCACCCGGCGGCGGTTGGTCTGGTTGAGGAGACAACAGGCCAACTGCTGTTCGAGTGGAGGCACCTGCAACAAAAACTGGCGGTGCGAAATCCGGCAACCCTGACCCAATGGCGAGAGCTGTCCGTTCCTGACGCACACCCCCTGTTCAGAATTGTGGATGGAGAGGTGCGCTTGTGGGAAAAAGGTATCCGGAACCGACTGCAAAAGGCCGGTCAACCCCGCGATTTGCACGACGACTGAGCAGACAGGGTGGTTGGGACCATCCAGGAGATCAATCCGCCCTTTTCCCGGGCGACTGTGAGGTGGCAAGCCGTTTAAGAATCTCCACCAAAGGCCAGCGGGGTGGTCCCTGCCAAAAGATGGATGCATGTGGTGTCTCCACCATCAGGGAGCAGATGGCCCTCGACCGAATCTTTTTGGGCAAGGTCTCTGACCAGGGCACCCTGGCCGCCTCCAGTTTTTGCTCCAACTCCCGGGAGAAGGGGGCACTGGAAGGACCGTACAAGTTGACAAAAAAACCGCGCCTGTTCCGATGCCATAACCAGGCCGTATACCTGTCCAGTTCACCGTACAGGCCATCCAGCAGGAGTACGCCCTTCACCCGTTTGTCCCGCTCCTGCTCGTCGGCAAATCCCCGCTCCAGGCTGTAGGCCAGGGCACGGTAACCACCACTGAAAGCCGCCAGCAGCACCGGGGCCCGACCGAAACGGGCCGCAAAGCTCTCTCCCTTCTCTTCTCCCAACACCTGCGTAAGATCACGCAGCATTTTATCAACCCCCCGAGACCGATAAAGCTTGCCAGGACTGGAATCTGCGGCATCCAGAACCAGCTGGGGAGCCACCAACAACAGGTTGCGATCAACCGCGTTGAGCTGTTGCAACAGGGCCATCTCCCCCACCAGAGTGCGGTTGAGTTCGGCATTGTGACCGTGGAAAAAAAGCAGAATCTCGAAAGGTGCCTCCGGCTTGAAATGGGGAGGCAGATGAATGAGTACCCGATTGTTTCGATAATGTGGAGATTCCGAATAATAAATCCCCTCGCCCACCGTATGCATGCGCTGGCCGCTGACCGGATCACTGTGATCAAAAAAAGGTTGACCGCTGTCCCCCACCGGGCCATCGTAGGGAAAAGGCGCATGAGGGATGTGAGCCATCAGGGTTACCTGGCAGGCCGGTTTTTTATGGCATACCCTCTCATAGCGAATGGCTGCCTCATCGGTCATGCTGGCACATCCCTGCAGCAAGGCCGACGCCGTCAGGAAGAGGATCCACAGCAGGCCCGGGGGGTGGGCGCAGGACGCAGCAGGGCGAAAAAGCACGGCCAAGCCAGCAAATAGAGGGCTCCTGCCAGATAAAGGTTGGCAGACAGTCCCACATTCACGGCAATGATGGGCACCAACACTGCCCCCATAACCGAAAAGATTCCGTTGATTCCCCACGCCCATAGAAAAAATGGCTCCTTGCCCAATTTAGCCAGCCAGCTCATCCCGGTGGCAAACGGAAACCCCATGAGAAAGGCCGGCGGGAACAAAAGCAGGATGCAGGCAGCAGTGCGCCAGGAGAGGGTACCAATAACCGGCAGCCATATCTCCAGGGCTACACCATAAAGTACCAGAATGGCTGCAATAGCCAAAAAAATGCGCGGCATGACGATGGCGGCCCGTTCCACTGTGCGACCGGAGAACAGCGAACCCAGGCCGGTACTGATCAGCATACCTGTGATCAACACGCTGGTGGAGGTGACCGGATTACCCAGCGCATTGATAAACTTGCCGATCAATGCCACCTCCACCAGTATATACCCCAACCCCAACGCGGCAAAATAGCCCAATATGCCGAGCTTGCCGGGTTGGGGCGCAAAAATGGTTCGCCAGCCAAAGAGAATGGGCAGAGAGAGCAACAACGCCCCGGCCACAGCCGACTGCCCCAAGGTCAACCACAGCAGCAAATAGCCCCACTCATCCGAGATAACCTCCAGGCGGTTGACAAAGCTTGGAAGATCCTGCAGGCGCACAAAGCCCGCAAAATAGGGACGATCATCCGTCAAGGGAGCAATGTCGAAAGGGTAGGCTTTGATATCCTCCTGCTGCTCATTATGCATCATGCGATCCAGCATCAGACGATACAAGGAGGGCACCGTAAGGTCTGTACCCTCTTCCGCACCATCCGGCTCAACCTTGTCCGTTGCCGGAATGCTGCTCACCGACCGCGGGCTGTTGCCTCCCAGCACCAGTTGGCGAAATCCTGCCAGCATGGCAGCCGCATCGCCCTGGAAACGCTCTCCCGGTCGGTAGACCACATCAAACGCCATCTGCTGCGCATGGGCATCCAGCGTGGCCAACTCGGCAGGGGTAAAACCGCCCTTTTTGTACAACACGGTGGCGGTGGAAAGAAACACCTGCACCACATAGAAAGAGTCGGCCGCCAGCTCCCCGGCAGTCTCCCGCCCGGCCGCTGCCAAGGTATTGAAAAGCCGCAGGGTCGATTTGGGTGGATCCTCCTTGTTCCATACCGTCACGGCCAGCACCCCGCCGGGTTCCAGGGCGTTCATGTAGGCGGCCATGCTCTCCTGGGTATAGAGATATTTTTCCGTGACAGAAAAGCCACCGGGGCTGGAAAGTCCGGTGGAGTCGGCCAGACTGAGATCGATAACCTGGAAACGGTGGGTGTTGCTGCGAATGAACAGATGGCCATCCATGGGAGCCAGGGTCAGACGGGGATCTGCCAGGAAATCTCCCGTGAACCGTTTGATGGCATCGCTTGAGAAGGCTTGCGGGATCATCGGGTTCCCTTCCGCCACGGTGACCTGTCTGGCACCGCTGGCCAGAGCCACCCGGGTGGAGATACCACCACCGAACTGCACGACAAAAACCGTTTCCGGTGCCGGTCGCAGCAGATAGGGCATGTACATGGGCAAAAACCGGTAATAGTCGTTCTGCTGTTGCGGGATGGCCTTCATGATGCCGATGGGGCCATCGCTGTCCAGGTACATGCTGATATAGGTATTTTCCGGCAGCTCTTCCATGCTCAAAGAGGCCATGTCGCTCAGGCCGGGTGCAAAATGAAAATAAGAGCTGCTGAATATTTCCAGCAGACCGTGGGCACCCGCCGCCTGATAGATGCGCTTGGAATCGGGAAATTTATTGGCGTAGCTCACCCCTTTGTAGGGAGAGACCTGAATCTGGGGCAACAGAAAAAGCAGCGACAACGAAACCAGGGCAGACAGGGTCACCTGCCAGTAACCGTGCCGGTCCCTCCAGGCATGAAACCAGGCCATGGCAGCCCCCCACCAAAGCAACAACGGCAGCAACAACAACCGCTCCGGCATCAACCACTGCATGGCGGCCAGGCAGAGCAACCCCGCCACCCCCGAACCGGTCATGTCCGCAGCATAGGTCTGTTGAAAATATCGGCGGCCAGCGAGAAAAAAGAGGCCCAACAGCAGAGCCCCCACCAGGAAAGGCACCGCATAGGCCAGCAGGTTGAGGCTCAGATTGAGAAACTGCCGATTGTCTGCCAGCAAAAAGATGGGGTTGAACTGGGCATTCTGGGCCAGCACATTGCCGACAACCGTCAGAGGGCCAAGCAACAACAGAGCCAGCCGGGCGATCCGCTGGAGATGGTTTTCAAACAGATCCTTGCCCAGACACATGACGGTACTGGCGAGGCCAAAACCGAACATGGCGACACTCACCACCAGGGATCCAAAATGGGCCCAGCCGGAGATGGCATAGAGCCGCATGACGGTAATCTGCAAGGCAATGATGGAACCGGCAATCAAAAAGACCGCAAGCAAAAAGGAGAGGTGCCGGGCTGCGGTTCCCGGCACGACAGCCTGGGAGGGGTTGCTCAATGGTTACCCTTGCCGCTCCAGGTACCACCTTTCTCTTTGGTAAAAGGCACAAAGGAGACGGAACGTCTGCCGTTGTAGACATCCTTGCGGCTGATGACAACCTTGCCCTCTGCATCCACCTCTTTCTGAACCTTCAGCAGGGTCTGCTTGCCCGGCGGACCCACTGGAATCACCATGACGCCGTTGGGTGCCAACTGCTTGAGCAGCGAGGGCGGAATATGGTCAATGGCACAGGTGACAATAATCTTGTTGAACGGGCCATTCTCCTCCCAGCCGTAGTAGCCATCTCCCGATTTCAGATGCACATTCTGATACTCCAGATCGCCGGCCTCCACCAGTTTTTTATACAACCCTTTGGTGCGTTCGTGAAGCGGTTCGATAATCTCCACCGAGTAGACATGGTTGGAGAGATGGGCAAGGATGGCCGACTGATAGCCGGAACCGGTCCCCACCTCCAGCACCTTGTCTTCGGGCTGCACATCCAGGGCGGAGGTCATCCGCATCACCAGGTGTGGACCGGAAATGGTCACGCCGTAGCCAATATCGAGAAAAGCATGATCATAAGCCCGGGGAAGATTACGTGGCAGCACGAAAGACTCCCGCGCAGTCAACAGGAAGGCTTTCGCTTCCTTGTCTTCCGTCAAATCCTTGTTGTGCTTGACAGCCTGGAGACGGTCATAGCGCAAGGCCAGCATGGCCCGGTCCTTGCCTGGACCCATGGATTCAATAAAACTGTTTTTGCTCTTGGTATCCGGCGTAGGCAAGGTCGCCACATCGAAAGGGGTAACCTCTCCAAAACAAAGTGCCGTTGGGGTGATGCCTGCCAGTAACAACAGCGCAACGCATAGGTGCAAAAATTTTTTCATCAATTATCGACTCCCTGAAATGCAATAGCCTCTCGAAACCTGGGGCGCATCATAACAGAGAGATTCTGCAACCGCAAAAGGGAAACCGATCCACCTTAAAAATCCAAATCCCAACCCCGACCAACCGTGCACTGATGGCGGCTGCCGTCATTTTGTTGTTCGCATCAGAGCAACAAACTTGGTGTCCTCCTCCAGGATATGCTGGTTCAACCACTCCCCCAGGAACCTGAGCAGGTTTCTGGCCTCTGTCAACTCTTCTGCCTTTGTCGTCAACCGCTTGATATTGGCCTGATGTGACTTCAGATCCTCAACAATCTTTATATGCAACAATTTATGCGCATGATAGTCGGGATAGCCGTGCGTAGCCATCAACTGTTCTTCGTCTTCAAAATGGGTAACCACATACTCTTCCGTCGCGCGAACCACCATTCCGAGCCAATAGCGGACATGTGTGTCGGGGTCATCCAGCAAATTGGCCACCCCCCTGAAAGTCGTGTACATGGCCTGGTGTTGCCGGTCAATATCGTCATGCCCGGTACGCAAGGCATCCGTCCACATGAAAGAGGACTCGACCGACTCAGAACCATATAGGTTGATCTCTTTTTTCCGTTGCACAGCCGTCTGCATGGTTTGTCTGCTCCTTACCAGTAATACCCCTTCATCGATGACCGCCTGCTCAATTTGAAACCCGTCAAACTCCATCCATTCAACCCCTTGCCACCATGTTGAAGGTGGCTTTTTCCAACTCCTCGCCAAACTCCTCTCCCAACTCCTTCATGTTGTCATCATCCTCCTCAAAATACCAGTTGACGACAACCTGATTGTCGGACGCCGCAGAGTCAAGCAGATCGAACAAACCGATAAGCACCTTCGCCGAACTGGAATTGAAATAGACCAGCTCAAAATTAAAGGTTATCTCGGCTCCATTTTGTTGTTCCAAATATTCCCGCAGAGCCTTGACCAGCGGGCCATAGAATGCGGAAACATCCTCAGGATACGACTCTCCGTGCAAAGAAAAAATATTGCCGGCAAAGTCAAAATCAACCCCGGGTGACCGCTCTGAAGCCTCAATTTTGATGGTATCCATAATTTCTTAACCTCGCTCTTATGCCAATCAGGGCATGTTTTCAGATATATGCCTTCAAGAAAAAATAGCTGAATTCCGAATCGACATCGACAAAATCAAACTCAAATCCATTGGTGGCGCGGCGCGCGATATCCACAAAGCCTACACCCGCACCTTTGCTGCCCTCTGGTGTCTCTCCCTTGAGTATCTCCTTGTACAGGGCTTTGAGCCCGACGGAGTCCATCTCTTTTATTTTGGCAAGATTGGCTCGAAGATGTGCCACATCACGATTGGGCACCATGTTGGCGCATGCCACAAAATAGCGTTCCTCTTTTTGCCCAACAGTTAATAATCCGTAACGCAGTTCAATACTGCGTTGATCTGAACTCTGATGACTGGATTCCACTTCAGCAGAGTAGCGAATCAAATTTTGAACCTGCTCAACAAACAAGGAAAATACGCCACGGGAAACCCTTTTGTCGGTTTTATCAATCTCCAATTTATGTTTCAATGTATTGCCAATACTGGACAAAACCTCCTCCGTAATATAGCCACTATAACAGAACAGAATTCCCTGTCTGGATAACTCTTCACGAAAAGCCAGCATTTCTTTAGCACTCATTTTATTTCCCTTTTTCCCAAGATCCAGGTGTTGTGCTGGTTCTGTTTAATGCCACACAATAAAAACACCGAACAAATCGAGCATCCAGGGACAATGGACGCAACAGGCCTAAACACTTTGGCCATCATACAACAGGAAGGCTGCCAATTGATTGTCTATGTGCAGAATATGATTGCTCAACCAGATTTTAACCAATACATTCAATTTTGATGGGGCCGATTTGTCACCTTGCTCGAATTTGCGCTGTATATCTTGTATCTGGAGAATAAACCTCTTATGCTCTTTTTTGTGAGCATCCATTTTCGGGTAGTCGCGAGACTGCATCAGCCGTTCTTCGTGACGAAAGTGCCATGAGGTATAGTGGCCTTGATCATCGTTTCGTCCACCGACCATGATTATCGCACGCCAGAAAGGGGTGCTGTCAGGGTAGAAAAAGAGTAGGCTCGGTTTGGCAAGTTACCGATTGCCACGTCACCAATCACC